>JALFFX010000063.1 GCA_022777645.1 Erysipelotrichaceae bacterium
AATTTCATAAAACACCTCTAAAATAAAAATAAAGCCGATAAATCGGCTTTTTTCATTAGTCTCTAAACCAGAAGATATGGCCTGTTAAAATGATACAAACTAAATCTAATAACCATCCGAGATAACCGGCGATGACTATCCAGATAATAGCGAGAACCAAACGGGCCCAATTTTTATCTTTGATTGCTAATAATAATCTGTAAACACCCCAGATAATATCAATTACTGGTAAGCAAAATAATATTTTGACAAGTTTTGAACGTCCGTCGATCCATTTAATAAAATCTGCCATTTTTTTCTCCTCCTTGGAAATATTCTATCACTTTTTTTATAATTTCAATTATTTTTCTTTATTTGGATTTGGAACAAATATATTGTAAATATAAATTCCGTTTTCTTTATCTATTTCAACCCGTTTAAATCCTAAATATTCAATCACTTGTCTATGAGCATAATCATTTTTCTTTGATTTAACAATGATGTTGCGATGCTTATAGATGTTGTGCAAATATTTCACGATTGTTAATAATACATCGGTAACAATCTTACGATTATCGTATTTTGGTAATATCAAGGCATCTAAATATATGGATGGCTTAGCGAGTTTTAATGAAATAGCTCCAATAAGATTTCCGCCTTCTTCAATGCCTAAAATTTTATCGCCTTCGCTAAGAATATCGCCATCAAAATTATTGTTTATGAAAGAATGCAAAAAATTATCGATATTTTCTTCACTTTTTATTGTGCGAATAATTATGTTTGAACCAATCGCATATTTCATACACAAGTAGTATAACAAATATAAATATTTTTTATAACCGATAATACAAAAGTTTTTTCTTGAGATTATCCATCAATATCGCACCAAGTGGAGCGGTAATTAAAATTGCAATAACAGCGCCGGTTAATATAATATCGCCGCAAGCTAATCCTTCTGATAATGCAATAGCGCCAATTGATGCTTGAACTGTTGCCTTAGGAAGATACGAAATAATAATATACAGTCTTTCCCTAATTGAATAATTAGTTTTAATTAAGCATAACAATACACCCAATGAGCGAAATATTAATCCGATAAATATTACACCGATCATGATTGCACCTTGACTAGAAAATACATATTTGATGTCAACAGTCGCACCAACTAAAGCGAAAAGTAATATTTCAAAGCCTTGCCATAATGAATTATAGGTTTTTTGAATCAAAAGTGCTTTTTCATTAAAAAATATACGAATAATTACTGCTAACGCAATTATTCCTAACAATGATGATATTGAAATAATGTTTTTTAATAGATTCTCAACAGCTATCATCCCGAACGACAGACCTAACACTAAAATAACATGAACATATATAGGCAAATCTATTTTTTTCATTATTAGAACATATAAAAATCCAACAATTGTTCCCAATAAAATTCCTAACAAAACACTGACAGGAATCATAAGAATAGAAGTAATTGAAAAGACGCTTGTTGCTACTAAATTTTTAAATGAATAAAACAAAACAATAACAAAAACATCATCAAAAGATGAACCGGCCATAATTAATTCACTAATAGTTTTATTTTGGACGAATTCATCTTCTTGAAGTTTAATCATACGTGGAACAACTACTGCAGGTGAGACAGCAGCAATTACGGTTCCAAGTAACATTGCTTCAAAAAGTGAGATGCCAAGCAATAAAGGCGCAAAAATTGTAATCCCGATAATTTCAAAGCAAGCAGGAACAAAACACATTAAAATAGCACTTCTTCCAATGGTTTTTAATTTTTTTAAATCTAACGACAAACCGCTTCTTGTTAAAATAATAACAAGTGCAATTTGGCGTATATATGAAGAAACCGAATATAAAGTGTCATCGATAATTCCTAAGACAGACGATGACATTAAAACGCCTAATATTAAATACCAAATAATTTTAGGTATATGAACTTTTTCAAATAAAAATCCAATGCTTATTCCGACAAAGAAAATGATAAACAATGACATGAACATAAAAATCTCCTTTATGCAGACGTCATCAGCCAAATTAGCGGTTTTGCAATAGCAAGGAAGAACATCATTTCCCGAATATGATAATAAAAAAATCACCAACAATAGGTGAATTAATTAATGGCGGAGGATTAGAGATTCGAACTCTAGCTAGGCTTGCACCTACTATCGGTTTTCAAGACCGACCCCTTCAACCACTTGGGTAATCCTCCGTCTGGTGGACCATCTAGGACTTGAACCCAGAACCAGCCGGTTATGAGCCAGTTGCTCTAACCAATTGAGCTAATGGTCCTTATGGTAGCTGAGGAGGGATTTGAACCCCCGACACGCCGGGTATGAACCGACTGCTCTAGCCAACTGAGCTACTCAGCCATAAATGGTGGACCTGATCGGGATCGAACCGACTACCTCCTGAATGCAAATCAGGCGCTCTCCCAGGTGAGCTACAGGCCCGCAAGTCAAAAGCAATAATGCTCGACACGATAGAAATTATACACATATTTTATTTTCTTAACAACTGGAAAATAAAAAAGATTGGTCTTACTGCCAATCTATTATCTTTTAGCTGGTCGGGATGACTGGATTTGAACCAGCGGCCTTTTGCTCCCAAAGCAAACGCGATACCAAGCTACGCTACATCCCGATGTTGCTGGCGCGCCTAACATGAATCGAACATGCAACCTTCAGATTCGTAGTCTGACACTCTATCCAGTTGAGCTATAGGCGCTTATTTAAACGCTTTATTATCTTATAACATCTTTTTATTTTTAACAAGAACAAATAAGATTTTTAAAGTGGAGGTTCCGGTCGGAGTTGAACCGACGGTCATTGAGTTGCAGTCAATTGCCTTAGCCTCTTGGCTACGGAACCGGTGGAAAAATTATATCAAACAATTATTGCATAAACAAGACATACAACAAAATTTTTCAAAGAAAAAGCGCCTTGAGGAAATTAAATCCTCAAAAGCGCTTTAAAGAAAATTATTAAGAATTAAAGGTACATATCCATTGGATAAGTTAAATAATGAATTTCTTCAAGTTCATCAGCAGTAACATAACCGGCTGGAGCATTAATCAAAGATGGAATTCGGTTAACTATTGTTGCGCAAGTATGTTCAACAGTAGCAGGTTTTGATACTGAGAAAGTGGTGTCAGGCTCTCCGCTAATCTTCCAATCGCACATATCGCCTTCACCTTCATCGTATACTTTACCAATTGTTTCTTCTTCAATAATAATACCTTGGCTTGTTTTGGCAGTTACAACAGCAGACATACCAATGCAATTTCCGGCTTTAATAGTTTTGCCCAAAGTATGACTGAATAAATCTTTTTCAACTACATAAGGAACATTCTTTTGTTCAATCGATGTAATAGTCAAACCTAATTTATTAGCAATGGCCTCAACAGCATTCCATGCATATGATGGAATTACTTCTTCAGGATGAGCAATTTCTTTTTCAAATTGTTCGACAGTTAAATCAACACCATGAGCTTTTGCTAAAGCAAGACCATATTCATCAACATTATATGAATAAGCTCCTTTGATTTTACTGACTTTGTGCATACCGCCCATTACGAGAGATACCATATTGATCCAGAAGATATCTTGCATGCCACTACCTGAAACAGTGCAACCATTTTCTTTTGCTAAGGCATCAATCTTATTTGTCAAAGCAGCATCGGTTGTCCAAGGATAAATTGCTTCTTCACAAGTAGTGATAACATTAATTCCTCGACTAACGCATTTTTCAACATGAGGATAAATATCCTTCATGAAAGAAAACAAGGTGACAATGGCAACGTCGGCATCGCATTCATCAAGAACTTTATCAGCATCATTTGAAATCTTGACACCAAGTTTCATGCCAAGACCTGCAAAATCACCAACATCCATGCCAACAATATCCTTATTGACATCGATAGCACCAACGATCTCAGCGCCTTTTTCGTGCAAGTAGCGTAAAATGTATTTACTCATTTTGCCGCAGCCATATTGAACGACTCTAATTTTTTTCATTCTAAACCTCCTTGTATAATTTCATTATAAATCATAATAATTGAAAGGCAATTGATTGGCTCTGAAAACGTTTTTTCGCCAAAAAAAGAACACAATATTGTGTTCTTAATTTTTGTTATTTATTTCTTTCTAAACGTCGAGCTTTAATCATTTTTCGCTTATATGATTTTGAAACATATAAATAGATGAAGAAACCGCCAACAGTTAATAGTTCAACAAACAAAATAATAATCGCCCATACTGGAAGAGAATTTGTTCTCACCTTTTCCCACATATCGAGAACGGCTTTGTTTTGAAGACCAAAGTCATCCATAACACAAAGATGTGATAAATCTTCTTGTTTTGGGAATTGAGCAGTCAAAGTTCTTCCTATTGTTTCAGGATAGGCATAAAGGACGCAATCGGAAGGATTAGATGTTACACCATCGAAGAAATACGATAAATCATATTCAACATATTCGGTTCCCTCTTTGAGTTCAGCGCCAACAGAGCCACGAACGTCATAGCATTCGTAAATGTAATCCAAAACTTCAATTGATGATGTTGCTGCAGTATAACCAACATACCACATATTTTGAATAGCGTTCTCTGGTTTTGACATAAAATCGATAAAATCGGTCGCATATTCTGAATGTTTGCTAGTCTTTGGAATGCAAAAAGCATCAAACCAAATATTGCTGCCTTCTTTTGGAATTGAAAAATATAATTCTTTTTCATATTCCGCCTCTGCTTCAGTTATAGCCCAAGTAGCATCACCACTCCAAGCCACATTAGCGCCAATTTTACCCTCGATCATATCAGTCTTGCCACTATCAACTTCAAAACCAAAGGAATTGTCTTTTAATTTCAGCATATCTTGTTTGACAATTTCTAAAGTCTCATCGTCACAGCGATTAAAAATACTATTTAATAAAGTATTGAATTTATCTTCCGTAATTTCACCATTTTTTAGTTTTTCTTCAAGTGGTGCGATTTCACTTTCATAAAAAGCGTGAACAATACTTACAGCATAAGTATCACGAACTGAATCTTTAATCGAATATGAGTTATGAGCTTCTTCACTATAGAGGGCTTCCCAAGAAGAAAACAAATCTATGCAATCATCAAGCTCTAAATCCGCATAGAATTCAGGGTTATACATAACGCCAACTGTTCCCCACATGTAAGGTGCACTATAAGAAGATAAAACTTTATCGGCTAATAATTCATCAGTATTAGGGTCTTTTGGGTGAATATTATCAAAAAATGACCAAAGATAAGGAGAAATATTATCACGAATTGAATCAAATGCATCTCCTTCCGGGAATGGTTGAATTAAATCTTGCGAAATTAATTTTTGCACCATGTAGTCACTTGCAACAATAACATCATATGAAGATTTGCCAGTCTTCATTTGGTTATACATTGTTTCATTAGTGTCATATGTATCATATACAACACTGATAGACACGCCTTTTGTCTCTTCCATATAAGAAACAAATTGATCAAGCATGTCATCATCTGATAAATATTGAGAATAATTACATTCAAGTTCTTCTTCGCTTATATCGCCGGATTCATAAATATAATCGGCAGCATTAAGAACGCGAAGAACAACTTTTTCATTACCCGAAGAAGCATTATTGCATGAAGTCAAACCAATTAAAGCAACTAAAGATAAGGGAGCAAAAACAATCAATTGTTTATAAAGCTGTTTTTTCATTGTTGAATACCTCCCTTCTCGATTTTGCTTTTGGTTTGTAAGCCTTATAAAGGCTAATACCAACAACAAGTAATAATACGGTTAAGAATATTACAAGAGTTAATGGACGGAGTTCGGCTGGAACTGCGTGTTTTTTAAGACTTGTTTGAATATAAGTTGATAAAGTTTCAATTGCAGCATCACCACTTAATAAACCAGGTCCGCGTGTGAACTCAGTAACAATATAATCATCCAAAGATAAGGTTAATGATAATAAGAAACCAGAGAAAATACCTGGCATAATCTGTGGAATAATAACCTTAGATAATCCTTGAGATGGTTTAGCGCCTAAATCAAGAGCAGCTTCATACAAATTTGGATCCATTTGTTGTAGTTTTGGTTTAACCGAAAGATAGACAAATGGGAGTGATAAAACCACATGGCCAATAAGAAGAGTCCAGAAACTGAAGATTTGTTTGCCATTAAATATCACCGTGCCAATAAAAACAAACATAACAGTTAGTGATAAAGCAATAACAATTTCAGCATTAACAACTGGAATTTGAGTTAAGATTTCGACAGCTTTTTGACCTCTTTTCTTCATATAGAAGACTCCGATAGCACCAAAAGTGCCAAGAAGGACACTAACAAGTGAAGAGATAATAGCAATAATCAAAGTATTTCCGACCGCGACCCAAATATCATGAGCTACTTTTGTGTCTGAAAATAGATTTATAAATAAATCAAAACCCGGATTAAATGCTTCGCCAAATGCGATCGTATCATTTGTAGAAAAAGCAAAAGCAATTAAAACAAGAATTGGAAGATACATCAAAAACAAGATTAAGTAGATGTATATATTAGCAAAAATTTTCTTTACCATAATCCACCCCTCGCAGTTGCTTCGTTATCGCCAGCTTTTCTTGTCATAATCATGCTCAACAAAACAAGGATTAAGAGCATAAATGCCATGAATGATCCATTATTCCATTGATAGTTTGCGAAATTAATATAAATCGAGTTACCGATTAAGGTGATATTGCCTTCACTTAACGCATCAGAAATTACATATGATGACATGACAGGAACAAGAGTCATAGTTACAGCAGAAACAATTCCAGGAATTGATTGAGGCAAAATATTTCTGGTGAAAACTTGAATTGGATTTGCTCCTAAATCTGCTGATGCTTCAATTTGTGATTTGTCAAGTTTGAGCATCGTAGTATATAAAGGCAAAATAACAAACGGCAAATAGTTATAAACCATACCAATTAAAGTTGCAAGATATGGATAATTACCGCCTGTTAAATTGATGGCGAATAAAATAGAACGAGTTGCCGTTGTTCTTAAAACAAAGTTAATCCACATTGGCATAATAAAAAGCATAACAAGAACAACATTTTTGTTATATTTTTTATTTGCAAGCAAATATGCAAGTGGATAACCAATCAATAAACAAATCAAAGTGGTTTGAATTGAAATGAAGAAACTGACTAATATAACTTCTAATCTAGCAGTATCTTGGAAGAAATTTTTCGCAGCTTCAAGCGATAAGGCGCCGGAAGTGTCAGAAAATGCGTAATAAATAATTAAAATAATAGGAATGAGAACGAATGCACAAAGGAAAATGATGTAAGGAATAGAGAAATATTTACGTTGAAATCTAAATTTCATATTCGGAAATATCACCTTTTAAACGAATTTTGATATCTTCTTTTTTAAGATTGATACCAACAACATCATTAATATTCCATAAATCATCCGTTTCTAAAATGAAATCTTCCTCGTCTTCACTTCTAACTACTACTTGATAGTGATCGCCATGGTAAATATTTGAAATAACGCGACCATTCAATTGACCAAATTCGGTATCATCTGATAATTCGATTTTATCAAGGCCAATTTCAAGAGATAATTTTGCACCTGCTAAATCATATTTTTTACCATTAGGCGCAACTAAATAGCCATCTTCCATTTTGCTACCTTTGATAAGTTGAGTTAGGTCAACATCAACATAGCCAGTTGAAAGAGAAACGCTATTATCTTTTTGAACTTCGCAATTTGGATAGAAATTACGAGAAATTTCTTTTTTCATAATATGAATTCCATCAGGTTCGATATTGATGAAAATCTTACCTTCTGGAAAATCTTTTGTAGATTTTGCAATAACTTCGTTTTTGCCAACCATGATTGCATATTCATAGTGAATGCCTTTGAAAACTTTGCTAACAATAACACCTTCAATAGCATTTTTTGATTTCTTCAATAAATTTACATCTTCAGGACGAACGACAACATCAACGCGTTCTCCTTTAGCAAAATTATCGACACAATCAAAATCGTGGCCGAGGAATCGCACTTTCTTATCGCCAATCATTAAAGCATTATAAATATTGCTTTCGCCAATGAAGTCTGCGACAAACGCATTAGCAGGTTCATTGTAAATATCTATTGGTGATCCAATTTGTTGAATTACACCATCGTTCATGACAACGATAACATCGCTCATTGTTAACGCTTCTTCTTGATCGTGAGTTACATAAATAAATGTAATACCAAGTTTTTTATGCATTTCTTTAAGTTCGATTTGCATGTCTTTGCGCATCTTCAAATCGAGAGCGCCCAAAGGTTCATCGAGCAAAAGAATTTCTGGCTTATTAACAATACATCTTGCAATAGCAACACGTTGTTGTTGGCCACCAGAAAGAGTTGTGACATCTCTGTCTTCAAGTTCTTCTAAATCGACAACTTTTAAAGCTTTGGTAACCAATTCATCAATCTCTTTATTAGAAAGATGCTTCATCTTGGTTACTTTTTCATCGTTCTTTTTGGTAATTGTGGTTGGAACTTTCTTAAGTTTTAAACCAAACGCGACGTTATCATAAACGTCTAAATGAGGGAACAAAGCATATCGTTGGAAAACGGTATTAATTGGTCTTTTATATGGTGGAAGACGAGTGATATCTTCACCATTTAAAAGAATTGTTCCATCTGTTGGGAGTTCAAAACCCCCAATCATCCTCAAGGTTGTAGTTTTTCCACAACCGGAAGGACCTAAAATTGTGACAAATTGTCCGCGCTTAATGTTAAGAGAGATGCCATCAACTGCGTTATAATCGCCAAAACTCTTAACTACATTGCTTAAGCTGATGATTACTTCATCGGATGCCATAAGCATATCCTCCATAACTATAAGATTAAATAATGAGTTAAACTAAAGAATTTTTTAGTCGATAAATTATAGCAATACTTTTTCTAAAAACACAATATATTTTTATAATATTTTTTCAATCAAAAAACGACAAATATTTCTTATAGAAATTTTGTAAGAAATTAACAAACATTTTTAATGCATTTTTTTAGCTATTTTTTTGGCCAATTTTTGCTCATATTTTTCATTGTTTTTTTCAAGAACAAAAATTCGTTGAAAATTTAACATTTTTTAATTTATAATTAAGGCATTAAGGAGGAGAATATGAAATCGAAATTATTTTTATTATTTCCAATGCTATTATCCCCTATTCTGTTATCAAGTTGCCAAGGATTTTCAGCAAAAATTGATTTGCAATATGGTCAAATGATTCATGATGATGTCGATTATATTGATTATCAAACTTTAAAAGAAAAAATCGACAGCAAAGAAACGTTTATTGTCACCGTTTATGCAAAAAATTGCAGTTGCTGGTCAATGCTTCACACAAATCTAATCGATTATATTTCAAAAAACCACATCCAAGTTTTTGCCGTTAATTATGATAATTTCCATGATGCATCAGGAAAAACGCTTGATAATTTTAATTTAAATATTCAAAGTGGTTATACATCTTTCGCCATATTTGATAAAGGCGAACTAAAAGTAAACCTAAAATCTGGCGATGATGATTTATTTAAAAACACAACCGGTTTTGAAAGATTTATGGAAGAAAAAGTCAATCTTCCAAAAATGTTTTATGTTTCATTAGATGAAGTCGATCAATTATATGCTACAAATAAGAAATCAGTTATATATTTTGCACGCAGCACCTGCAGCGATTGTCAATATTTCGACACCAATTTTTTAAGCAATTACAAAGCGAATAATAATTTATATATCCTCGATTGCGAAACTATTGGAATTCGCGAATATGAGGAAAATGGTTCATTAACTCCAGAAAGTGCTGTCAAATGGCAAGAATTTAAAGATAATTACGGATTATCCGAGACGATAAATACCACATTTGGTTATGGCACAGGATATGTTCCAACACTTTTGTTTGTTCAAGGAAATGAAGATACAAAAAAACCAACATTTATTGCTGGTTCTGTTTATTTTAATGACAGTGTCTCTCTAATCAACGATGAATATGTTATCACTTCAAGCTATTACACCTCCGAAAGAAACGCTCTTCAACCATATTTAGATGAAAATGATGAAGTTTTATTAAACAAAAAAGTTTCTGAAGATTTTGTTATCAAAAATGGTGACTATTTATTTCTAGATAAAAGCAAGATGGCGACATATCATGATAAATTGGTTAAAAAATTCCTAGATTATT
>JALFFX010000004.1 GCA_022777645.1 Erysipelotrichaceae bacterium
ATAACAATAATGTTTGGCTTTAGGAAAATCTTCACGAGCCGCTTCAAGATATTGTTTAACTTTTTCTATCGAAGTCACATGAAATAAAATAGCGATAAATATCGATCTATCTTTAGTTATTTGGGCTTATACTCTTTCTAAATCCGTGTTCATGCCTATTTATTATAAACAATTTTTGATGTTTAGATATAATCTATATTTCGATGTTTAAGAAAATATCTTGTCCACAATGTCACCAAGCGATTGATGAAAAAGACAATGTCTGTCCTTTTTGTGACTATAAAATTAGAAATAGCAAAGACAAAACGATATATATTAGCTTTGTTAAGCAAATAATTGTTTTCATCATTGGTTTCGCTTGCTTCCAACTCGTTGGCTTTATAATATCTGCTCTTATTTCTTTAATAGCAAATCAATTTAGTCTTGATCCATCATTTGTTGATGGTGTGAAAAACAATGCTTTTACAAACTTTTTTACATATGGTTTATTGTTTTATGTGATGTTATTTGTTTTATGGAATGATAATTTTAAAATTATCAAATCATTCAAAGGCATTAAACCAATATTGCTTGGCATTGCCGGTTATGCTGCAATATATGCTTTTAATATCTTATATAGCAATTTTCTTGTTTTAATTGGTATTGAGTTTGGAAATAGTGGAAACGAGTCATCACTTCGTGAAATTGTCAAAATCTACCCAATTATTTCGCTTGTTATATTCGGAATAGTTGGACCATTTGTCGAAGAGATAACATATCGCATTGGTTTATTTTCTTTTTTCAAAAGAATTAATAGAATATTAGCCTACGTCGTTACAATTATAATATTTACCCTTATCCATTTTACCTTTAAGGAAGAAACAATATTCAATGAATTATTAAATGTTCCATATTATGCTTTTGCTGCTATAACATTTTGCTTTTTATATGATAAATTTGGTTTTGCAAGTTCAATGTATGCTCACGCTTTTAACAATATAATCGATATAATAACTGTAATTATTATCAATAACATGGCATGAAATATCTAAAAATTGATGGTTTTATTTTAAAAATAATAGCGTTTGTCCTAATGACTTTTGATCATATTGGATTATTTTTAAATATGTATAACGATCCATCATCATCGATATATTTAATAGGGACAATATTTAGAATAATTGGGCGCCTTGCTTTTCCGTTATTCATTCTCATGCTAACTGAAGGAATAAAACATAGTAAAAATGTTGGTCGATATTTAATGCGAATCGCTTTGGTAGGCGTAATTGTTTTGATTGCTGAAGCTATTATTTATTATTGTTTTACTTCCGATATTAATGGAGCGAATTCACCACTTATTGATTTGTTTATGTGCGGCTCTTTATTGGCGTTATTAAAACGCAAAGACAAATATTCATTATTCGCGATATTACCACTTTCATATATCCTTCTTTCATTTGGCGTTGTCGTTTATGAAAAAATATCGTTAAGCAGTGTCATTTGGTTTCCATTTTATGTGAGAAGTGGTTATTCAATTTTAGGATTATTGCTTTCTCTTGGCTTTTATTACGCCGACAAGATTCTTGATAAGATTCTTGCGACAAGATGGATGATAATCAACAAAGAATCTGAACAATATCAAAAATATTTGAATATTGTATATTCAATTGTCATAATTGTCGTTATAACATCTCTCCATTTGATTTCATTTATTCAAATTAATAATGTGAGAGTGTTTGACCATTATACAATGTCAATTGAAATATATGCTTTGCTTTCACCACTTATCATTTTCTTTTATAATGGAAAACGTGGATACAATAAAAAATGGTTCCAATATGGTGCTTATTTATATTTTCCAGTGCATATCATTATCATCTTTTTGATTTTTACTTTAATATATAGTTAGGAGGAATAAAAAATATGCTTATACATCTTGAAAACGAAAATAAATATGATGAATTAATTTCCAAAGGAAAAGTCCTTGTCGACTTTTATGCAACATGGTGTGGACCATGCAATATGTTAACCCCAGAACTTGAAAAATTAGCAAGTGAAGATGAATCACTTAAAATTATTAAAGTCGATGTCGATGAATTCCCAAATATCGCTAGAAGATATCGCGTTATGTCAATCCCTACTCTTTTGTTATTTAAAGACGGCAAATTAGTGAATTCTAAACTTGGATATATGCCTCTAGTTCATCTAAAAGAATTCATTGCATAAAGTTTTAAAATGCTATTTTATCTTTAATAATATTGTGATAAAATAATTGCACTGCAAGGACTATTGGTGTAGCGGTTAACATGCTTCCCTGTCACGGAAGAGACCAGGGGTTCGATCCCCCTATAGTCCGCCAGAGCGCATGCAGATGTAGTTCAGTGGTAGAACATCAGCCTTCCAAGCTGATTATGCGGGTTCGATTCCCGTCATCTGCTCCATTTTAGAATAACAAGCCTCATATAAAATTGAGGCTTTTTTCTTTAAAACAGGTTTATTAATTTGCACCATATATACAAAATTGTATATATGAAATACAACAGTAAAAGTCAAAGTTTCAAACTAGACTAGTTAAAATCCAAGCGTTCGTGCCTTGGTTTTTGCTTTTATGGTTCAATTCTTCATTGCGGTGAGTGGCGGTGAACTTCAACCATCAATCTCAATTTTGATTCTTTTAGCGGCATCTGAATAACATCTGTGACCATATCCCATAAAAAATCACCTCCTATGTGGAGATGATATTTCTTTGTCTGCATATAAATACAAAACAGTTTATTCTATGAATGAAGCAAAAAGATTATTTTGTTATGTTATAGATAGAAAAACTATTTTTTCGGAAGTTTTTCTTCTTCTAAAAGTTCTTGCTTCCTTGTAGCTTCTGAATACCATTTTCGAAAACTGTCCAATATATTCTTGTCTACTGGTTCGTTCTTTAATTTTTCCGTTGGCATTACATTAATCTTTAATTCTTTTCTTTTCATTTTTTTACCTCCGTTTGTATGAAAAAAATTTATCTTGATTGAATTATCACAATAAACAATAGCTATTTTCTTCGTCGTATTTGGGCTATTTTCACTAGGTAGTTTAACAAAGCAAAAATATTTCCGCCACCACCATTTTTATTGATAATTTTTCTTCAAAGAAGACATCGTATCAAATATTTTTATTCGCGTATGCGCTCATTCTATTTATATATTTTTTTAAATAAAATATTGAATAATCTAACCATAAATATCATTTGTAAAATTAGCATAAATAATTTATAACGAAATTATGAAATCAATTAATTGTGTTATTGTGTTTACTTTATAATTTTTCATGACTTCATGTAACTTTTCATCAACTAGCGAAAAAAGTAATTAATCGATATCAAGAAAAGAAATGACACCAATTATTTAAAAAGTAGGAGCAAAAGCTCCTACTTAGTAAGTGACTTCACCATTACCTCGTTTAACTTTTTCACGAAGTCATGTTTGTCTTCAATATTATAGCCTTCAAGCAACAATGCTTCATCATATAGAAGTGATGCATATTTCTTAGTTGCTTCATCGTCTTGTTCGACGCTTAATAATGCTTTAAACAATTCGTGTTCTGGGTTAATTTCTAATACCTTAATAGCTTTTGGTGCTTCTTCATGACCTGGTTCGTTATCAAGAGTTTTTTCCATATTAAGCGATAAGCCTTCTTTAGTCGAAATACAAACTGGGGAATCCACTAATTTACTAGAGAAAATTACATCATCAACTTTATCTTTTAAGCTTTCTTTAACATTGTCGATAAAGCGCTTATGTTCACTCACAAGGTTATCGATTTTTTCTTTATCTTCTTTGCTAAGTTCATCACTATTATCGTTAGAAATTGATTTGAATTCTTTTTTATCATATTCATGAAGCATCATAAGAGCAAATTCATCAATTCGTTTATCAAGCAATAAAACATCTTCTTCACCAGATTTATATTTTTCAAGTTGAGGAAGCATCTTGATCGCATCGATATTTTCTCCAGCTGCATAATATATACTCTTTTGCTCTTTTGTCATGTTTGCAACATAATCTTTTAAAGACACATATTCATCTTCATGCTTTAAAGTATGATAGACGAGCAAATCTTTTAAAATATCGCCTTTGGCGCCATAAGTAGAATAGATGCCATATTTAATATGTTCACCATAAATATCAAAGAATTTTTTATATTTTTCCTTGTCATTTTCTTTGCATTTTTTAAGTTCATCTACTATTTTCTTTTCAATATTTGTTGCAATTTTATTTAATATTGGCGAGGATTGAAGAATTTCACGAGATACGTTCAAAGAGAAATCATCAGAATCGACTAAACCGCGCACAAATTTTAAATAATCAGGGATTAGTTCTGGACATTTATCTTTGATAAAAATGTTTTTGGCATATAATTGCAATCCTTTTTCATAGTTATCAGAATATAGATTATATGGGGCGTGACTTGGAATAAAAAGAAGGGCAGAATAGGAAATCATTCCATCAACTTTAATAAACATTGAGAACAAAGGATCTTCATAATCATTGAATTTTGATTTATAAAAATCATTTAATGCTTTTTCGTCAACTTCTTTCTTATTCTTTTTCCATAAAGGCACCATTGAATTAAGTGTATTAACAACTTCTACTTCTTCAGTTTTTCCTTCGATGTCTTTTCCTTCTTCATCTTTAACATTTCTTGTTTCTTTTTCTTTCATCTTAATTGGATATCTAACATAATCAGAATATTTCTTGACTAAGTCTTTGATTTCCCATGTAGATGTATATTTTGAATAATTTTCTTCATCATTATCTTTCTTTAAATAGAGAGTTATTGTTGTGCCAACATCTTCTCTTTCACTTTCTTCGATGCTAAAAGAGTCTTGACCATCGCTTGTGAATAAATATGCCTTATCATCAATAGTTTTTGTTAAAACTTCGACTTTATCAGCAACCATAAATGCACTATAAAAGCCAACACCAAATTGGCCGATAATATTGATATCTTTCTTTTCTTTGGCTTCTTTAACTTTGCTCATGAAATCTTTTGAACCACTTTTGGCAATTGTACCCAAGTTGTTGATAAGTTCATCGTGGCTCATACCAATTCCGTTATCTTTGATAACTAAAATGTGCTTTTTTTCGTTTGGTTCAATAAAAATTTCACCGTCGCGAAGCGCAATGTCGCCTTTGCTTGTTAAAGCTTTGTAGCGATATTTGTCGATCGCGTCAGATGCATTTGAAATTAATTCTCTTAAAAATATTTCTTTGTTTGAATAAATAGAGTTGATCATCAGATTTAATAATTCTTTTGATTCAGCTTGAAATTTTAATGTTTCTTTCATTTGTTTTATCCTCCATTTGGCACTCAAGGAATGCAAGTGCTAATTATTAGTATAGTTACATTTTTGGCACTGTCAATACATGAGTGCTATTTTTTCTAATTTCTAATATTTTAAAATCTTTAAATATTTATATTTATTGTTTATAATTTTTATCAGGAAAAGTAATATTATGAAAATTTTAATCGCAACAAATAACAATCACAAATTAAAAGAATACGCAGAAATGTTTACACCTCTTGGCATCGAAATCACTTCTCCTAAACAAGAAGGATTAGATATCGATCCGCTTGAAAACGGAAAAACATTTGAAGAAAACTCGCTGTTAAAAGCGCAATCGTTTAAAGAACATACATCTCTTCCTGTTTTAAGCGATGACAGCGGTCTTTCAATTGACGCACTCGATGGTTTTCCTGGCATTTATTCCGCCCGCTTTGCCTCAGAACAAGGCGGCAATAAAATTGCTAATGAAAGGATTATTGAACTTTTAAAAAACAAAAAGAAAAACGCTTCTTTTTTCTGCGTTATTACCTATATTGATGAAAATAATAAAATTCATCAATTTAAAGGTGAATGTAAAGGTGAAATATTAGATAAACCAGAAGGTGAAAACGGATTTGGCTACGATCCAATATTTTATTCCTTTGAAGCCAAAACATGTTTTGGTACAGCAAGCGAAGATGTCAAAAATAAATATTCTCATCGCGCGAAAGCTCTTGAGAAATTCATTGAATATTTTAAAAGTAAATAATTAAATATTAACGTAAGTTAAACAAAGTCCAAGTCCGATAAATAATTGGGCTAATAAATATGTGAGCATGATGTAAAAGTCATGCCTTTTAAATGGCTTTATATATCTACTGAAAGATAATATTGAATCGCTAATTAAGAATAAAATGCTACCGATAAGAGCAAGATACATATAATTTGGTCTTTCAAGTGAAGCGAATATAAATAAAGGGATGAGTGAAGTTAAAGTAGTTAAATATAATGACCCACCAACTTTTTCAAATCGCGATATTTTAAATTTATTTGTAACAAAAAGTAAAACAATAAATTCAACAACAAAAAGTGCAGAAATAATGATGATTTGATAAGGCTTGATGTTCCAATTCAAAATAAAAATCAAAGTATAAAGGATATAAAGAATATGTCCTAATAAAAATGAAAATGCTCCAATAAGGAAACATTTATCTTTTTTGCACATCAATAAGATATCGCCAATCAATCCGAAGAAGGCGGCAATATAGACAATATATTGATCAATAAATGTTGATAATAAAAACAAAACAAGAAAAGAAAGGCAAAAAGGTTTAGCAATTAATCGATATTTTTCTTTTTCTAAAAATGCGAAAACTAATTCAAAAATCGTTGCCAAAAAGAATAAAGATATAAAGATATAACTGGCAACATTAAAATGTTCAAATATCATTGTATTTATATTTTACCATATATCAGAAGAAGATAAACAAATTATCAAGCCTATAAATAGGCTTATATAATAATATAAAATCCTATTCAAATTATTTAAAATAATGTTATAATTTATAAGCGTTGGAGCAGTACCCAAGAGGCTCAAGGGGACGGTTTGCTAAACCGTTAGATCGGGTTACCGGTGCAGGGGTTCGAACCCCCTCTGCTCCGCCAGTAAACAAAAAATGTTCGATTATATCGAACTTTTTTTATTTTCTTAGCACTTAATTTTTATCACTAAAAAAGTAAACGCAGTTAATTAACGCCATATATTGAAACATCGTTAATTAACTCATTAATATGCAAATTGCCATCTTTTTAGGCGGCAGGCTCATTCCCCAAGGACAGTAAAGACAACTTTAAATTAATTGTTTCTATTTTTTCTTGCTATGTAATGCATTTTATTAGTCCTATATTTTTTCGACAACTATTTTGATATAATCAATAATCGTTGTATGAAAAGATTATTTGGTCAAATTGATTTAACACAAGGTTCTATCATCAAAAATTTGATCTTTTTCTCGTTGCCTTTTTTTATTAGCAATCTTTTAAATTCACTATATTCTGCGATTGATCTTATGTTTATCGGCCAATGCTGTGATACATATAATATTGCTGCTGTAAGTTCTGGGACAACAATTATGTTTGTTGTTAATAGTGTAATTCTAGGCCTTGCAACAGGTGGCACGATTGTTATCGGCCAATATTTTGGAGCAAAAAGCAATTCAACAGCAAAAATTATTAAATATTTTACTGCTTACATGACTTTTGTATGCATACTTATAACATCATTGATGCTTATTTCATACAATTTCATTGTTGATGCAATGCAACTTGATCATGAAACTGCATCATTAACTAAAACATATTTAATTTGTCTTATTGCCGGCATTCCTTTTTATACTGGATATATAAGTGTATCAGCTATATTAAGAGGACTAGGCAATTCTTTTATTCCATTTGTCTTCTTCTCCATTGCGATTGCTTTTAATATTGGATTTGATGCATTATTTGTCATAGGGTTAAATTTAAAATCTTTTGGGGCTGCGATTGCCACAAGCATCGGCGAAGTATTTGGTTTTGCTTTTGCAATTTTGTATATCCTTTTTGCAAAAAACAAATATGAAATTCATTGGGGTTTAAAAATTAATTCAAAAGTCATTGGTCAATTTATTAAATGTGGATTGCCAATTGCTATTCAAGATGGTTTGGTTGTTGCATCTTTTGCCATAATTCTTGCTGCGATAAGTGTAAGAGGCGTTAATTATACATCTGCAGTTGGAATAACTGACCGTGTTACTTCATTTGGCTTTGTGCCATTAAGTGCGATTTCATCGGCGATTTCCACTGCAACAGCCCAAAACATGGGAGCTAAAAAATTAGAAAATATTCCAAAATATGTGAAATGGGGATTTGTTGTATCATTAACTGCCGGCATTATTCTTGGCGGTTTGTGTCAAATTATCCCGTACCAATTAGCGTCAATATTTGCAGGTGATAACGAAGAAGCCTTAAAATTAGCAGCCCCGTATGTTCAATCAACATCACTTGATATCTTTGTGTGCGCTTTAGTTTTTCCACTTAACGCAGTATTTATAGGATCTGGTCATTCCTTGTTTGCAATGGGGCAAAATCTAAGTGTGACATTTCTAGTTAGAATTCCTTTCGCGTTGATATCCGCTCTTGTTTTTAATTTATCTTTATATGAAATAGGATTATGTTATGCTATATCAACGATTTTTTCCTTTATCGCATGTTTAATTTTCTATTTATCGAAAAAATGGTGTAATTTAAAATCTTTATCGATTAGAATTGAAGATGAAATATGAAACAAGTAGTGTTGACCATCATGTGCATGGTCGTTAATAAAAACAACGAAATATTAGTAGAAAACCGCTTGAAAAAAGATTGGCCTGGTTTAACTTTTCCTGGTGGCCATGTTGAAGATAATGAAACCACCTTTGAAGCATGTATTCGTGAAATAAAAGAAGAAACAGGCTTAACAATTAAAAACCCAATTAATGTTGGCTATATCGAATGGAATGATTTCGGTGATGGGTTAAGACATTTCTCCGTCTTATTTAAAGCAAATGAATATGAAGGAGAATTATGTTCATCGAAAGAAGGCGAAGTATTCTTTCTAAAGAAAGAAGATTTGCATAAATACCCATTTTCCAATGATTTTGATAAGATATTGGAAATAATGCTTAAATAAAATAAAAAGCAATTGCGAGCTGCAATTGCTTTTTTGATTAATCTAATATGCTCGAGCGAAGAAGACAACTTTCTTGGCTTTTTTGCCACATACAAGGCAATTTTCTTCAAATGGAATTTGTTCAAATGGAATGCATCGAGCAGTAGCTTGATATAATTCCTTGATTTTATCTTCACATTCTCTATCGCCACACCACATGACTTTAGCGTATCCACCACGATTTAAGATTTCGCCAAGTTCTTCAATTGAATGAGCTTCTGTGCAATGGTTAAGAAGATATCTAAAGGCTTTTTGATACATTTCAGTATGAATCTTGCTCAATAATGAATTAACTGTATCAACAATTTCAGTTTCATTAACTGTATGTTTGCTACCATCATTACGTTTAGCAAGAACGCAAACGCCATGAGCTAAATCACGTGGACCAATTTCAAGACGAAGTGGGACACCTTTCATTTCGTATTCACTATATTTCCATCCAGGAGTGTGATCTGAATCATCGAGTTTAACACGAATGCCAGCTTTATTTAAAACATCAAAATATTCATGAGCTTTTTTCATGACATCTGGATTTTTTTGTTGAACAGGAATGATGACAACTTGAGTTGGAGCGACATATGGAGGTAATACTAAACCGTTGTCATCACCATGAACCATTATAATCGCACCGAGCAAACGAGTTGAAACGCCCCAGCTTGTTTGGAAAGGTGTTTCAAGTTTGTTATTTCTGCCAAGGAATGAAATATTAAATGCTTTAGCAAAGCCATCGCCAAAATAGTGTGTTGTGCCGCTTTGTAAAGCTTTTCCATCAGGCATTAAAGCTTCGATTGAATATGTTTCTTCGGCACCTGCAAATTTTTCTTTGTCGGTTTTAAGACCTTTTACAAATGGAATAGCAAGCAAATCGCGACCTAATGTGTCATAAATTTCAAGCATTCTTAATGCATCTTTTCTTGCTTCTTCTTTGGTTTCATACATAGTATGACCTTCTTGCCAAAGGAATTCGCTGCCGCGGAGGAAAGGACGTGTTGTCTTTTCCCATCTAACAACTGAGCACCATTGATTGTATCGCTTTGGTAAGTCACGATATGATTTAATTACTTTCGCATAATGATCGCAAAATAATACTTCACTTGTTGGACGAACGATTAATGGATCTTCTAAATTATTTTTTCCACCAATCGTGGCAATAAGTGTTTCTGGAGCAAAACCAGAAACATGGTCTTTTTCTTTTTGGAATAAAGATGATGGGATAACGAGTGGAAGATAAACGTTTTCCACTCCAACATTTTTGAATTTTTTGTTCAAATATTCTTGAATATTTTCCCAGATGGCGTATCCATAAGGACGATAAATGATAAAACCTTTAACGGATGAATAATCCATTAATTCAGCTTTAACACATACGTCTGTATACCATTGAGCAAAATCGTCTTCTTGACGAGTAATTGAATTATTTTTGTTATCCATAAATTCTGCCTTCCTATTTATTCTTTATATTTTTGATTTTCATAACCGATTTAAGCGGAATCGGTAAGACATTTTCATCTTTCGGTGAAATTACTTCACTGCTGACAAGGTTAATGCCTAAGCTTTTCATGAGTTCAACGCTATCCCAATCGGGGATATCAGCAGCGACGATGGGTCGATTGTATTTAAGCAATTTTTCAACCAAACCTCTAAAATTATATAACGCGCGTTGCGAAAATTTATTACCAATTTTTAGATTTGCGTTCGCATCGACTACAAAGAAGTCAAATGAACCATAAATATTTGGTGATAATGTCAAGTCGTTATCGTTTAATTCAAGGGCGACTTCATAGCCTTTCGATTTAAATGTTTTGATTTCAGTAACGATAGAATCATCGTCAATATTTGCTAAATCAACAAGTTCTTGCTCGTAATAAACAAGAACCATATGAATTGACTTGATATTTTGAATATGAGGAAGGGTTCTATTTACATAATTCTTTTCATAATTATTTAATGGGAAAAATAAGCGGAGAACATCACCATCTTTTTCATGAGAGAAACGAGTGATGATATTTTTCGCATTCGCGGCAAATAAAGGCCGGTCATCGTCGGTGCGTGCTGCATAAGTTTTAAGTTCTTTCATCGAACCAAAGAAACTATCAAGCGGTTCAGCAAAAGATTGATAACCTAATATTTCTGAATTGTTCAAGTCGATAATTGGGCGGAATGTATAACGAATTTTCTTGTCGCGAATAAGTCGCTCAACTTCTGTACGATAAGCTTCACCATCGAGTTCGCTTTTTATCTTGCGACCTTTTTGATACCAGACGATTTCTTGTTTATCTTCGATGCCGGCATCAATAAGCGAAAATAAGGTATCAAAAATTAAATCAGGGTTTTTATCAAAATATTTGTTTTCACAAACACCGATATTAAATCCGATTTTATCTTCTAAAGAAGATATCATGAGTTGAGAATGAATATCGCTTTTGATAACATTAATCAATTGCATAATTTGATGACGAGATGAGGCTCTAAAATCAGAAACAATGATTTGATGAGATCCATATTCAACAATCAAACGATAAAGTGAGACATAAGAATTAAAGATATTAATGAGTTGTAAAAAGGATAGACGTGGGATTTGATTATCTGTGTTTCTTTTATCAAAAAAGTTAAAAATAAAGGAATATCCTTTTGAATAAGTTGATAAATATTTATTGAAATGATCAAGAGTAGTGAGCTTGTAAGAAGTATCTTTCTTGTTTTTCTTGGTAATGCATGATTTCAACAAATAGCTGCTTAAAATAATCCTTTGATTTTTGCTATCAATCGATTCAACTTGGAGCAAGGAATACAAATTGCTTTTTCGATGTTTTGAAATAACATGTACTTCTTTTACTGGTTGAGTTTCTTTTTCATTGTTAAGAAGATTTTGAAGCCACACCATTACGCCTTCTCTTTCAGATGAAATGAAGTGATTGTAAAACTGAGCTAAGGAAACATTTGTTTTCTTTCTTAAATTACTGCGATTGAAATAGGTGACTTCGCCTTTTGAGAAATCGATTGAATACACTCTTAAAGAATTCGATGAATCTTTAATAAGATTATCAAATCTCTTTTGAACTTTGAAATCAAAAATAAAGATTATTGCAACCAAAATTAAAACTACAATTGCAATAACAATTGTTGTAATCAATAATGTGTTTTCAAAATCGTTCATTAAAAGCATACAAAAACCTTTTAACGAATAAATTATACAATAAATATAAATTATTGTAATTGATTATGATATAATAATTTCATTCGGAGGATTACCCAAGTGGTTGAAGGGGGCGGTTTCGAAAACCGCTAGTAGGTGCAAGCCTAGCTAGAGTTCGAATCTCTAATCCTCCGCCATCTAAGGAGAATAAGACTGATACAATCAGAAATGATAAAATCAGTCTTTTTTTGTTTATTTGAGTTTGTATGTGCTTTTTATATTTTTAGGCAAACTATTTTCATCAAAAATGCATAGTCGAAATTTCCTAAAATCTTATTAGCGCTCGCTGATACTATCGGCGTCTTTGATTATTATAATCGCATATGTTTTATCAATATGTTAAAATCATAAAAACAAATAAACACTCTCAAACCATAATTGCTATGCTTTATTCAAATATTCTTTCTAAAATAGATAAATGCGATGAAATTAGTCTCGAATACCAGGATGCAAATCGTCGACTGGTAACGGTCCTTAGTGAAAGTCCGCTGTTTCAGTCGTTTTTAAAAGATAAAGCGAACTTAAAGAATGAATTATATGATTTATATAACAAAAAATACCGTGGACCATTATCTTTGAGAATGATTTACGATAGGAGCATTTCTTTAAATGTATTACAAAGCGATAATGATTATTATGGCTTAACAAAAAGCGATATTGACAATATTTATTATAAAATCGATGAATTTAATTCAAAAAACTCATGTTTGTATAGTAAATTAGACAAATTTGCTGAAACATTAGATTTTGTTCAGTTCTTTCTTAAAAAATATAATTTATGTGACGACTTGATAGGCTGCCATATTTCTGGTTTAGATAAAATTGGAACTGCGAATTATAAGTTGAGAATAATAATTTCATTGAATGAGCGATCTTTAAAAATTTTTAGCAATGAAATAAAGAATGATTTGCTTACAGCATTTATAAGTAGTGGAATGAATCCTATTGAAATAGAAGCTATGAAATTTGAAGATCCAATAATATCATACAAAGGAAATATTGTTTTTTCTTCAATTAGTCACGAAGGGTATTATTTTTTTAAAAGCAAGAAATAGTTTGAATGTTTTGTTACTGCAAATGTCCATTGGAGCTTAAAAAGCAAAACAAGAAGCCCTGAGAAAACTGTTAAAAAATTCTGTTAACATTGTAGTAGAGAATTTTATGATGAACATGGTGATAAATTTGCAACTGCAAAATAAGAAATAATAAATAGATGTCACACGAATAAAAAGTGTCATTGTATCATTTCTATCCTAGTTTGCCATTTAAAAGTCATCTAACTAGGACAAGGCTAACAATGAATAAAGAAGATCGTCAATTAAGCCGATTTTTTTATGCTTGACGTTAATAAATTCAAGCTTCAATAAAACAAGTATAAACTTGACTTTGTACAAGATCGATAAACGGAGGATAATATACATATGGTAAATTTTTGTTTAAAAGATGATGAAAAACACTTCTAAAAACAATAATTGGCAAAAAATTGCTTTATTTTAAACATGATCCCTTTGATAAATTCGGGGGAGAAACTGTTTATGAAAAAGTGGAATTATTTTTTGAAGATTTGATTTTGTTAATCGATTATTATTATGAACCTTATCCATTATTCGGAAATAATGTGGATGATCACCCTAAATTTTCAATTAAAGTGATCAAAGAAGAAGAGGCTATTTCTGCAATTAAAGATACTCAACAAATCGAAGTAAAATGCGATAAAAATATCAAAGGAATTACAATAGTAGAAGATTATGTAAATGTTGAGTGGGATGGTAAAAAAGATAATGTTCGTATAATGAAAGCGATTATCTTTAAACTAGATGATGAAGAAGTTGCTATTCAAGGGGATTACATGATGCCTCTATTAGATATTCTCAAGGGTGAAAATCTTAAAGACATGATTGGAACGCAAAAAGACGAGTTTGAAGACGATGAAACAAAATACGAATCCAAGAGATTTATAGTTGATCTATAAAATCTATACTGCTTTAAGCGATAATGTGAATTTTTGAACACGAATAACGAAAAAGAAGAGCTATTTCATGAAAAAGATTTAAAAAATCAGCATTGTTGCTGATAATTCATTATTGCAATAATGTTCCATTGAAATTAGAAAAATGGATGGAACTTTTTATTTGCTTAAAATTTATTTGACTGGTTTCATAAAGAAACGTCCGTAAACTTGTTGTAAACCAGTTACATAAACAAAGCTTGATGGATCAATATCTTTAACGAAATGAATAACTTCCTTAAGTTCGTTAGTGGAAATTACTAAATATATAATCAAGCGATCATTGCCAGAATATGCGCCTTTGGCTTTGACAACAGTTGCACCATGAGGGACATTTGCTAATAATAATCTTGGTAAATCAGCATTTTCAGTAATGATTTGAAGTTGAACTTTTTTATTGCGAGTATTGATTAAATCAATAATAAGCATTGTCATCACTAAATAAATAAGTGAAAACAAAATTCCGCAGAACGCAAAAGTGACTGAACTAAATTCAACACCTGCACCAAAAGATACAGGGTCGCCTTTGATTGCCGTTAAAACATAGAATGTGATAATTATAAAAGCATTAATTGCCATGCCGTATGGACCAGCTGGTTTTGATTTTCTTAGTGACAAATAATAAGAAACAATATCAAATCCGCCTGCGCTTGTTTCGAATTTATACGCAATCGCGCTGCTAAGACCAGTACAAACACCGGCAAATAAAGCACGAGCCAAGAAGCCACCATTCATGTTGATAAATTTTGAAATTTGGACAAAGAAATCACCGACCATAATGTTTGAAAAAATAGTGACTGAAACAACATTGACAATTGTAAAAATTGCGAAGCGTTTGCCAATGCCTTTAAATGCCAAAATAACAAGTGGTATATTTATAGCTAAATATAAAATTGAGAAAATCAAGTTGTGATTTCCTT
This sequence comes from Erysipelotrichaceae bacterium, assembly GCA_022777645.1. Taxonomy (GTDB): domain Bacteria; phylum Bacillota_I; class Bacilli_A; order RFN20; family CAG-826; genus Fiminaster. Next base: position 15,166 of record JALFFX010000004.1, read on the forward strand.
CAATTTTAACGCCAAACAATTCTAAAAATAATGCAAATGTTTGAGCAAGACCGGATGAACCACCACTGACGAAATCATGAAGTTCACCACCAGGTTTTAAAAAGCAAACAACACCAAAAGCAAAAATAAAGGCAGAAAGAACCGACATGACAAAGGCAGTTCCATAATCTAACAAATATTTAAGCCAAATATGGTTATATATTAGAGAATTAAATTTTCTTTTTAATCGCGATGGTCTTTTCATACGCATTTATTCAATAACAAGCATAATTATAGCGAAATTATTCAAAAGTAAAATAATTATTTACAATTTGTTCTTAATCAAATTATAAATTTGTGTATAATTTAATAGGCATAAATGAATATGGAATAATTTCATACTTGAATTATGTTTGAGTTGAAACTATATTTATATAGTGTTAAAATTGACACACATATCTTCTAGGAGGAGAATTTGTATATGGCAGTATTAAGAGCAATCGGAGCATTCTTTGCAAAAATTTGGAATTGGATCAAAGATACAGCATGGGTCCAACCATTGTTGATCGTTGGTTTAATTTTTGGAGTTATCTTCTCCATTCCTTCCATTGTTGATGGAATTACAAATTTAGTCAAACAAGCGAATGCTGCTGAAACCTATTATCACGCTTACCAACAATCATTAGTTGGTGGAAATGATAGCGACGCTGATAAATTAATCGACTACATCGTTGATCGTTCCGCAGGTAAAGAAGCCGAAGGCAATTACGGTGATAAATTCTTCCTTCTCTTTGTTAGTGATACTTGCTCATCTTGTGCTGAAGCAAAAGGTGGCTTTAAAACTCTAGAAGATAACTTTTCCGACAAATTAAGTCCAAAAGAAGATGGACAATTCAAGATGTATACAGTCTTCACTGATGAAATTACATCAGATACAACAACAAAAGAAACTGCATTTGTCCAATTCATGGATAGAAATTCAAATTTCTTTGAAGATGCTGCTGCTAATGGTTATCTTACTGATTATTACCTCAATGGTAAAATTAGTGATACCGATTTGAAGAGTGTTGAATCTTGCGATCCAGACAATTTCTTAACTCCAACAATTATGCTCGTTGATTTCACCGATACAACTCCAATTATTGGTGTAAGCGAAATTATGTTTGGTGTTACTGGTGATAACGATTGGAGCAAAGCTGAATTATTGCTCAATTGTTGGGATCACCGTGGCGATTTCAAAATCTAATCGCTAATTTGATAACAAAAAATGGCCTGCATGTCAGGCCATTTAAATTGCAAATTTTTATTTATTTTTAAACATTTTTATAACAGAATTTGGCACAAGAGATGAAATATCAACTCCTGATGAATATAATTCATCAACAACGGAAGAAGATATAAAACTCGTCTCGGCGTGAGACATAAAGAATATTTCATCAATACTTGAATCAATATAATGGTTTGCTGCCGATAATTTGAATTCATATTCAAAATCAGTAACTGCTCTTAAGCCACGAATTAAACAAGCTGCACCATGTTTTTTTGCATATTCAACGCTTAATCCAGAATATGAATCAACACTCGCGCCATCTAAATGAAGTTCATCGATTGCCTCTTTAATCATTGTTACTTTTTCTTGTGTTGTAAATTTTGATTTTTTATTTGGATTATCGGCAACAAGAACAATGACTTTATCAAAAACATTAAGCGCTCTTTTTAATACATCAATATGGCCGTTGGTAATCGGATCAAAACTTCCTGGATAAACTGCTATTTTCATATCTTATTTCCTTATAATATATATTTTTGTTATTCCGTATTTATATTTTCGCACAAAAGAATAATTTGTTTCATCAATATTTAAATCGTGATCGCTTTCTAAAATAAGAGAGCCACCGTCCGCTAATAGTCTTCTTGCAAAAATCTTTTTTAAACAATCTTCATAAACATCTAATGCATATGGAGGATCAATGAAAATCAAATCATATTTTTGATTGCATTCATTTAAAAACAATAATACGTCACTCATATAACAATTAATATTTATATCTAATGCGCGCGCATTATTTTTAATAACTTTTATTTGTTCATAACCTTTATCAACAAGTGTTAAAGATGAAGCGCCTCTTGATATCGCTTCAAAACCATATGAGCCTGAACCGGCAAATAAATCGAGCACATGAGCATTTAATACTCGATCCGATAAAGCGGAAAAAACACCAAGGCGGACTTTGTCCATCGTTGGTTTTGTTTTATCAGTGCTCGGAGTTTCTAATAATCTAGAACGAAATGTTCCGCCAGTAATTCTAATCATATCAATTATCAATTATATTTTTATAGCCAAAGTCTTTAAACAAAATATTATTTATATGATTGTATAATTGTTTAACTTTTTGATAGCAAGAATAATATTCTTGAATAAGAGGATGAGAATCTAATTTTAGTTTTGCTTCATATAATTGCTTTTGAGCATTTTTAACTTCAATAGAATTTTCTTTAAAATGCGATAACGCAAAATTGTAATCACTTATCGCTTTTTCTTTAGCAAAATATAAAGCGACAACTTCTTTATTATCTTCCATTGTTTTTTCAATTTTGTTTAAATGTAAGATAAGAGGATGGCTATCGATTTCCTCTTTTAATTTAATAGCTTTTTCAAATATGATACTGTCCATGCTTTATATATATTAACAAATTTAACTTAAAATGATAAAATCATTTTGTATGAGTAAATATTTTAAAATTGTAAAAGATAACAATCCATCAATCAGAAAAAGATGTGAAGAAGTAAAAGAAATCACTCCAGAAATCATCGATTTGGTCAATAAAATGCACGATTATCTTGTAGCAAGTCAAGATGAAGAAATCGCTAATAAATATCATTTAAGAGCAGGAGTTGGTCTTGCTGCTCCTCAAATTGGTAAAAATATAAAAGTTATCGCTATTTATATTCCACAGCTTGATAAAGATGGCAACGATATAAGT
>JALFFX010000030.1 GCA_022777645.1 Erysipelotrichaceae bacterium
TATTATTGGAGATTATTTTGATAGCAAATTTATGACATTTTCTACACTTGAGGGAATGACTGCTCACACGATATTATTATTAGTACCAATTTATGAAATTGCTATTGGTGAGTTTAATTTACAAATAAAGAAAATATGGCAGCCAGTAGACTTAATGTTAGTATTAATGCTGTGGGCAATGCTTGCTAATGATGTTTTCTTTAAAGATTATAATACAAACTATATGTATTTGAAACGTAATGCTTTACCAGGAAATCTTGGGGGTAAGTATTACTTCCTAATTTACATAGCAATTTTCTTCGTATTGTTAGGTTTAATTTTTGGAATACCTGAACTTTACCGAAAGATTAAAAACAAAAATAATTTAGATAAAGCCTTATAAGGATAATTCTTAAAGGCTTTTTAAATGTTGATTTTTAATTGTTTTAGGTGTATAATATATATGTGCAGGTGTAGTTTAATGGCAGAACACTAGCTTCCCAAGCTGGATGTACGGGTTCGATTCCCGCCATCTGCTCCATAAGAAAAGCATAAGTTTGATACAATTTGTGTCAGACCTTTTTTCTTTGAAGATTGGAACATTTATCCTTTCCGCCAGCAAACTATAGAGTCTTGTAGAAGTGCCAAGCAGCATTTTTATGGGGCTCTTTTTCTTTTTGCATATTGCTACGGAACGAAAGCTTTATCAATAGGACGATAGGTGTTGCTACGGGGCGAAAGCTTAGCATTATAATTTTGCTAAAAGTATAAAACTTCATTTCAAACGGAACGCTTTTTCATTGACAAATTGTGCCTCTTATTGTATAATAAAATATATTAATACTACAATATGGAGGTATTCTATGTATAAAAAACCTTATTCATCCGCGATTAAAAAGACCCCATTCAAATATACTATAGCAAAAAAAATTGCCAAATTAATATTGGATGGCTTAGATCGTAACGAAGTTTTTGAAAAATGTTATATAGATAATTATATTGAAATAGACTCTGTTCAACGAAGAAAAGAAATCACTAATGTTATTTATGAGAGATTGATTCAATTAGACAATTATCTTTTAAATCAATTTTACGATGGCGATGTAATAACATCAAAGTTTATTCTTGCTTATGCCATAGCTAAGAGTGATTCTCTTTTCTTTGAATTTCTGTTTGAAGTCTATAGAGACGCTTTATTAAGTGATAAAAAGTATATATCAATAGATGACTTTGAAGCATTTTTTGAATCAAAGAAAGAATCAGATGTAATTGTTTCTGAGTGGGGACATTTTACAATAGATCAACTTTCAAAGGGCTACAGGAATATCCTTGTTGAATCTGGTCTTGGATATAGAGTAAAAAGAAATATAGTAGTAGAAAAAGTAATGATTCATCCAGAAGTTCAAGAACATATCAGACTAATAAATGATAAAGAATATTTACAAGCTTTACTAGGGGAGGATTAAAGATGAAAGAAAGAAGTCTAAACGATAGATTTATCGAGTTAGAAGATCGAATGATATCTGTCGAGTCTCTAACGAGATATGGAACTGCAAATGATATGAAATTCTACATTTTTGACTATAGCCCTCAAGATGAAATGATTATTAGAAACGAAATTAAAAAATTAAAAGGAAGAAATCCTGATATAGTAGAGTTTGATCTTTATGAAATGATGCTAGAAATAATCGAAGAGCAGGGGTATACAGAAGACGTAATTTTAGCTGAAAAAGATTACGATAAGCAGCACTTGTTATCTGAAATTTTTCAACCAATATTATCAGTTGAGGAGACTGACAATGACTTTTTAGAAAAATTCAAAGTAATACAAGATGATGGGACTAAAATTATTCTTGTTACAGGGGTTGGCAAATCTTATCCAGTAATAAGAAGTCATACAATCTTAAATAATTTGCAAAACATATTCAAACGCAACCCTGTAGTAATGATGTATCCAGGACGATATGAAACCAAAAAAGCAATGACGTTAAGATTGTTTGATAGATTAGATGATGATAACTATTATAGGGCATTCCCTCTAGTTGAAAGGAGATTAAGCAAATGATTATTAAGGATTTATTTAAAAAGCCGATTGATAGAAGTATTCAAGGCGTTGTAACTATAGGTAATGAAGATGAAGAACAAAAGTGGATGGAACTAGAGGAATATGTATGTACTGAAGAGATTACTAAGCAATTTAGAATTTTCTTTAGAAAATATCGTGATTCTATTGTTAATCCTACTGAAAAAATGGCGGCTTGGATTACAGGCTTTTTCGGATCTGGTAAATCTCATTTTCTTAAGATTTTAGGTTATATTCTGGAAAACGAAGAAGTCGCTGGAAAAAAAGCGGTTGAATATTTTAGGAAAAAAATACATGACGAAATGTTACTTGCTGATATGCAAAAATGTGCTTCTGCAAAAAATAAAGTTGTTCTTTTCAATATTGACTCAAAAGCTAAATCTGATTCCAAAAACAGAACACAAGCAATTATGGACATTATGCTTCGTGCATTTAATGAATCTATAGGTTATTGTGGGGATAGACCATGGGTTGCAGATCTAGAAAGAATGCTCGATGAAGAAGGAACATTGGACAGATTTGTAGCTAAATTTGAAGAACTATCTCATCGTCCATGGAAAGCCAATCGTTCTAAAGCAGCCCTTAATAGAACTTATATCATTAAGGCTCTCGTGGAAGTTAGAGACATTCCAGAAGAAGATGCAAGAAGATATGTCGACGATCAAATTACAAACTACACCAACTCTACTGAAGAATTCGCAAAAATAGTTGATTCGTACTGCAAAAAGCATAAAACTAGAATTATTTTCTTGATGGATGAAGTAGGCCAGTTTATTGGTGATAACACTCAACTTATGCTTAATCTTCAAACTTGCGTTGAAGACTTAGGAAAATACTGTCGTGGTCAAACTTGGGTTGTTGTTACCTCGCAACAAGAACTTAAAGCAATGATTGACTCTACAAAAGATAAACAACAAGACTTCTCAAAGATCCAAGCTAGGTTTGATACTCGTATTCTTCTTTCTGGTGCTGAAGCTGGTGAAGTTATCAAAAAACGTATTCTTGAAAAAAAGGACACTGCTGTTCATCCGTTAAAGTCCTTGTATGAAGGAAACGCAAACAAAATATCTAACCTTATTATGTTTGAAGGTGCTCCTACTTGGAGCGGATATAAGAGTGCAGATGAGTTTAAAGACGTTTATCCTTTTGTTCCATATCAATTTGAATTATTGCAAAAAGTATTTACTGCAATTCGTGAACATGGTATGTCAGAAGGTAAACATTTAGCTCACTCTGAAAGATCCCTTCTTTCTGCTTTCCAAGATTCAGCAAAGAAATATGCCGAGTCAAGCACGAATATTCTTGTGCCATTTGATAGTTTCTATTCTACAATTGAACAATTCATCGACTGGGATATTAAGACCGTATTTACATCTGCAGAAAAAAAACCAACATTAAATGATTTTGATATTAGAGTTTTAAGGGTTCTTTTTATGATTCTTCATGTTAAAGAAATGCCAGCTACTTTGAATAGAATTGCAACATTGATGATTGAGTCTTTGGATGAAGACAAGATGTTATTGAAGAACAATATTGCAGAAAGTTTAAAGCGTCTTGAAAAGGAAACACTTGTCCAAAAGAACGGTGATGAATACGACTTCTTAACTAATGCAGAACAAGATGTTAATAAGCAAATTAATCAAGTGGATTATAACGAGGGTGAAGTTAAGAGAACCATCCTCGAAATTGTCTATGATAAGGTATTTGAACTTACAAAATTAAGATATAAAAATAGATACGATTTCTCATTAAACAGATTCGTTGACGATGAAAACAAAGGTATCAATGCTGCAGATAACATAACAATTAAAGTTATGACAAACTTTTCAGGCATCAGTGATTCAACTATGTTTGCTGCTGAATCTGCTAGATACAATGCGTTGATTATTGATTTGACACAAGGTGAATTTATCCCTGAACTTATCAGAGCTAATAGAATATCGATTTTTAAGAGAAATAATAGTGCTTCTATGTCTGTAGCAATGACAGAAATTATGGCAAAGAAGTCAGCTGAATTGTCTGAAAGATTGAAAAGGGCTGAAGATATCATTCGAGAAACATTGCGTACTGCAGCTATTTACTATAATGGTAGTGAACTTACTATCAAAGAAAAAGATGGTAGAGATAGACTTACTGAGGCTCTTAATCAAGTAGTAGAACAAGAATACTATCAATTAGGATTAGTATCTTTCTTCTATAACGAACAAAAAGATATCTTGAGTGTTCTTAACGAAGATCCTCAAAGTTCCCTTTTCGGTTCTGATATTACAAAGGATTCAAACTATCCTGCATATCAAGAAATCTTTAATAAGATTAAAAGCGACAAGGCTGTTTATAAAAAAACAACAATCAAAGCACTTCTTGAATTTTTCTCCAAGAAGCCTTATGGTTGGAGGGATCTTGATGTTTTGGGCATGATTGCTTCACTTCTTAGATCTGAAGCAGTACAAATTTCTAGACATGAGGTTCCTGTAAACATTAAAGAATATGCATTTAAGACTGATTTTGTAAAGAAAAATGGTCTTGATACTATGGTTATTAAAACTCAAGAAAAGATTGATGATGCCATTCTTTACCAAGTAAAGACAATTATGAATAACGTTTATTCTATATCTGTCCCTATGAAGGAAGTAGATATGAAGAATGAACTTCTTGAATTCTTTAATGCAAAAAAGACATTTTTGTCTAACTTAAAGATTAAGTATAGTGGCAAGAAATTTGCTGGTTCTGCTTGCATTCCTGCAATCTATGCAGACCTTGAAGCAATCGCAAAAACTAACGATACAGCTACAATCTTTCATGAGATTATTTCAAGAAAAGATTCATTAGAAGACAATGCTGAAATTTTAGAACAGTTGGAAGCATTCTACAAAGAGTGTTCTAGCCAACAAAAAGTTTATAATGATGCCGTAGAAATCGTAAGATGGTTTGATGACAACAACTCTTTATTTGGTGGATTAGAAAACCTTGTACCAGTCATCTCTGATATGACTGCAATTTTGGAAATGCCTGTTCCTTTTTCTAAGATGAATCAATTAAACAACCTTGTATTCAAGGCTAATGATGTTAAAGATCAAATCTTAGAAGCTAAGTTCCAAAGAGCTCTTCATTCTATTAACGCAGATAAAGATGAAATAAAGAAAGAACTTGATGCTGCGCTTTCTACAGATATTTCAGATAAAAAGAAAATTAAAATTCAAGACCAATATGATGAAATTGAACGTGTTTATGTAAGCTGGAATAACACTATTTCCAAGAAAACAGCCAACCTAGACTCTTATGTCCTTTCTAGCCAAAACACAGTAAGAGACTATAGAAAGTTTATTCAAAAGGTCCTTGCTGAAAATGAAGAAGAACAAGGCGGAGAAACATCTACAGTATCTTCTGTAAGGCGCAAAACTGTTAAAGTGATAGACTGTATTCCTACTGCAAAGAAAAAAATTAAAACAAAAGGCGATATCGAATCCGTTATTAATTATATTAAGGTTGAACTTGAAAATGTGTTGAATAATAACGATGAAATCGATCTTGATTAAGGAGGAAAAATATGGACAAGAAGGCGTTATTTAGTTATGCAACTTGGGCAAAAACTAACCTTGAAGAACAAATAGAGGTTTCTTTGAAGACGCTTGGAATTAACTCGGAAAATGATATTAAAGCGGCAAGGATAGTTGGGGATTACACTATAATTGATGGCGATCCAAATTCATATCCAGTTGATTATAAAAACAAACGTGACAACATTATAGCAATTATAAAAAATGAAGGATATAAGCAAGTTATTGAGGAATTTGCTTATACATGGTTTAACAGAATTGTAGCACTTAGGTTCATGGAAGTTCATGATTTTCTTCCTCATGGATTTAGAGTGCTATCATCTAGAGACGGTGGATTTGAACCTGAAATTTTGAGAAACGTTGCCTTCATAAAAGATGATTTAAAACTTGATATTGATCTAGTTAATTCACTTAAAGCACAAGGTAAAATTGATGAGGCCTTTAGATATGTTTTATTCCGCCAATGCAGTGCGTTGAGTGACGTTTTGCCAATGCTTTTTGATGCAGATTTAGACTATCTTGAATTGCTTCTTCCAAAAGCGCTCTTAAAGGGTGAAACTTTTATTACTAAACTTATGGATATAGGTGAAGAAGATTTTCTTAATGATGTTGAAGTAATAGGTTGGTTATACCAATTTTATATTTCTCAAAAAAAGGATGCAGTCTTTGCATCAAAAGCAACCATTACAAAAGATACACTTCCTGCAGTAACTCAACTTTTTACGCCAGATTGGATTGTTAGATATATGACAGAAAATTCTGTTGGGCGAATTTGGCTCGAGAGTTATCCAGATTCACCTATAAAAGCAGACATGAAATACTATGTTGAAGATGTAAAACAAGAAACTGATATTCAAATAAAAATTGATGCCATAAAATATAAAAATGTAAATCCAGAAGACATTCGCATCATTGAACCATGTTGTGGTAGTGGACATATTCTTGTTTATGTATTTGATTTACTTTACAAGATGTATGAAGAAAGAGGATACCAATCACGTGAAATACCAACATTAATCTTAAAGAATAATTTGGTTGGTTTAGATGTTGACAAAAGAGCAGCGCAGCTTGCTTCTTTCTCTTTGATTATGAAAGCACGCAATCGAAATTTCAGATTCTTTGCAAACAGTTACTATGTAAAGCCAAAAATATATGAAATTATCGATGCAAGAGAACTATTGAATAACAATTATGAACAACAATTGTTAGATTTGAAGATTCTTTCTAATGAAGAAATAAAAGAAATAAAGTGGTTAGTAGAAACATTTAGATATGCAAAAACCATTGGCTCTTTATTAAAAATAAAAAAGGAAGATTTTACAACCATAGAAAATGCCATCAAGATGATAGAGTCAAAGGCAGTAATAAATATTTTTAATTCTAAATTTTTAAGTGATGGTGTAAAGTGTCTTAAATATTTATTATCTCAAGCAAAGGTAATGGCAGAGAAGTATGATGTGATGATTACTAATCCGCCTTACATAGGAATTTCCTCTATGGAGAAACCAGTAAAAGATTACGCATCTTTTGTGTATCCAAACAGTAAGACAGATATGTTCGCTATGTTCATGGAAACAAATTTTGTTAAGCAAAATGGCTTTTTAGCAATGATTAATATGCATAGTTGGATGTTTTTATCTAGCTATGAAAAGCTAAGAAAGTCTATTATTCAAACTAAATATATATGCAATATGATTCACCTTGGTGCTCATGCATTTGAGTCAATTGGCGGTGAAGTAGTTCAAACCACATCGTTTGTAATAAGAAATTCTGCGATTGCATCAAATGGTGTTTATTACCGCCTGGTCGATGAAAAAGACAAAGAAGCTGCATTCCTTGTGGGGGGGGGGTATAACAGTTGATGTTAAATTCTTTAAACACATTCCAGGTAATCCCATCGCATATTGGGTAAGTAAAAACTTTGCTAGGTTATTTGAGAATAAGACATTGGCTGAATATGCTGATGCAAGAATTGGAATGGTTACTGGAGATAATGATAGATTTTTAAGATTATGGTTTGAAATAGACAATTGTAAAACATTTTATGAAGCTACCGATTATATAAGTGCATTTGCAAGTGGTAAGAAATGGTTTCCTTTACAAAAAGGTGGAGGGAAAAGATATTGGTATGGAAATTTAGAATATCTTATTAACTATGAAAAAGATGGGTATGAAGTTAAATTTGACAATACAATAAACGGAAGAGTTAGGTCACATAATTATAATGGCAATAAATCATTTATGAATGGAATTACATGGAATAGTATTGGAACAAGTGAAATTATTACAAGAATTTCAGATAAAGGATTCATTTATGATGCTGGAGGTCCACTTTGCACAATTAATAATAAAGAATATATCTATTATTTTCTTGGGCTGTTATCTTCAGTAATAGCACAGTCAATATATAAATTTATAAATCCAACGATTAATTATACACCTGGAACCTTGTTATCTTTGCCTGTAATTATAAATGTAGAAAACAAGCAATATATTGATAACTTGGTAAATGAAAATATAAGTGAGTCAAAAGACGATTGGGATAGTTTTGAAACTAGTTGGAATTTCAAAAAGCACCCATTAATATAGGAGGTAATTATGCCATTAAGATATGAAATGAATATTAGCAGTTATAATAAAATCCCTGGATATGGTTTTGATTATTGGATCAGTAAAGCAATGATTGATAATTTTTCCAATCTTTTAAAAGAACGACTTGATTGTAGAACTGGATTAATATGTGGTAACAACGAAAAGTATATTAGATATTGGTTTGAACCTATTTTTCTAAGAATTGGTTTTGATTATAAATCATGTGATGATACTTTGGATTGTATTTATAGATGGTTTCCATATAATCACGGCGGAGATAAAAGAAGATGGTATGGCAGTCATTTTGAAGTAGTTAATTTTAAAAACAATGGTATGAGCATAAAAAGTGAAAAAAATAGTATGTTAAGAAATTCTGGCTTTTATTTTAAAAAAGGAATAACTTGGAATAGAGTTGGGAGTGGGGTCAAATTTGCTGCAAGGATGGCAAGTCAAGGCTTTATTTTTGATGATGTTAGTCCATCTGGATTTTGCAGTGAAAATGATTATTTTGATATTCTTGGATACATGAATTCAAAGGTGTTTAATGAATATTTGAGATTATTTTCCAATGGCTTTAAGGTTGAAATTGGGCACATATCTAGTATTCCTTATAAAGGCGTTTGTTTAAATATTGTTCATACACTATCCGAAAATTGTGTTTTTATGGAGAAAAATGATTGGGATGCTTTTGAAATATCATGGGATTTCAAGAAGCATCCATTAGTATAGGAGGTAATCTATGGGTAGATTAATATCTGAAAAATATAGAGAATGGGAAGCAGAGTGCAAAAACAGATTTGAAACTATAAAGCATAATGAAGAAGAATTAAATAAAATCTTTATAGATATTTATAATCTCAAAGAGGAATTAACTCCAGAAGTTGCTGATAAGGATGTAACTGTAAGACTTGCTGATAAGCAAAGAGAAATTAAATCTCTTATCTCATATTTGATTGGCGTGGAAATAGGACGTTATTCATTAGATGTAGAGGGCTTGGCTTATGCTGGTGGTGAGTGGAATCCAATGAATTATGTTACATATCAACCAGATGATGATGGCATTATCCCAGTTTATACACAACTAGGTATGCAAGATGGGCTAACAGCAAGAATCATCGGATTGATTAAGCATATTTACGGTGATGACACTTATAGAGAAAATATTGATTTCATTGCTGAAGCTCTTGGCAAAAACACAAACGAATCATCTGAAGAAACTTTGAACAGATATTTGAACGATGGCTTCTATGCTGATCATTTAAAAATATATCAAAAACGTCCTATCTATTGGATGTTCTCTAGTGGAAAGAACAATGCTTTTAAATGCTTGATTTATCTACATAGATATAACGAAGATACACTTGCAAGAATCAATTCTAAATATTTCTTAAATGAATCAGCAAGAATTAATGCGGAAGTAGAGGATGTTCGCATTCAACTTGAAACTGCAGATGGTAAAGATAAACTTCGTTTAGATAAGCTTTACAAAATGCTTATTGCAAGGCAAAAAGAAATGATTGAATATGGTCAAATATTAGATCATATGGCAAACCAATATATAAATCTTGATTTGGATGATGGTGTAAAAGTGAATTATTCTAAATTCCAAAGCATTGAGATTGTAAATGACAATGGAGCAAAAGTTAAGAAAGACTTACTTGTTCCAATTAAGTAATAAGGAGGTCATTAGATGGCTAGCATAGATTATCAAGGTGCTAAAACAGAAATTGAAGCTATCTTTGCTCAAGCAGACACGCAAAGAAAAATTATCTTTTGGTATGATGTTCGAAAGGATTTTAAAGATTATATCATAGATGAAACTTTTAATAATTGTAGATTACTCATTTGTGATAGGAATGAGTTTGAAATAAAAAGAACTATAGAGCATGAGGATTTAACCTCAAATTTCTTGATTTATGTTCCTAGTGAGAGACCTACTGATGCAGAAAATTGGCTGTTAGATATTCTTATGTACAGCCAAGAGTATTATGCTGATACGGTCGCACTCACAATGAGAAGACTAGGTGTCACTAATACTGACCTAAGAAAGGTTATTGAAAATCATATTAAGTTCTTTGATAATGAAGCAAGAACTAAGAAATTAAGTAATTATGTTGAAATAAATAATAACACTTCAGATAGTGAATTTCGGATTGCTATGATGGCAGTTTTAACAAAAGCTGCATTTAACACAATAGAATCAATTTTAACTGAACTTGTTTTTGAAGGTAGTGAACACGCTAAGTATAAAGAACTTGTGAAGTATAGATTTGAAGATTACTTCTGGAATCTTGTTTGCGATAACTACAACTATGATGGAGACTTAAAGATTGAATCACTTATTAAGAAATTCATATTTACTCACTTCATCGAGCAAACAATCGGTCAAAACAAAGACTCGACATATCCTTTCGATAATATGCCTTCGTTTTACAAGCAATTCTTGATTACAGGAAAAGGTGTAAACGATGCAAAGTTCTTTGTAGATCGAATTAAGACTGATAAAAGATATGATGAACTTCAAAGCAGTCTTTCACTTGATTTAAAGATCGTGGGATTGATTGCAACAAAAGACATTTCTGTGATTCAGTTTGCAGATACTTTTGAGTGTTTAGATATCGATATTATTGAAAAGATAGCTTCAAGCCTTACAAGTGGCAGTTTGGAGTTTGATTCCTTTGAAAGGGTAATCATGAACAGAGTTAATTCCATGTGGTATCAAAAGCACGAAAGCGAATATGGAGTACTGCTTGGCACTGTTAGATTCTTAAGAAACATTGATAAGCACATTTCTATTGGTCTTTCTGCAAACGAATATATTCAAAAGTATGTAAAGGAATATTACAAAATTGACACAGAATACCGAAAAGTAGTTACTTACTATAGAAATATTGAAAATTATTCCCTTGAATTTGAACAGTTGATGGATGTTGTTGAAAACACATATCAACTTAAGTTTCTTGATGTGTTAGGGCCTGAATATAGTAAGGCACTTTCTAAGTTGCAATCTTGGGAATTTATTGGTTCTGATGTATCAGAAAATTTTTATCAAAAGCTTCAACGTAATTCTGCTAAAAAGATGTTTGTTATCATTTCAGATGCTTTGAGGTATGAAATTGGTTATGAAGTATATGAAAGAATTAAAACTAATAAAGTCCTTAAAGGCGGCGTTGACATTGATTATATGATTAGTCCTGTTCCTTCAATAACTTCATTTGGTATGGCTTCATTACTTCCTCATAAAGTAATTGAATATAAAGGAAAGCAAGTACTTGTTGATGGGATGACTACAAATAGTATTTCAGCTAGAGATGCTATCTTGAAATCAAGAAATGCCAGTTATGCGGCTATTTCTTATAGAGAAATCAATGAGTTTAATCAAAAGGAATTAAGACAATACTGTGCTGATAAATCCATCATTTACATTTATCATGATGTTATGGATAATGCAGGTGAGCATAATGAAAGTAAAGTATTTGACGTTGCTGAATCATGCATATCTGAGATTGTTAATTTGATTAAAAAGTTATATAACAATCTTCAAATTTCCAATTTCTATATCACAGCTGACCATGGTTTTGTTTATAGAAAAAATGAAATTCTTGAATCTAGCAAGTACAGCAATATTGTTTCCTTGAACACAGTAGAAAAAGCGAAGAGATATTTAATAACAGATGACGAAACAATTAGTGTTCCTTATACAACTGAGATTAAACTTGATAGAGTTGTTGACGGTGAATATCGTGTTATTTTACCTTGGGGTTATGATTTGTTTAAGACTCAGGGAACAGGTATTCAATATGTTCATGGTGGTGTTTCACTTCAAGAAACTATTGTACCACTTATCCATGTAAGTGAGCTAAGATCAAGATCTGAAGTTGAACTTGTACGACCTGTTGGTGTAAGACTTAAGAGTATCACAAGAAAGATTACGAACAGAAGCTTCACACTTGAGTTTGAACAAACTGAAAAAGTTGAAGAAAAGAAACAACAAATTACTTGTGAGACATATATCATCGATGAGTATGGTGAAAAAGTTTCAAATGAATATAAGTTTGTAGCTAATTCTTCAAGTGATGATCCAGCCACAAGATTGACAAAAATAAGATTCACTTTAAAAAATATCCAATTTGACAGAAACAAACCTTATTTTCTTATCTTAAAGGATATTGAAAGTGATGACTATATCGAGAAAGAGCAATTCACTATTGATATTATTTCGTTTAAGATGTTTTAGAAAGGAGTAGTTTATGGATAGTTTAGATAGAAAAGTATTTGAATTATTTTCTGGCCGTGTAGTTCCTAAAGGCGCTACAAAGAAAATTAAAAACAGTGCTAATGTTCCAACTTATGTATTGGAATATTTGCTAGGAACATACTGTACTTCCGATGATGAACAGGAAATTGCCGAAGGCATTGAACAGGTCAAAAGGATTTTATCGGACAACTACGTTCGTCCTGACGAAGCAGAAAAAATCAAAGCTAAAATTAAAGAAAACGGCAATCATACAGTAATTGATAAGTTGAGTGTTAAACTTAATGAAAGAACTGACCAGTTTGAGGCTGATTTTCTTTTCTTGGGAATTCATGGTGTTTATGTTCATCCAAAGTATGTAAGAGAGTTTGAGAAACTTCTTGCTGGTGGAATCTGGTGTATCGTAGATGTTTCGTATCTATTTAGTGAAGATGAAAGAAATAAGAGTCCATTTATTATTAATGATATTACTCCTATTCAAATGCCTAATCTTGACAAGAATGAAATAATTGAGACAAGAAGCCAATTTACAAAAGAGGAGTGGATTGATTTGATTCTTCGCTCTACTGGTATGGAACCTACTCAATTTGATTACAGAGTAAAATGGCATTTACTAGCTCGTTTAGTTCCATTAGTAGAAAACAATGTAAATATATGTGAACTTGGTCCTAGGGGTACAGGTAAATCACATATTTACAAGGAATTATCTCCAAACTCAATCCTTGTCTCTGGTGGACAAACTACTGTTGCTAACTTGTTTTATAATATGGCTAGAAGGCAAGTAGGACTGGTTGGTTTGTGGGATTGCGTCGCGTTCGATGAAGTTGCTGGAATTAGTTTTAAGGATAAAGACGGCGTACAAATCATGAAAGATTATATGGCGTCTGGTTCTTTCGCAAGAGGTAAAGAAGCTATTCAAGCAAATGCATCTATGGTCTTTGTCGGGAACATTAATCAAAGTGTTGATTCTTTATTAAAAACATCGCACTTATTTGAACCGTTTCCTGAAGCAATGATTGACAGTGCTTTTTTTGACCGTATGCATGCTTATATTCCAGGATGGGAAATTCCTAAAATGCGTCCTGAATACTTCACTGATAATTACGGCTTTATTTCTGATTACATTGCTGAATTTTTTAGAGAAATGAGAAAAGTCCCCTATACAGACGCTTTCGATAAATATTTCAAATTAGGTAGATGTTTAAATCAAAGAGATACTATTGCGGTTAGAAAAATGGTATCAGGTTTAACTAAAATCATTTATCCAAATGGTAAGTTCACTGAAGAAGACATTGAAGAAATACTTAAATACGCCATTGAAGGCCGTAGAAGAGTAAAAGAACAATTGAAAAAAATCGGTGGAATGGAATTTTATGATGTACAATTATCTTACATCAGATTGTCTGATATGGACGAAAGATTCGTGCCTGTTCTTGAGCAAGGAGCTGGACATTTGATTCCAGAAGGTGTTGGCAAGCCTGGTCATGTTTATACTATTGCTCATGGTTCAAACGATATGAAGGGTTTGTTTAAGTTTGAAACTACATTGACCGACGGCAGTGGTAAGTATGACGTTTTAGGGTTGACTTCCTATAAAGAAGTAAAAGAATCTGTTAAAACTGCTCAAAACTATTTTAGAGCAAACGCAAAATCTATAAGTCAATCAATATTAATTGATACAAAAGATTATTTGATGCATATTCAAGATTGCCAAGGTGTTGGATTAGATAGCGATATTTCACTTGCTACTTTAGTAGCATTGTGCAGTAGTGCATTAAATAGACCTGTGCAAGCTCAGATGGTGGTGTTAGGAACTTTAAGTATTGGCGGGACTATCAATAAAGTGGAAGAGTTAGCATCTGTTTTGCAAGTTGCGTTTGATGCAGGTGCTAAAAAAATTCTTATTCCTATGAGCAGTGCGGTTGATATTGCCACTGTTCCTAGTGATCTTTTTGCAAAATTCCAAATCAGCTTCTATAGCAGTCCAGAAGATGCTGTTATCAAAGCTCTTGGAATAGAATAGGATGAAAAGGTGGAACATAATGAAGATAGATATTGGTTTAATTTATAAGGTTATATCATATATTAAAACATTGCGATGGAATAACCCAGATATTATTTATGTTGATAGTAATAAAAAGAGACAAAACAAAAGATTTATTGATGAAGTTACTTCAACACTTGACTGCAAATGGGTTTTGTGTGAATCGAATACAAAACTAGGTTATAAGTACTACAAGTATCATTTGTTAAAAATGAAACATTCCTTATATAATATTTTACGGAATATATCTAATAGTAATAAATTAATTTATTCAGGATTCGCGAGTCCAATGTTTGCTGCTTTTGATGGTTACTGTTTAGGTGATACTAGAAAATATACATTCGTTGATTTGAATAGTAGTAATTCTAAACCATATAAAATTGAATATAACAAAAAATACATAAAACGCAATTTGCCTGAGAAACCGAATTCAAAAATTGTCAATGTTATTTATTCGTGTACGACTGATGTTGATGCGAGTTCTATTTCAGGGGATAAATATATCTTTAATGAAAAAAGCGGTGATAATGTAAAAGCAAAATACCTTCAAAGTATTTATTCATTTACAAAAGATATCTTGGATTTATGTAAAGACAATGGCGTTGAACGTATTAATTTGTATATTGCTGCAAAACAACCAATAGGATTTGTTATCGGTACTGCTATTCAATCTTATCATCCTACTACATATGTTTATGAATTTTTAGAGGGTAATTATTTAATGCCTTTAATTATTCAAAAAGGAAAATTTGGTGATTAGTTATGGTACTTGATTGTTTAAATAACCTATTAGTTGAGTATAGAGTTGACCGTGATTTTTCTTTAGAAATAAAAACAGGATATAGAAGTCCTTTAGAAAATGTCTTAAACAATTATTATGATGAAAAGCCAAATTATAGATATGGTGGTTCTTTAGCTAAAACAACTGCTAATTCAAATTCATGTGATATAGATTTGTTATGCTATTTTGATAGTGAAAATACCGACAGTTTGGAACTAATTTATAATAAGACAATAGAGGCACTAAGAAGTGCATCATATTTATTTGAAGCAAAGAATTCTGCAATTTGCGTTTATGGAAAAATAGGTGAACCAAAATGGGACACAACAGTTGATGTTGTTCCTGGAAAATACACGTCTAATGAAGATAAAAAAGATGTATATTTATGGTGCAATAGGGATAAATGCAGGCTTAAAAGTAACCCAGAATTACAAATCAATAAAGTTAAAAAATCAAATTCTAAAGAGTTAATTCGCTTGATTAAATTATACAGAGAATTTAATAATTTTAAATTTAAATCCTTTTATCTTGAAATTTTTGCAATTGATGTTGTAGAACCAGAATTTGTTGCTGGAGACAATATATATGATAAATTGGTTAAATTTTGCTCTCATTATAATGAAATAGGTAAAACTAAAATATATGATCCGGCTAATTCTGCAAATGATATTAATAAGATTCATAATGAATATGAGTTTTCATTAATAAGGGATTATATAGAGAAATTATATAGGGTTTTATTAACAAATGACGAACAAACAATAAAAAATTGCATATTAAATAAGCCTTATGATATCGAAAATGGATTTCTTAATAATGCTAAAGCCCACTTTGAAATTAAAGGTGGCTTAACAAACTCTTTGATTTCTTGTTGTAGTGTTATAAATATAAATGGATTTTATAAATTTAATGAATCATGGCAACGATTTGATTCAAGTACTATTTTAAGAAAAAACTATAATTTAAAATTTGAAATTAACATTGCTCCAAATTTTCAAAATGGTGCTATTGTAAAACTTATTGTATCCAATAGTGGATATGAAGCATTAAAGAATAATTGCTTACGTGGTAAAGCCGAACCTACCGAAATTGCATGTAGGGCAAATAACAAATATTATTATCGTGAGGAAACGACTTCGTATTATGGAAATCACTGTGTACAGGCATTTGTAAAACTTTTAAATGGCAAAACTTACTATAGTGATATATTGATTGTTAAAGTGAGATAGATAATGATTGATGTATAATTGCTAGTGATGGTAATGGAGGAATCCTTATCATCACTTTTTATGCGTTAGGCATGCATAATAACTAGGAGATGAAAGTTCTCTATACGGGAAGGTGTCAAACGAAGTGTTAGTCGAAGACAAGTGTGTTCATCGTGAGGTGAAATCTGAAGGAAGTCCTAGACAAAATCTTGACCTAAGGAATACGAACTAAATCAGGCTGCTATAATGGGTAAGACTGCAAAAAGAGTTAAAGCCCGTAGACACCAAGCAATTATAGTTAGTAAATTTAGTAGGTATAAAGAGGAAGGTTGTTATGCTTACCCTAAGAGGTCTTGCTAACGAATGAGTAGTAACAACGAATAGCAAGAAGTCAGCAGAGGTCATAGTATGTATTGATAAGTACTGAAGGACCGAATGATATGTTTAACTATTTTTTCAAAAAATGACTTGTTTTCATGAGCTTGTTTGTCATAGAATTTTTTACTGAAATAAACAACAACTTTTTCAGTTATATATCTTACACCATAAGCAGCTTTATCTTTTTTACCAATAAATTTTATAGTTTTGTGGATTTGTTGAGTACACTTCTGCGAGGTACTTTATTTTCTTATACACTACTACGGAACAATAAATACTGCTATGAACAAAATATTTTATAAGATTAATATTTAGATCTAATGATTCTGTTGAAAAACTTGAATTTTTTTCAGAAAAGCGCTATAATTTTTATGTTGTTTAATGTTTTGAAAGAAGTATTAATTATGGAACAGATTATTTTGCGACTACAATCAAATTAAGAGCCATTTTAATCCTACCTTAATTTGCTTTAGTAGAAATTATAGGTGTTTCTTTTGTTTTGATCAATAGATGAAAAATTTGCAGGTAGTAGACAATAGAACTTGTTGAAGAAATAATTAGGTTAATGTGCGAACAAAATAATATTCAAGTGAAAGTAGTTAAATAATGAAAAACAAAAGACAAATCAATATATTGGGAAGGTTTTAGGTAAACAAAATGAGAAAACTATTAGTTTTTTTAGCAGGTATAGTTTTATTGCTATTATTATGCAGTGGATTTTTTGTAGATTTTATTGAATTTTTTACTTGGTTATTTACGCTGCAATATATAGCTCCAGATACATCAATATTTGGAAACATTATAGTTAGAATTTTGACCTTTGCTGTATCTTACACATTGGTTGGAATTATATTTAACACATTAGGATGGTTTAATCGCAAAATAATGTCTATTGCATATTTTGTTGTTTCGACACTTTTAGGATTTGCCCTGGCTTATGTGGTAATGCTCATTGAAGAACATTTACTTGAAATAGGTGTTGTATTAAGTGTAATATTTACAATTGCTGTTGTGGTAATTATCTTTATTATAATAAATAACAAAAATAATAAGTAGCTACATAGGAGGCAATAAATGGATAATATACAATATGATTCAGAACAATTTAAATATGTTATATTAATTTATTTGTTACTACAGTCTGAAGAGAACAAATGGGACTGTATGAGGAAATTTGCATGTAATGAAATAAATAAAACAAAGATTTATGATTATTTTAGTAGTCTATTTTCTCAATACTCTAATGATGAAATTATCCCTGCAAACTCTCATTTTTTTAGAGCAAGGCAAATAAAAGAAGATAATGTTGATAAGTTAGGCATAAACAAGATTCAAACAAAAGAATACGAATTGCTACAAAAGGAATGCGATAAAATAAATGCATCTAATATTGGTATTACAATTTCTATTTCGGATTTTTTGTTATCAAAACTCGTTCTTAATGATGAGCAAAAAAATGAAATTATGTCTAAAGGGATAGCATTACTTGATCAATTAAAAACCACAAAATTTTTGGGCTTTGATGCAGAAAATAGTGGACTCCCACCAAAGAACAAAAGAAAAGAAGGAAGATTAAATACATCAGATGATGCTTTTCTATATTTAAGTTATGATTATGAAACATCTTTGGGTGAAATGAAACCAATAATTGATCAAAAATATAGTATTGCAGAATGTGTAACAACTAAAGAATTGAAAATAGCAAACCTATACAAATGTAAAGATAAGCATGAAGAAAATTTATTTACACAGTTTTACCTTATTTCTAAAAAAGTTAGTGAACCAAACACTGAACCAAATCCTCAAAATGAAAGTTTCTATAAAATTACACAAATGTTAGCACACTTTATCAAGTCAAAAGGCTATGATGGAATAAGTTTTAAAAGTTCTATTATAAAAAATGGAATAAATTTAGTTTTATTTGATGCAAACAATGTTAAATTTATAAATTCGAAAATATTTGTAATTAAAAGTGTTAAAATTGATTTTGAAAATTATTTTGATATAGTTGATTCATCTGATTTAGATTAGTTTGTTGTTGGTTTGAAAAATCAATAACAAAAAAAGAGATAATTAAATTTGAGTACATTCGTAAGAATAGATCAAAAAATTACATCTTGATTAGGGAGTATTAAAATATTGGTTTATCTTTGGCAAAATTACTAATCTAATATTTAACACTTGACTTTTCATATTTATTGTATGCGTTTTGGTGGCTGAAGAAAATGATATTAAAATATGTCTTTGCACTCATAAAAGAAAAACATAGGTTTGATACGATTGTTATCAAATCTTTTTTTATGTTGTGAGCTTGCAAATAATATAGCTGATTGAAATTTAATTCATTATTTAAAGTGTGGTTATACAAAAGTTTAAAAACTTTATTTCTGAGGTATTCATTATCATAAACTTTGTATAAACTAAAGGCTTATGCTGAATTGCTAGTAGCGTATTTTTTTCGCAATCTAAATTATACAAGTCAATAAATCAGTGGGACTATCTGATTATATTATTAGGACTATTGAGTTTTCGAAATAAAATTCAAATCAAATTAAATCGATAGATCTACAAAAAGGATTACTGACATTAAGATTATGAATATTACAGATGATAGTAAGAAACCTAAAAATATAGTTGTAATATGTGTTTTCCTAACGATGATATCAAGGGCTATATGTTTCCTATATTGTTCTAATTAAATACGCTTTTGATATAGATCATATAAGAATAATTACTTACTTTTATTATTTAGAATATTATGTAAAGTTATGATTTATTATTTAGAAAAGTATAAGATGATAGAAATTTTAGACATCAAAGTCAGAAACTTTATTTTAAAAAATTTTTTTGATTTGTAATTTAAAAAGTATTGACATTTTTTGAAAAAAAGGAAGCTAATTATGATTGAACTTATAAATCACCTGATTATTTAAAACAAAAAAATAAAGATGTTAACTTAGTAAAAATAATTACAGGAATACGGTGATGTTTTAAATCACTTTTACTAGATTTGTTTCATCAATATCTAACACAAAATTGTGTATCAGATGAATATAATTCATAAGAACTTAAAATAATTGTATTATCACCAAATTACCTTAGCTTTTATGATTATGTTAGTGAGCATATGCCTTGTGAAAGTTAAAGTAAGATTTTAAAAATATTGATTAAAAATTTGTCGAAATATCGGTCAATTTTATTTGAAAATATCGGTCAAAAATATTGACAAATATTGGTCAGTTTGATAAAATAATATTAATCAAAACCTTAGGAGGTATTTTATGGATAAAGTAGCAAATAAAGCAAAATATAGAAAACGAGTAGTGGACTCGTTAATTGAAAGATATTTAAAAATCTTTGGAGCAATATGCATCGAAGGTCCGAAATGGTGTGGTAAGACTTGGACATCATCATATCATGCAAATAGTGAATTTTTGGTTGGTGATCCAAGTGGTAATTTCTCTAATCGTTTGTTTGCAGAAATGGAACCATATACAGTACTTGAAGGAGATACACCTCGTTTAATTGATGAATGGCAGGAAGTACCAAGTTTATGGGATGCAACAAGAGCATTTGTAGATAATAAAGCAGAAAAGGGACAAATCATTTTGACAGGTTCTTCAACCCCACAAGAAAAAGGTATACTTCATAGTGGTACAGGTAGAATTAAGAGCATAAGAATGAATACAATGTCATTGTATGAATCTGGTGATTCTAGTGGTGTTATATCTTTAAAAGATTTATGTGAGCAAAAGTTTCAATCTAGATTATTAGAAAAAGTAAGTCTTGAAAAATTGGCATATTTAATCGTAAGAGGTGGTTGGCCTGGAAATATAGATGTTGATGTTAACGAATGTGGTGAAATTGCTAATGGTTATATGGAAAATGTTCTAAAAATGGATTTACGAAAATTGGATAAAGATGCTGACTACAATGAACAAAAGGCAAAATTAATATTGAAATCATTAGCAAGAAATGAATCTACGACTGTATCTAATCAAAGTATATTGAATGATATTATTGAAAATGATACGGAATCTATAAGCAAAAACACATTAGTAAAATATTTAAACGCATTAAATAGAATGTTTCTATTCAATAACCAAGAACCATTCTCTCCGAATATTAGATCATCACTCAGAGTAAAACAAATGAAAAAAAGACATTTTGCTGACCCAGCTATGGCATGTGCAATGCTTAAACTTACTCCCCAAAAGATGTTAAATGATTTAAACACGTTTGGATTTTTATTTGAAGGAATGGTTGAGAGGGATTTATCGATATATGCTCAGGCTATAAATGGCAAACTATTTCATTATCAAGACTATAAAGGCAATGAAATTGATGCTGTCATCGAACTTGAAGACGGCAATTGGTGTGCAATTGAAATAAAACTAGGCCTAAGTAAAGCCGAAGAAGGAGCTAAAAATCTTATGAAAGTGTGTGAAGATATTGTCAATAATGGTGGTAAAGCCCCTTTAATTAAATGTGTTATTTATGGTGTTGGTAATATGGCATATCAAAATAGTGATGGCGTTTATGTTTTTCCTATAACAGCATTGAAAGATTAAAAATAAATAATTATTATATATGACACTTATTCAAACTGAATAAGTGTTTTTCTATAATTAAAAACTAAATCTATAGTGTAATAAATTAGATCAAAAAAAGAATAAGTTACTTCATTTAAGAAAAGGTAGTAAAATATTCATATTTAGTGTATAATAATGACATGATGGATTTTATTTCTTTCATTACTTTCGAAAGGAGAAACTATAATGAAAAAAATAATAGAAATAATACTTATTATTCTTCTTTTACCTTTTGTTTTAATCGGATTAGTCTATATGTTAATGGAATCAATAACTGAAATGATTATTGTGAAAAATACAACATATTTTAAAAGAAATAAATTAAAAATAAAAGATGAATATTACTTTGGAATATTAACTGATCCAGTATTCATAATTAAAAATATGATTTGTAAGTATGATTTAAAATCTAAAGTAGTTACAGTTGATGAAGAAAAATCATATTTAGTTGTTAATGAAAATAATGAATGCATGTTAATATTTATCAGAATGAAAAATTTATATTTTGAAAATGATAAATTATTATTCCAAGAAAATAATGACGAAGGAAATGAACATGACCTAGAAGAATATATGAAGTCTATAGAATCAGATGCATATAACTATGATAGAAGTAAACTTATAGTGTTAAAGGAATTTGCTAATAAAAATGATTATGAAAAAATAATGAGAAGACCTAATACTATTCTATTAAAAGAAGTTAATAAAGATATTCTCACATTATTAAGGTAAATGATTATGCCTAAAAAGATATATATTTATAGTGATGAATGGTTTGAATCAACTATGTTATGTAATCCATTTATATCATTAGATCATAAACTAGAAGACTTATATCCTAATTATTATAGTGTTTGTTATGATTGTAGATTACTATTAACTGAAGAAACAGAAAGTCAAATTGATAGTTTTAAGAAAATATATGAAACAAATGACATAAATGAAATGTTAGATTATGTCATAAAGAAAAATCCTCAGATGGTTTTGTTGAATGGATTTGATCAGAAACATTTCGATATTATAATTGACTACATAAAGAATGTTAAAATATTATATTTGTTTAAATGTAATAGAATTAAGGATTTATCAAAACTAAGTAGTTGTTTAAATCTTGAATGTTTACATATTGATTGGAATAACAAATTAGAATCACTATGGAACATGACTAATAACAAAAAATTAAAGGTTCTATCATTTGAGCGAATAAGTAAACTTACAAATATTAGCGAGCTAGAAAATTCAAGTTTAGAATATATAACATTTGATAGCAGAAATATACTGAGTCAAACAAAATATGAATTTAATGGTGATTTAGATGTATTCAAGAAAATGAAAAGCTTAAAACACTTGAAATTGTATTATAAGAATATACATATAGATTATTAAATAAAAAAATATTTGGAGTTAAAAAAATGTCAATGTGGAATCCATGGAGAGGATGTAAGAAATGTAGTGAAGGTTGCTTGCATTGTTACATTCATAAGGGTGATTATAAAAGAAATATTAATACTAATGATATTGTGCTGCCAAATGATTATATGAAGCCTATCCAAAGAATAAAAAATGGAAACTATAAGATGAAAGCATGATTAGTTTATACATGCTTTTCTACTGATTTTTTGATAGAAGAAGCAGATAAGTGGCGAGATGAATGCTGGAAAATGATAAGTGAAAGATCTGATTGCATGTTTTTATTTCTTACTAAAAGAATAGAAAGATTTAAAAAATGTATTCCTGATGATTGGAATAATGGTTATGATAATGTTATTGTCTGTTGCACAATTGAAAATCAAAAGAATGCAGATTATAGGTTATCAATCTTTAATAAGCTTTCAATAAAACATAAATGTATAGTCGCTCAACCATTACTTGAAAAAATAGAAATTGAACAATATTTAGATGACATTGATTTAGTTGTTGTTGGTGGCGAATCTGATTACAATGCTAGACCTTTAAACTATGAATGGGTTCTAGATATAAGAGAACAATGTATAA
>JALFFX010000031.1 GCA_022777645.1 Erysipelotrichaceae bacterium
TGCAATAAATGAAAATATTTTGCTGACTTTTAATAATGGTCTCATTTCACAATTCCTCTTTTATTAATGATATTTTACATTAAAATATGTATAATTTTAAGGTATAAAAAAATGGAAAATATTAAGATTATTGTCACTAACTCTAAAGCCCGTTTCAATTACTTCTTGAGCGATTTTTTAGAATGTGGAATTGAACTTCAAGGAACAGAAATAAAATCTCTTAGAAAAAATGGAGCAACACTTGGCGATAGTTATGTCATTATTCGCAATGGGGAAATATTTATTGTAAACATGCATATTTCTTGTTACGAACAAGGCAATATTTTTAATCACGAACCAAATCGCACCAGAAAATTATTGCTTCACAAAAGCGAAATATTAAAACTTGCCCGAAAAGTTTCTGAAAAAGGCTTTTCGATAATTCCAACAAAAATTTATCTTAAGAAAGGTAAGGCCAAAGTTGAAATCGCCCTTGGAAAAGGCAAAAAGAATTATGATAAGCGCGAGACAATCAAAAAACGCGATGATGAAAGAGAGATAGCAAAAGCTATTAAGAACTTTAGTAGATAATTATGACTTTTAGTGAATTAAATGAATTTTTTAAGAAGCGATATTTAAAAACATACGATCGAAATAACTTCGATAAATTTTTAAAAGCAGTTGATTTTTCTTTTACTGTTCCATCAATTCATGTCACTGGCACGAATGGCAAAGGCTCAATATGTAATTTCCTAAAATCAATATATGTTAAAAATGGCTATAAAGTTGGCACTTTTGTGTCACCATTTTTTATCGATACAAAAGATATGATTTATCTAAATGAAAATCATATTAGTGAAGAAGAAATATTAGAAATATTTAATCAATATTATGATTTGTTTGTTAAATTTGAATTAACAACATTTGAAATGCAAACATTTATTGCATTGACATATTTTAAAAATATTAATGTTGATGTCGCCGTTATTGAAGTCGGAATGGGTGGATTTATTGACGCCACAAACATATTTACACCATCCCTCAGCATTATTAGCAATATCGGTTTAGAGCACACTTCTGTTTTAGGAAGAAGCTTATCAGAAATTGCTTATAATAAAGCTGGAATTATAAAAAAAGAAATCCCATGTTTGGTTGGTAAAATTGACGAAAGTGCTCTTTTTGCAATTAAAGAATACGCCAAAACTCTTGATGCAAAAGTGATAATGGTTAACGAATATTTTAATGAAAAAATAATCGATAACAAAATTCATTTCGATTATTTGCCATATAAAGACATAGTGTTAAATACCACCGCATTTTATCAATGCAAAAATGCTTCATTAGCAATAGAAGCAACAAGAATATTAGAAAATATATTACCGATTGATATTAACAAAATGTATGAAGGATTATTAAATAATAATTTACCTGCTCGTTTTGAATATATTAACGATCATCTTCTTGTTGATGGCGCGCATAATCCGGATGCGATTATCGAATTGGTTAATTCATTAAAAAATATCAATAAACCAATTCATGTTGTTTTCGCATGTTTTAGAGATAAAAACATTGAAAGAATGCTTATTTCCTTAGGCGAAATATCTAATGATATAGCTCTTACAACTTTTAATCATAATCGAGCAAGAAACGAAGAAGACTATTTCCTTTATCTTGGCGATTATAAATTTTATCAAGATTACCATGACGCAATTGATAACGCTTTGAATAATTACCCAGACGATCTTGTTTTAGTTTGTGGCTCTTTATATTTTGCCGAGCTTGTAAGGAGTGAATATAAAAATGAAAAATAGCCCAGTATTTAAGATTTGTTTTTCTGGATTGCTTCTCGCATTAATTATTATTTTCACGAGATTTTTATCGCTCCAAAACATTCCAGTTCTTCCATTTGTAAGAATATCTTTTGGCCCAGGACTAATCATTTTTGCTTCGCTTTTTCTTGGTCCAATTTACGGTGGAGCAATTGGAGGATTAAGTGATATTTTAGGTATTGTCCTTGTTCCTTCAGCTTTAGGATATGGCATTAATCCGTGGTTCACACTTGTCTATACATTTTTAGGAGTATTACCTTGGTGTTTGTTAAAATTATTTAATATTATCAAAAATAAAAAGATTAGCTTTGCTATCTTTTTAGTTGTTTTTATTTCTCTTTTGACATTTGGCAATATCTATTTATTTGTTGGTAATAATTTTGGCAGTGTTTCCTTAGACATTGCTACTAAAATAATTATTTCTATATCTTCAATTGTTTTATCGATTTTGACGATTTGTTTAATTGTTTTAATTAACAAAAAATATGAATCGTTAAATGTTTTAAATTTCGCTATTATATCGCTTATAAGTGAAGTTATCATGATGACTATTTTGAATTCGATAGTTAAATCGATATTTTTTGGAACAGAATTTTTTGTGATTTTCTTTTTCCAAGTCATCGCTTTATTTATCAATGTGCCAATGAATACATTCCTGCTTTCATTTTTATTTAAAACTGTTAATAGAATAGCAAAATAAATAGGAGAAAAATATGGACGAAAATAAAGCTCAAAATAATATAGACGAAGAGGAATTAAATAAAGCTGCCATTGAAAGTAAACTTAGTGAAGAAGATCAAAAAGAGGCAGGATATCATTTTCCTTTAGGTATTGCGATCACAATGGGCGTTATCGTTTTATTAATGATTGCGTGCATTATTGTTATCGTTTCTATTAAATAAATATTTAAAAATATGTAAAATATATAAAGTTTGGAGAAGAAAATATGAACAAAAACATTTCTTGGGACGAATATTTCATGGGTATGGCAAAACTATCTAGTTTGCGAAGCAAAGACCCTAACACTAAAGTTGGAGCATGTATTGTCGATGCTGAACATAAAGTTGTTTCAAACGGTTATAACGGAATGCCAACTGGTATCGATGAATCAAAAATATCTTGGAATCGTGGTGAAGGACTTGATAGCAAATATTTATATGTTTGCCACGCCGAATTTAACGCAATATTAAATACACGTAACGGAGCATCACTTAAAGGATGTTCAATTTACGTCACTTTGTTCCCATGTAATGAATGCACAAAAGCAATTATCCAAACTGGTATCAAAGAAGTTGTTTATCTCGATGATAAATATCATGATGAATTAAACACTCAAGCGAGCAGATTGATGCTTGAATTAGCAGGAGTAAAAGTTCGACCATATCAAGGTCGCGATATAAAAATAGTTATCGATGAGCTTATTAACGGTTAAAGATTTATCATTTTCTTATTCGCAAGAAGAAAACGTCTTAAATGGCGTTTCTTTTGTAGTGGAAAAAGGAACTTATATTTCTTTAATTGGTCATAATGGAAGTGGAAAATCGACAATCGCTAAATTATTAGCAGGTCTTTTGGAAGCAAAATCTGGTTCAATTGAAGCATTCGATCTTGAATATAATCGAAAAAATATTCGCAAAATTCGTTCTCGAATTGGTATTGTTTTTCAAAATCCAGACAACCAATTTATATGCGCCAGTGTTAAAGACGACATCGCTTTTGGTTTAGAAAATCGTCAAGTTGACCCCGCGAAAATGAACGAAATCATTTTAGAATATGCCCGTAAAGTTAATATGGAAGATTTCCTTGATAAAGAACCAGAAAATTTAAGCGGTGGTCAAAAACAACGAGTCGCTATTGCGGGTGTATTAGCAATGAAACCTGATATCTTAATTCTTGATGAAGCGACAGCGATGCTTGACCCAAAAGGAAAAAAAGAAATTAATGATGTTATTAAGAATTTGAGAACAGAGAATAAAGATTTAACAATTATCTCGATTACTCATGATATCGAAGAAGCTTTTGAAAGTGATAGAATCATCGTTTTAAACAACGGCAAAATTGCTTTAGACGGCGATAAAGAATTAATTCTTTCCCATAAACAAGAAATAATCGATATGGGTTTAGACATCCCTTTTAAAAACAAATTTATTGATGCGTTAAAAGACGCTCAATTAGACGATGTTATCAAGGAGCTTTATGATTAAATTTGAAAATGTAAATTATATTTATTCACCAAAGACTCCTAATGAATTTCATGCACTTAAAGATATTAATCTTGAAATAAAGGAAGGCTCTTTTACTTGCATTGTTGGCAAAACAGGATGTGGTAAATCAACTCTTATCCAGCACCTTAATGGTCTATTAATTCCAACGAGTGGAACAGTCTATGTTGATGAATTTGTTTTATCAAGTGATAAGAAAAAACGCAGCAAAAAATTAGCTGATTTAAAAAAGAAAGTCGGTATTGTTTTTCAATTTAGCGAATATCAATTATTTGAAGACACTGTGGAAAGTGATGTTGCTTTTGGTCCACTTAATTTTGGTGTAAAAAAAGAAGATGCAATTAAGATTGCTCATGAATGTTTAGAAAAGGTGGGAATACCATCAGATTATTATAAAAAATCACCTTTTGAATTAAGTGGTGGTGAAAAAAGACGTGTGTCAATTGCAGGGATTTTAGCGTTAAATCCAAAAATTTTGGTTCTAGATGAACCTACAGCCGGTCTTGATCCAAAAGGAGCAGAAAATATTTTAAATCTCTTTAAAAAACTAAATGATGATGGCATTACAATCGTTCTCGTAAGCCATGATATGAATATTGTTTTTAAATACGCAAGCGATGTTATTGTCCTCGATGATGGAAAAGTTGTATGTGAAACAACTCCAAGTGAATTGTTCTCATTTGATGTTGAAAAATATTCTCTTCGCACACCTGAAATTGTTCTTGCTACACGTAAGTTGATTGATAATGGCCACTCGCTTGATTTAAGAAAAATTAAAGACATTCCATCGTTAATTGAAGAACTTAAAAAGGAGCATTTATGAGCGGTGGTCCATTAGGAAAATATGTCTCATATCCTTCTTTTATTCATAAGATGGATCCGCGGGTTAAATTATTTAGCCTTGTTTTGTTGATGGTTGCCATCTTTTTCCAATTCGCAAGTTATGAGATGACTTTTATTGTCAGCGGTATCTTATTACTTTTCATCGTCTTTTTAATGATTGTTTCTCACGTCAGTTTTAAGTCATTTTTCTCATCGCTTAAATCGATGTGGTTTATCGTCTTATTTTTATTTATTATCAATTGTTTTATTCCACCAGCAAATTCTACTAATGTTGCATTTAATTTATGGGGATTAAATATTTATTGGGAAAGCATATTTCAATCGATTAAAATTGTTCTCCGCCTCATCTTTATGATTGCGTTAACACTTGTGTTAACATCTACTACAAAGCCAATGGATTTAACATACGCTCTTGAATGGTATATGACTCCATTTAAATTGATTGGATTTCCTGCCCACGAAATTGCGATGACTGTTTCCATTGCCTTAAGATTTATACCAACATTATTAGAAGAAACGATGCGCATTATGAAAGCTCAAGAATCTCGTGGTGTTGACTTTAAACATGGTAAACTTTCATCAAGGCTTCGTGCGATTGTCTCTCTTATTGTTCCATTATTTGTTTCATCTTTCCAAAGAAGTGAAGAACTAGCAGATGCTATGGAAGCACGTGGCTATGATCCAAAAGCGAAAAGAACAAGATTTAATAAATTAACTTTCCATCTTTCAGATTTGTTTGCTCTTTTGCTAACTGCTATTTTTGTAACTGGTATTATTTTAATAAGTGCCTTTAAAATCGATTACATGAATCCATTGTTTTTTCCATCATTTATTTTAGGTGTTTTGTTTATCATTATTTATTTACTTGTGTTTGCATCTATCAAAGCAAATTGGAGGCAAAAAAGATGAGATATCTTTGTTTTGTGACATATGATGGAACAGCCTATTTTGGTTGGCAAAAACAAATAAATGAAATAAGTGTTCAACAAATTATTGAAGAAAAATTATCTAAAATTTTAAACACTCCAACTAAAATTTATGGTTCGGGTCGAACAGATGCGAAGGTGCATGCCTTAAAGCAATCTTTTCATTTTGATGTTCAAAAAGATATTGATAAAGATCGGCTTTTATATTCGATGAATCAAATCCTTCCTGAAGATATAAAACTTCTTTCAATCGAAGCTGTTAATGATGATTTTTCAGCCCGATTTAATGTTAAAGAAAAAACATATGTTTATCGTTTCAATATTGGTGAAGAAGATATTTTCTTAAGAAATTATGAATATCAAATAAAGCAAAATATCAATATTGAAAAAATTAAAAATTGTCTACATTTATTTGTTGGCAAACACAATTTCAAAGCATTCACTCGCAAAAAAGAAGATATGGATAATTACATAAGAGAAATTTTCTCTTTCGAACTAATTCATATTGAAAAAGGTCATTACGCTTTTGTAATTAAAGGCAATGGCTTTATGCGTTATATGGTTAGAATGATTGTAGGTCTATTATTCGAGATTGGAATTGGTCGAGAAAATGAACACACAATAAATATCGCTCTTAGTGAGCCTGAAACAGTTCTTCCATATATTGCTAAACCTTATGGATTATATCTTTATGATATAAAATATTAATGTCGATATTATTTTGAAAAACATCATTTATTTAATCGAATTATAAGTAATTTATTTGTAATTAGTATTGTTAAATTCAATTTTTTTAATAAATTATATTAAACTAATTAAAACAAGAGTATAATAAAAACACGAAATAGGAGAAAAGACTATGGGAAGACATCATGAAGTCCGTGCTGCCGCGATGGCAAGAACCGGCAAAATCAAATCTGCATTATACGCTCGTGCATCAAGAGAAGCATATCTTGCTGCAAGAACTGGAACCCCAGATCCAAAAACCAATTTAGCGTTAAGAGCTGTTTATGAAAAATATCGTGGTAAATCTGTTCCACGTGACGTATTCGATCGCGCTATTAAAAAAGCACAAGGTGGCGACGCAGAAGTATTTATTCCTGGTCGTTATGAATTTTTTGGTCCAGCCGGATCATATCTTATTGTTGATACATTAACTGATAATCCAAATCGTGCTTTGGTTGAAGTTAAAACCGCAGTTGTTCGCAAAGGCGGACATCCTGGTAGTGTTGCATTTAATTTCGAAGAAAAAGGCGTCCTTGTTTTCAAAGGAAATAATCGCGATGAAGTCGAAGAAGCATTAATTCTTGGCGATGTTGATGTATTAAGTGTTGAACAAGACGAAGATTTAGTTGTTGTTTATGTATCACCAAGTGCCTTCGCACAAGCTAAAGAAGTATTATCTTCATTAGGTATCAGTGAATATGAAGAAGCAGAAATCTCAATGATTCCAAACGAATATATCACAATCGATGATGAAGAAGTTAAAGGAAAATTTGAAGATTTAATCGACACTCTTGATGAATTAGAAGATGTCCAAAACGTTTATCATAACGTGGATTTATAATTCATTTATGAAAATGAAAAGACCCGGCCGGGTCTTTTTCTTTTTTGATATAAATATTTATATCAATTAATATTTTTTCATTACAAATTTTTGGAATTCAAGCGCTTCTTCAACACTTTTAAATCTTGCAAAATAAAATTCATTTCCCATTACCAAGGCATTAGCTTTATCGTAGAATCCGTGACGAATGATATTTTCTTTATAATTTGCTTCTATTTCTTCATGATTATGAACATATTTGAAGCGATCTTTTTTGCTAACAGATATGGCGATGTAATGGGTTTTATTTAAGTTGACATTAATTTTATTAAAAGCGATGACATCAGCATAACAATCATAATAAGAATCATCGATTGCGATAGATAATAAATCAGGAGTGTCGCCACCAGGTGAACGCATATTTACTTCAAGGCCAACAATTTCGTCTTTCTTTCCTAAACCTTCTTTATCAGTATTTAGTTTAAAAAATTCAATGTGGAAACAACGTTTTTTGACACCGAATGATTTAAGAACATTTTGTCCCATTTCAAAATAATCTTTTTCAATTCTTGTCGATGCGTAATAATAATCATCAACATCATCATTAACAACATTTGCAACTGGAATTGGAAATGTTTCTTTATACGCTAATAAGGCATTAGAATCATCATCAACGATGCCATCAAATGTCACAATCGTACCATCGATATATTCTTCCATGATGTATTCTTTAGCGTTTTCTAATTGAGAAAATCTTAGCAATTCTTCATCATTTTTAATTTTATATGATGATGAAGCGCCTACTCCATTATCTGGTTTTACAAAAACAGGATAGCCAACTTGTTTCACGAATTCTTGGGCTTGGTTTAAATTATCATAAACAATATAACGTGCGACTTTGACACCAGCTTTTTCGAAATATTGTTTCATTTTTGATTTGTATTTAATCTTTTCCATTTCATTTGGTCTAAAACCATTTGGAACATTTTTATATTCGCGATATAAAGCATCATTCATTAACCAATATTCATTATTTGATTCGATATAGTCGATATGACCATATTTGTTTTCTAAATAATCTAATGTATTTTTCATCCATTGAATATTGTTCATATCAGAAACATAACAATATTCAGTGAGATTATTTTTTAATTCATCATTGATGTTTGCTTTTGGGGTATCGCCAATGCCTAAAACATTAACACCGCGATCATGAAGTGCTTTGACAAAATGCGAATATATAAGTGGATAGTTAGGCGAAATAAATACAAAATTCATACGTGATTATCTTAAAGATATTTTTTTGATAGTCAACAATTATTTTTTATGAAAGGCTTTTATTGAACTCCCCTTATTTGTAATTATTAATAATTACCATTATAATTTAGTCATGGCTACACTTAAAAGAGTCGACATTTTTAACATTATTATGTTATCGTTAAGCGCTTTATGTGGTGTTTATTTAAGCATGGGCGATGTCTTGTTCGGCTCAGACGGATTTAAAAATCAAAGCTTTTTTATGTCGCTTGGTTTATTATTTATTTTAATTGGCTTTCTTACTTCCGTATTTTTAATAAACAAATTCAAAAATGATTATCATCCATCTTTGCTTTTATTTATTGGTTTATTCACATTATTTGTTATTAACACAATAACATTATTTATAACTCCAGATAGCAAAGAATATATTTTGAATTCAGTTAAAGATGGAGCAATAAAATTTAATTTTGAAACAAATTTAACCTATAAATTTTCATGCGTGTTTCAGCTTGTTGGTTTATTGTCTCTTGTCTATATTATTTTCGATTTAGCACCTAAATTATTTAAAGATAATCGCATTATTGATATGTATCCTTTTCTTTGCATTGTTACTGTATCAATTGTGATTCTTCTTTCTTATATTTTTGATTTTGAAAAATACATTAATTTCTTTCCATCATTATTTAAAGGCAATGTCTATGATTCTACCGTTTCATTTCTTTTTGGCTCGAGAAATACATTTGCATTTGTTATTGTATTAGGAATTATTTCTTGTTTATATTTACATTTAAAATACCGCAAGATTTATTATGTAATAGGCTCAATTTATTTTTATCTTTCATTAGTGTTTACTTTTAGTAAAACGGCGTTGATATTATCTTTCATCTTATTATGTGCTTATTATTTATATCGCTTCTTTATCACATATCAAGATAACAAAAAAAGAAATATAATCGCATTATCAATTACTGGCTCAATTTTATTAGTTTTACTTACTATAGGCATTGTTGTCTTATCAGTTACATCGTCATGGGATAAAATCATATCTTCTGATGGCACATCTACTCTTACGACTAGATTTTATATTTATCGAAATGTTATTGATATTTTAAATCAAACCAATTTTTTTGGCGGAGCTGGCTTCCATATGTTTGGCGAAATTTTATATCAATTTAACGCTCACGACTCTTTTGCATTTATTTATAACAATACTTCTTTTGCCCATAATGCAGCATTAGAGCTTTTGGGTAATGGTGGCGTTGTCATGCTTGGACTTGCAATAATTTTGTATGTTCAAATTATCATCCGTTATGTTAAATACATAAAAGTTGATAAGCATTTTGCAATATTCGGTTTAGCGCTTATCACCTTCGCAAGTATATATTCATTATTTGAAAGCGGCTCTTTTATATTCGCATCATCATTTGATTATTTGGTTTTATCTTTTATTATTGTGACTCCAATAATGCACATATATCCTTATAAGCAATAATATAGTTTCTTGCATTATTAGATTAAATAAATATAAAATATTTATATGAAAATTGACATTGTTCATGATTGGCTTACGAATATGGGTGGCGCGGAAAACGTCGTCTTATATTTTCACGATATTTATAAAGATGCGAAGATTTATACCTCAGTTTATTGCCCTACAAATCTAAGCGAAAAATTTAATGATATTGAAGTCGTTCCATCTTCTCTTCAAGGCAATAAAGAAGAAATAAGAAATCATAAATCTTTCTTCCCAATGATGCCTGGAGCATTTAAAAATTTTGAATTAGAAAAATGCGATGTTGTTCTCACCTCTTCTTCAAGCTGCGCAAAAATGGTTAAAGTGCCGGAAGGGGCAATCCACATTGTTTATTGTCATACCCCAATGCGTTATGCTTGGTCAGCTTATAAAGAATATGTTAAATCTGTGTCTTTACTAAAAAGACCACTTGTTAGAATTTTGCTTCATTGGATGAGAAAACAAGATCTCGAAAGCAATAAACATGTCGATTATTTCATCGCAAATTCAAATGAAGTTAAGAATCGAATTAAACAATATTATAATCGTGACAGCGTTGTAATTCATCCAGGTGTTGATATATCTCGTTTTACATGCACTGAAGACGATGATGGCTATTATTTAGTTGTATCAAGATTTGTAAAATATAAACGCATTGATTTAGCAATTGAAGCTTGCAATCGTCTTAAAAAACCTTTGATTATTATTGGCGATGGTGATGAAAGCAAGAACCTCAAAAAGATTGCGGGCAACACAGTTACCTTTATAAAAGGTATTAGCCAAGAAGAAATCGCATTTTATTATTCTCGTTGCAGAGCATTTCTTTTCCCTGGAGAAGAAGATTTCGGTATCACTCCGGTTGAAGCAATGGCGTCAGGTAAACCAGTAATTGCTTTTTCTCGCGGTGGAGCACTTGATACAGTTATTAACAAAAAAACCGGCTTGTTTTTCAAAAACCAAACTGTTGAATGTCTTTGCCAAGCAATATTAGAATTTGAAACAATGGAATTTGACCATCAAGCAATTAGAAAACATGCCGAACAATTTGATGTGCCAATTTTTGAACAAAAAATAAAAGATTTTGTCGAAAAATGCTATAAGGAAAATAAAAAGAAATGATATACATAAATGGTAAATTTTTGAGCAAACCTATGAGTGGCGTTATTCGCTTTGCTCAAGAAGTTGTAAAACAATTTGACAAAGAAGAATACAAGGATAAATTTATTGTTCTTACTGATAAAGGTGTTAAAGGAAATTTTAAATTTTTAAAAACCCAAGAAATCGGAATGTTCCATGGCAATTTATTCGAGCAAATTTCTTTAAGAAATTTTATGAAAAAACATAAAGATGATGAATTATTGAATTTATGTAACTCCTCACCTTTAGGCATTCATTCGATAAGTGTTGTTCATGATGTCACATTTTTAAAGAAACCTCGCATATATTCTTTGCCTTTCACACTTTGGTATAAATATTTAATTCACAAGAAAGTGCATCAAGATAAATTAGTACTCACTGTCAGTGAAACATCAAAAAAAGAAATAATTGAGCATTATAAAATCGATCCAAATAAAGTTAAAGTTATCTCTAATGGCGCTAACATTTTAGATTGCCAAGAAGATGATGTTTTTCTTCATAAATATAATTTATTTGATAAAAATTATTTTTTATATGTCGGTGCAAGTTATCCTCATAAAAATATTAATTCAATAATCGAACTCGCCAAAAAAAATAAAGACAAAACATTTGTCATTGTTAGTAAAGATATTGATTATCCTTCTAAAGACAATCTTATTGTTATCGATGAGAAAATATCTAATGAAGCACTTAAATCTCTTTATAAGCACGCTTATGCATTGATGCTTTTAAGCAAATTTGAAGGATTTGGAATTCCTCCTCTTGAAGCTTTACTTAATGGCACAAAAACAATCATCTTATCTGACATTGAAGTATTTCATGAAATATATGGTGATAAAGCAAATTATATTATTAATAATGAAATTGATTTAAATAATTTAAAAATGGCTGATGAAGAATATATAAATGAATTGGTAAATAAATACAATTGGTCACGTGTTAGTAGTAATATATTAGATATATTAAAGGTTAAATAAATGGTTTATCGCTTAGAATCAATACTTAAAGAAAGACTATGGGGCAATAAAGAAATCTCAATTCTTTATGATATGCCTTTTAATATTTATGCTCCGATTGGGGAAGCATGGATTTTATCTGCGCTTGGGAAAAATAACTCGCCAATCATCAACACAAAAAATAATAAAAATCTTAAAGATATTTTTGATGATAATAAAGATATTGTTAAAAAAGGTTTTAACGATAAACAATTTCCATTGCTTATTAAATATATTTCTTCCAATAAACCTTTATCAATTCAAGTTCATCCTTCTACAAAAAATGAATTTTGGCACATTTTAGAATGTGGTAAAAATTCATATATTTATTATGGTTTTAAAAAAGATGTCGATGAAGAAAAAGTAAGAAAAGCAATTGAAGATGGTTCAATTTGTAATCTTTTAAATAAAGTTCATGTTAAACCAGGTGATAAATTTTATATTCCATCTGGGACAGTTCATGCGATTGGTGGCGATATCTTCTTAATTGAAGTTCAACAGAGTTGTGACGTTACTTATCGCATCTACGATTATAAAAGACTCGACCAAAATGGTGAGCCACGTGAACTTCACATCGAACAAGCATTAAATTGCATTAATTATCAAAAAACAAATATTGATCCAAAATTAATTCATTCTAATCTTGATGATGAATCGCTCGATTTAATTTCCTGCCCATATTTTAAAGTTAAAAGAATTAAAGTTAGAGGAACAATAAGATTAAAATCTGATGAATCATCTTTCCATTTTGTTAGTATCTTAAAAGGTTATGGCATTTTAAATACTTCAGAACATATTTTACAAGCAAAGAAAACTGATGGCTTTTTCATTACTGCTGGTCATGGCGAATATTCAATTACAGGAAAATGCGATATCATCGTCGCAACACTTTAAAAAAATGAATAAGCAATCATCATATCGATTTGTAAGAAAATTCTCACCATTAGTCAAAAAGCTTTTGCCACGTTCTTTATTTTTAAAATTAAAAAATAAATTCAAAAAAGGCATTACTTATAAAGCAGAAAATAAATTGCCTTTTGATAAAAATAAATATCCAAATGGCATAAATTATTTTGGTCATCTTAAGGCCAATATTGGCTTAGGTCAAGGATCTAGATTATATGGTTTAGCATTACATTCAAGTGATATTCCATCTGTTTTTATCGATGTTGCTTTGCCAAAAAAGATTAAACAAGATGATCCATTTTATAATATTGAATTATCTAATGAGCCAAAATATAACATCAATGTCTTTCATATCAATCCTGAAAATTTTTATCTTTTAGAAATGAAATATTCAAAAGATATTTTAGACTACCGTTATAATATCGGCGTGTTATTATGGGAGCTTGATAAAATCCCTGACAATTGGTTAACGTATTTAGATTTATTTGATGAACTTTGGGTTCCTTCTAATTTTATTAAAAATGTTTTATCTTCTGTTTATAAGAAAAATATTTTTGTTATTCCATATGGTATGGATAAGAAAATTGAATCAGCGAGCAATAAGGAAAATGATGAATATATTTTTCTTACTATGTTTGATTCTAAATCAAATATCGATAGAAAAAATCCACTTATGGCAATTAAAGCATATATGGGTGAATTTAGTGAAAATGAAAAATGCAAATTATTAGTTAAAACTAATAATTTGACAAAACAAGATTATAAAAAATTAACAAAACTAATTGGCGATAGAAAAGATATTGAAATTATTAATAAATCTTTATCGAGAAGTGATTTATATGATCTTATTTCTTCTGCTGATTGTCTTATTTCTCTTCATCGCGCGGAAGGGTTTGGTCTTCCTCTTGCTGAGGCCATGATGCTAAACACTTTAGTGGTGGCCACAAATTATTCATCAACCACTGATTTTGTCAATGAAAAAAGTGCTTATGTAGTTGATTACAAACTAATAGAATCTAATATTTCTTATCAAGATCAAAAAGGATTTAAATGGGCTGATCCTGATTTTGAAGACGCAAAAAGAAAATTACGCGATGCATTTAATCATGTTGATGCAGCTTCTAAATTAGAACAATCAAAAGCTATAATACAAAATTATTTATCTATCAGTAATAGCGCCCTTCTAATGAAGAAAAGATATGATGAAATATTAAACCTTCAAGATAAAAGCAAGAGTTGATAAGAATTTATTTAACTCTTTTTCGTTATATTTATCATTTTGTAAATCATTATTTTTCAAATCTAGGAATATCTTGTTGTTTAAAGATATTATTCTTTCATCATTAAGAATTGCTTTATATTTATCTTTGATAATATTTAACCTTAAATTATTATCTACATATTTTTTGGCGTTTTCGCTTATCTTATTTAAGTTAATATCGCCATCAAGACATTTTTTCATTATTTGATAAATCGCATCAACTTCATCATCTAATTTTTCGACTGGCTCAATTTTTATAATCGCATCATCATCTATTTCATCGAAAGCCCCAATTTTATTGACAATAATTGGTTTTTCAAGGCCTAAAGCTCGCGAAATTGAACCGCTTGATTCGCCGTTATATGGGTGACGAAGGGCTAATATGACATCGCTTGCTTTGCTATATTTATCAAAAATGTTTATGTCTTTAATAAAGCCGGTGATCATCACTTTATCTTTTAAATTATTTTGTTCAATTAAATCAAAGATTTCTTTTTTATAATTATCAAAGCATTCACCTGCTAAAATTAGTTTAGCGTTTTCATATTCTTTATTAACTTTTATAAATGCGCGAATAATTTTATCGACTCGTTTATTTGGATGAATAAAACCGGTTGATAAAAATATGAAATCATCTTGTTTAATGTTTAAATCTTTTCGACACTCATATTTATCTAATTTATTATCTATTGAATAATGTGGAATGGTGATAGATTTGCATAAATGTTGCTTAAGGACTATTCTTCTAAGATAATCGCTATGAACTATTACAGATGTTGCATTCATGACAAAGAAGTTGATTGATTTTGATTCGCTATCATCGCTATTTAAAACATTCTCTATTCTTTCTTTTGCATATATATCTCTTAAAACTTTTGAAGATAATAATCTTTTAGCATAACAATAAGAAAATACATTTTCATAATTGCCATCATGTAGTTCAATTATGCCTTTGTATTTCATTAAATATTGATACATATAAATATGATATGTTGATGAACCAATCTCATATATTGTTGTTTTATATTTTTCGTGTAATTTTTTATATTTTTTATGGTTAAAAATATTAACGCCTTCTATATGATTTGCTTTATAACCATCATCAATAAATACATCGATTTCATAATCAGATTTTAAAGTATTAATTACATCGACAATATAATCGCTTATTCCTGATTCAATTGGAGGAAGTGGAGAGAAAATAGCGATATGTCTATTCTCTTTCTTTTCGTCAAGTACTAAAGAATTTATGCCATTAAGTGTAATTCGTGCGACATTTTCCCAATTATATTTTTCTAATTTCTTTTTCCCATTTTCAATTAGAGATGGCCAATTGTTTTCATTTAATAATTCATTTATTCCTTGTGTTATTGATTTGTTATTAAAAGGATCAACTAATATTGATGAGCCGCTTGCAATTTCCCCAAGTGATGAATTATTTGATGTAAGGTTAGGAATATTTACAGCATATGCTTCAACGACTGGAAGGCCAAATCCTTCATATTTAGAAGGAAACACCGATGCTTTGGCCATATTCATTAAATCAATTAATTCTTCATCAGTTACAAAATTTGTAAAAACGATATTATTTTTGTTGTTATTTTTATTTGCGATATCTAAATAATATTTGATTTGTTCTTCGCGAATTTTACACACAATAACTAATTGATATTTTTCCAAATATTTCTTATCTATATGTAAAAACGAAATGATTAAATTATCGATGTTTTTACGGAAATCATCGCCACCTGTGCAAATTATAAAATCTTTATCTATTTTAAATTTTTCTTTTAGTTCGTTTTGTCTATCATTTGAAACAATTTTATGAATAAATTTTTCATCTGGTGCCCCACCAATTACATCAATCTTTTTAGGGTCACATTTGGTGATATTTACAAAATCATCTTTTGCAGATTGCGATATCGCAAATAATTTGTCGAAAATGGCCATCGATTTTAGATGCGCTTTATATTCATTTTCTATCTTTTTATTTAGCCCATATTGTCTAGGCATTAAAGCAGGGATAATATCATATAAAGTTGCAACAACTTTGGCATTTCCAAACCACGATTTTTCAAATATTGAAAATGAATCGGGGGATGTTATATAAAAGACATCAATTTTGTATTGAGCAATTATTTTATTAAATAAGTCTTTATATATGTCTTTATAATATTTAACAACATCGATGTGATGAACATTTTCTTTATCTAATGTTGGTTTACCAACACTACATTTTATAAGTGTCACATTTTCATATTTTTCTAAAAACGAGAAGTCTCTTTCAACATCATAACAATGCAAAATAAAATATTGATTTGTATGATCAATATCGAGCATTTTCTTTAATAAACTTGTTGAATAATTCCCGATTCCACGATGAAGAGCGTAGCTTATTGAGGAAGTTTCGACACAAATATTCATTATTTAGAATTTATCCTTTTTTCAAGACTAATTAATCTTTGTTCAATATCTTCTATTTTATTATTTAAGATAGTTGTGACATCGAATAATATATCAAGACCTTCTCTTACCAATTCGTTATATTTACTTTGTTGTTCACAAATTGGTTCGATGTACCATTTAAGCGATTTTCGTTGAGCACGTT
This sequence comes from Erysipelotrichaceae bacterium, assembly GCA_022777645.1. GTDB lineage: Bacteria > Bacillota_I > Bacilli_A > RFN20 > CAG-826 > Fiminaster. The sequence continues at coordinate 17,026 of JALFFX010000031.1, forward strand.
TAATAAATTTTTTAAGTTTTTTAATAATATTAGTTTCTGGTGGCAATTGTCGAAAAGCTTCGTTTTTTTCTAATTTTTTGCAACGCAAAATAATATCATTTAAGATGTCAAAATTTTCATTGGAAATTTTTCTATCCTTATTTGTTTCTTTTTGCTTTTTAGTAGAAATGTCTTTTGTTGCTTCGAATAATATTTCTTCTTCGATCATTTTTCATTCCTCCAGCTATGGGCAATATAAAATTCTCCTTCGTCTTTGTTGTTGGCTACTATTTTCATCGTTCCAATTGAGCGATAAAAATCTAATGGAGTGCCGTTGTTATCAACAATAGAAGCATTAACCGAATATTTTCCACTCATAAGTGGAAGAGATGGGATATCAAATATTACTTTGCCTTTTGTTAAATTATCATCAATTTTGACATCATCTAGTTTTGTATTTGTGGCATATATGCATCTATTTGATTCATCAAAAAATCCCATACCAAATACATAGCCATATTCACTTTTGTGTTTGATATCATATTCGATAACTAATTTTGTATGTTTTTTTGTTGTTTGGATAAAGGTGCGATTATCATTTTCATCTAATAAATACGCATCGGTAATCATGCCTTTATATTTTCCGAAATGATTATCATCAGTGATAATTTCTTCGTTTTGTGTGCCGTCTTCTTTTGCTACTTGTTCTTCGGTCATATAACTCATATATTTATCAACCGCTTTATTGGCGTCGCCATCAAAAACAATTTTGCCTTTGTTAACCCAGATTGCTCTATCGCAAAATGATCTAATTGTATTGCTATCGTGAGTGACAATAACAATGGTGATGCCTTGTTTCTTTAAATCATTTAATTTAGCGAAGCATTTTTGTTGGAAGTTGGCGTCACCGACCGCCAAAATTTCATCGATTAATAAAATATCTGCGTTCACATTAATGGCGACGGAAAACGCCAAGCGCATATACATTCCTGATGAATAAGTTCTAACAGGATTATCAATAAATTTTTCAAGCTCACTAAAAGAGATGATGTCATTAAGTCTTTCATCAATTTCTTTTTTGGTTAAGCCGAAGATCGAAGCATTAATATAAATATTATCTCTTCCTGACATATCAGGATGAAATCCGGCACCAAGTTCAATTAAAGAAGATATTCTTCCGACTGTGTCGATATTTCCTTTGTTCGGATAATAAATGCCAGTGAGCATTTTTAATGTTGTTGATTTGCCGCATCCATTTTTGCCGATAAGACCGACTGTTTCGCCTTTATGGATATCAAAAGAAATATCATCTAAAACAAGGCGATTTTCGTATCGATTTCTTTTCCAAAATAACAATTTTTCTTTTAATAAATTGCCTTTATCATAATAAACTTTAAATGTTTTAGTTACATTTTTTACGGAGATTACTACATCGTTGTTCATTTTAAATTTCCTCCGCGAAACGTCTTTTGAGTTTTTCAAATACTAAAAAGCCAAAAACTAAAAATAATATTGCATAGCCAAAACTCACTAATAACAATTTAAAATCAGGCCATGTGCCACGATATAAAATGTCTTGATAAGCACGAACAATTCCAGTCATTGGATTTAAATATTCGAATACCCAGCCATATTTTGCATAACCTTCAGGGCCTAAAATCAATCGAGCATCATACATTATTGGTGTGCAATAACACCAAAGCATTGTAAAGACACCCAATATATGTTCTAAGTCTCTAATATAGACAGTTATCGAAGATGATAAAAAGCATAATCCTAAAGCAAAAATATATTGAATAATCATTACTAAAGGAAGAACAATCCAAGGTAAGAAATTATATAATCCAACTTCACTATCAGGGCTAATTATTTGTCCTGTTCCCCACGATCTAATAAGTAAAGATGTCCCAACAGTTAAAAAGATTACAACAAAGCAATAAAGCATGTTTACAAAACCGGTTGTGACATGGGCGATTGGCAATACTTCACGTGGGAAGCGAATTTTAGTAACCAAACTTTTTTGATTTAATATTGCAGTCGAACCATTTTGCAAAGCATTTTGAATAAATAGCCAAGGAATAAGGCCAACAAATAAATATAAATAGAAATCATTAATTGATGATTTTAATAAAACGCCAAATAAAAGAGTATAAACAAGCAATTGAAGAAGAGGATTTAAAAATGTCCATAAAAAACCAAGAACAGAGCCTTTATATCTACCTCTTAATTCTCTTTTTGCTAAGCCAAATACCATTTGGCGGTAATCATATATTTGTAGCAATAAATTCCTTTTTTTCATCTATTTAATTCTTTCGTAAATGATCAATTATTTCTTTAAGTGTTTCTTCGAGTGTATATTCAAATTCAATATTTGTATCTTTTTTTAATTTTGTAATATCTGCTTTTATATATTCAGTGTCAATTGGGCGAAATTTATTTTCATCGATTTTAACGCTTATTTTTGCAGGAGAATAAGAAAGCAATGTATTTAAAATATATTCTATTGAATATGAATTGCCAGATCCGACATTATATATTTCTCCTTTTTTGCCTTTTTCTAATAACAATCGATAAGCATTAACAACATCTTTAACATTGCTAAAATCTCTTTTCGCTTTTAAATTACCGACAAGGATTTCTCCATGTCCTTCATTTTTTTCAATATCCACAATTTGGTAAGCAAAATCGGAGACGACAAAACCTTTATTTTGACCAACTCCAATATGATTAAAAGACCTAGTTAAAACAATATCGAAATTAAATCTTTTAACATATATATCAGCGATTTCTTCTTGCATCTTCTTGGTCAATGCATAGAAGTTATTAGGTTTTAGTTCAACTTCTTCATTCACATCATCTTTACAATTTTCACCATATTCTTCGCTTGAGCCGATTAAAAGGATTCGGGGTGATAAATTTTCAATGCGAATTGCTTCTAAAATGTTTATTAAACCCATAACATTAACATTAAATGTTAATGATGGATTAATCCAACTCATTTTTACACTTGATTGGGCGGCTAGATTGATAACATAATCTGGATTTATATCTTTTAAGACTAAACAAATTTCTTCCTTGTTTAAAATATCGAGATTAATATATTCGATATCATTATTTGGCGTTTCATTTTTTGTTTTGGTCGCAACAACTTCATAGCCATGATCTTTTAGATTCTTATAAAGATATGGGCCAACAAAACCAGCTGCTCCAATCAACAATATTTTTTTCATTTATTTATTATTTCTAACTAATTCCAAATCGTTTTTCGCCATTCTTTCGACTAATTCATGGAAAGAAATCTCGCGTTTCCAATGAAGTTTTTCTTCGGCTTTCTTTGGATTTCCGATTAATAATTCAACTTCGGCTGGACGATAAAAATCTTTATTAACTCTGACAACAACTTTGCCGTTTGCTTTGTTGACGCCAACTTCGTCTAAACCAGTTCCTTTGAATTCAACATCGATGCCGATTGCTTTGAATGCTTCTTTGGCAAATTCACGAACGGTTCTTGTTTCACCGGTAGCGACAACATAATCATCTGGATGATCTTGTTGAAGCATGAGCCACATCGCTTTAACATAATCTTTTGAATGTCCCCAGTCGCGTTTCGCATCAAGATTTCCAAGTTCAACATATTCTTGTTTTCCCTCTTTAATCATGGCCGCAGCATGGGTAATTTTTCTAGTGACAAATTCAAGACCACGTCTTTCTGATTCGTGGTTGAATAAAATGCCGGAGCATGCGAATAAATTATAAGATTCACGATAATTGATTGTTATCCAATGGCCATAAAGTTTTGCAACACCATATGGACTTCTTGGATAAAATGGAGTTGTTTCTTTTTGTGGAATTTCTTGGACTTTGCCAAACATTTCGCTTGTTGATGCTTGATAGAATCTAGCAGTTGGTTTAACAAGGCGAACTGCTTCTAATAAATTCAAGACGCCAAGGGCGTTAATCTCTGCAGTTGACACTGGTGAATCCCAGCTTGATTTAACAAATGATTGAGCAGCGAGATTATAAATTTCATCAGCGTCAGAAATCTTAATCGCATTGACAAGCGACGCTAAGTCGGTCATATCAGCATATATAAATGTGATTTTATCTTTTAAATGTTCAACATTACCAAAATCTTCTTTTGATTTACGGCGAATAAGTCCGAATACTTTGTAACCTTTTTCAAGTAATAATTCGGTAAGATAACTACCGTCTTGTCCAGTAATGCCTGTGATTAATGCTTTTTTCATATAGAACCTCTTTTGAAAATAGATATAATTATCATACTACAAGTAGTTGATAAAGTCACATATTAAAAGGTGCCACACTAGACACCTTTTGCTTTAAATACAGCTGGAATGGTTAATATTATTAGTTTCAAATCAAACATTAATGATCGTTTGTAATAATATTCAAGTTCAAGATTTTGTCTTTCGCCATCAAAATATTCTGCACTGCCACGACCATAAATTTGCCAATAACCAGTTAAGCCTGGTTTGCCGCTTACAATAATCTTTTGTTGTTCATCAGTGAAGTTATCTTCGAGCTCGTGGATGGTAATTGGTCTTGTTCCAACAAAAGACATTTGACCAAACAAGATATTGAATAATTGAGGAAGTTCATCAAGTGATGTTTTGCGAATGAATTTTCCAAATTTTGTGATGCGTGGATCATTATCCAATTTTCTTTCCCTTAGCCAAACTTCTTTTTGTTCAGGAGTTAGATATTTATCAATATTTTCCTCGGCGTCGATATACATGCTTCTAAACTTATATACATTGATAATCTTTTTGTTTTTTCCAACACGTCTATCTTTAAAAATCATTGGGCCTTTGCTGGTGATTTTAACAATTATGCCCACGATTATCATTGGTAAAAGCAATATCAAAATAGCGAGAAAAGAAAAGAAAATATCAAACACTCTTTTCCAGAAAAAATACCACATGTTACCTTTTATTTTACGTTTGTTTTCACTCATGATTTTATTTCCTTAATATTAATTTTACAGCTTCTAAAAGTGATTTCACTTTATAGTCTGGATTTGATTTATATTCTTTATTTGGAACATCAATCAACACTGTTTTTGTTTTTGCATTTTGACCACATAAAATGTCAAAATCTGAATCGCCAACAAACCACGATGATTCAAAATCGATGTTGAATCTTTTTTGGGCCTTGAGCAACATCCCAATTTTTGGTTTTCGACAATCGCAATCAATTTTTAATGCTTTGACTTCACCTTCAAATCCGCTTTCTGGATAATGAGGACAGAAATATATCGCATCTAAATAAGCCTTATCTTTTCCTAAAAGTGTTTCCATCTTTTTATGAACATTATCAAGACCTTCAAAAGTTAATTCTCCACGTGAAATTACTGGTTGGTTTGTTATGACAATTGCAAGATAATCAGAATCGTTAATCATTTTTATGGCTTCTGATACACCTGGCAATAATTCAAAATTATCAACATTATTTAAATGGCCTTTATGAACGTTTATTGTTCCATCTCTATCAAGGAATATTGCCTTTTGTTTTTTAGCTAAATTTTTGTTGGATACGATATTGTTTTTAATATCATTTCCAACAGCTTCTAAACGATCAAATGTGCCAGCATCTTTAACATATTCACTTGATACATAAGCAAACACTTTTTGTGTCTTTATCAGAGTGGAAACAAAATCTTTTTCCATATCTAATTTTGTTGGCTTTTCAAAATAAGAGAGTGCTTCTTTATTTATTATATAAATACCAGCATTAACTAAATTGTGATAATAATAATCTCTAACATTGTGTTTTGAATCAAATTTAAGGACAACATCATTTTCATTTTTAACCACCAAATCTGAATCATAAGGATGTGAATTTGGATGGGCGAATAAAGTGATTAAAGCATTTTTATTTTGGTGGAATAAAAGCATGTTATTAAAATTAACACTTTCAATTAAATCACCAAATAATAAGATAAAATTTTCACTCACTAAATCTTTTAGATAATATAAAGAACCACATGATCCTAGAGGCTCATCTTCTTTGATATAAGTAATGTTGACGCCGAATTCCTTTCCATCTTTAAAATAAGATGAAATTACATCTCCTAAATAGCCTACAACAATTATTAAATCTTTTATTCCTGAATTTTTTAAATCAATGATTTGTCTTTCAATGATTGGGACATCATTAATTTTGACCATTGGTTTTGGTATTTCATGAACCAAATTTCCTAATCGCGTTCCTTTGCCCCCCGCCATAATGACAGCAGTTATTTTTGTATCAACCATAATTATCTTGATTATATCATGCTTATCTATATTTATTTTAAATAAGGTTATATTTTTTCTTACTGCTAGAATATTTTTTTACTCATTTCTATAATAGATATTTGGAAATTCTTTCTCTAACAGCGTTCAAGGATTATAATAAAAACAATAATGAGATCAATTAATATTGCTCTTGTAGAAGACGACAATAACGCCAAAGAACAATTCATAATCTTTTTAAATGATTATTTTAAAGATAAAAATGTGAATATATTCCCCTTTACAAGCGGGGAAGAATTTTTTGAAAGCAACATTCTTTCTTATGATATTGTCTTTTTAGATATTGAACTTCCTGGTATTAATGGAGTTAGTATTGCTAAATTATTACGAGAGAAAAATTATTCAAAAATATTAATCTTTACAACCAATTTGGCGCAGTACGCATTAAAAGGATACGAAGTTGATGCTTTATGTTTTTTGGTCAAACCAATTAATTATTTCACTTTGAAAATATCATTAGATAAAGCTATAAAAGTGTTATCAAAAGAAAAAAGTAAAAAGATTCTGGTTAACAATAAAAACGAAATCGCCTCTATTGATATCGATAACATTTATTATTTTGAAGTCATCAACCACGATGTCATTATTCATACCACAACAGAATTGATATCGATAAGAAAATCACTCAAGTCTTTTGAAAATGAATTATACGATTACAATTTCAGGCGTTGCAATAATTGTTATCTTGTCAATTTAAAACATGTAAACAAAATTAAAAAAGACTCGGTTGTTGTTGGCTTTGATGAACTGCTTTTTTCACGAAATAAAAAGAAGCAATTCATTGAGGATATAAGTAAATATGTTGGAGAAAATTTATGACATTTGAAGTCGTCTTTTATCACATATATTTATTGTTTAGATTTGCTATTCCGTTTTTTGTCGCTCTTATTCTTTTTAATCTTGGCACTGAAAGAAGAAGCTATTTTCCGATTAGAATTATATTTTCTTCAATTGTCTATCTTGCGTTCTCCGTCTTAATGAATGAGTTGGATTTGCGGGGAAATTTCCATCTTGATTGGCTCCACCCATGCTTTATTTTGATATTTATATTTGGTTGTCTTTCCGTGTGGGCATCTTATAAAACATCATTTAACAAAATATTATTTAGTGCCTCTGCATCTTATGCCATTCAGCATTTTTCAGACAATATTGCCTATATCGTTTTAGGATATATTCCAAACCATGATGAACTTTATGTTCAGTTTATTGTATTCACAGGTTTTTGGTTAATCATTTATAGTGTCTTGCTCTGTTTTATTTATAAGCGTGTCGCGAATAAAGAAAGAATTTTTATCGATAACAAAATAAATATCGCGATATGTGCTTTCACTCTTTTATGCGTATATTTTGTTTCAACATATCGCATGAGTGAAAATATCGATTATGGTTTTTCTACTTCCTTTTTCTATGATGCCTTACTATCTTTGGTTATCATCATTATTTTGTTTGGCTTTTTTGAACAATCAAAACTTAAAATCCAAAATAAAGTTTTAGAAACAATGGTGCAAAAAGAAGGCGAGCAAGAAGCAATAAACAAAGCGCAGATTGATATCATCAACATGAAATGTCATGACTTCCGTAAACAAATGAGGCATGCCGTTAGAGATGACATAGGTCAAGAAGAAATGATTAATGAAATCAATAAGGCGATTAGAATTTATGACGCAAATATTAAAACAGGCAACGAAACGCTTGATATTGTGCTAACTGATAAATCAATTGTTTGTAACCAATATAAGATTCAAATGTCGGTTATCGTTGATGGTGAAAAACTAGCCTTTATTTCTAAATCAGACTTATATTCTTTATTTAATAACGCGCTTGATAACGCGATTGAAGCAAGTATCGCTGAAGAAGAAGCAAAACGATTCATAAGCGTTAAAGTTATTTCCAAATTTGATATGATTTTTATCCGTATTGATAATTACACAACTCGCAATATTGAGTTTGATCACGATGGTGTTCCTATTACTTCAAATGAAGATAAAAATATTCATGGTTTTGGCACGAAATCAATCAAATATATCGCTGAAAAATATCACGGAAAAACAAAATTTGAAATTGAAGATAATATTTTTTCAGTATCCATAACCATCCCGAATCAAGGCAAATAATTACAACTTACGCTAACAAGATTTACACTTTGCGACACAAATACGATGTCGCTTTTTTGTTTGTGCTAAAGTGGAAACGCTTACAAAATAAGGCAATTCATTTGAAATGCCAAAAGGAGGATATCTATGAGCAAA
>JALFFX010000040.1 GCA_022777645.1 Erysipelotrichaceae bacterium
CGTACATATTATTTGTATAATATAATCAGGAGGAATACTTATGGCAGTTACTAATATTTCTGTTTTGAGAAAAAATCTCTTTAGTTCTATCGATAATGTCATTGAGTATAATGACTCTATCACTGTGAGCACCAAAAACGGCAACGCAGTTATTATCTCTGAAGCTGAATATAACGCTATGTTGGAAACTATATTCCTAGTTTCTCAAAAAGGTCTTGTGGAAAAGATTAAAGAAGGCGAAAAAGAAGATATTTCTAAAATGTCTACTTATAATCCAAACGAAGAATGGTAGTTATGTGGATCATTAAATTCACTAAAAACGCTGAGAAAGATAAAAAATTAATTAAAAGTGCTGGATTAGAAGAAAGAGTAAAAAAATTATTAAATCTTATCGCTAAAAACCCTTTTCAAAATCCACCAAGTTATGAAAAACTTGTTGGTGATTTACAAGGTTATTATTCAAGAAGAATTAATCTTCAACATAGGCTTGTTTACAAAGTTTATGAAGATATCAATACTGTTGTTGTTCATTCAATGTGGTCACATTGCGGAGATAATTAGGTAAGATCGGGAGACCGGTCTTTTCTATTTATATAGCAAATGATAAAGTCTCTTTTCGGTGAAAGGGATTTTTGGATAAAGCATGTAAACCTATATTGCTTTTATCAGTCGTCAATTAATGAGGGCTTTTGTACGTTTGGTATAAATAACAATTGTATATTATGGATAACAAATATAGATTTCATCAAAATACAAAAACTGCTAAAATATTAGCGAATTTAATAGAAATAATCATAAAATATGCTAAAATATTAGCGTATGGAAGAACAAGCATTGCAATTTGTAACATATGATGAAAAGCAACTAGAAATCGCTAAACGTTTTATTGCCATCAGAAAGAGCAAAAAGGTTTCTCAACAAAGACTATCTATTCTTTCGCAGGTTTCCTATGCTTCAATAAGAAGATTTGAAAAAACCGGAGATATTTCTTTATCATCATTAGTCAAACTCGCGCTAGCGCTTCAACTTTATGATGATTTGGATAATTTGTTTAGTAATCATCAAAAATACAAATCTATTGAGGAAATAATTTGTGATCAGAAAGATTGATGTATTCGCTAATAAAATACAAGTTGGAACTTTAGCATTAACTAATGATAATAGAGTGGCTTTTCAATACACTGATGAATGGATAGAAAAAGGTTTTTCCATCAATCCGTTTAAATTGCCTTTATCTAAGCAATTATTTTTTGCTTCCTCACCTTATTTTAAAGGCTTGTTTGGTGTTTTTGCTGATTCTTTGCCTGACAGCTATGGCGAATTACTCTTAGAACGTTATTTAAAAAATAAAAATATAAATATTAACGAGATTACATGCCTAGATAGACTCGCTTATGTTGGCTCTTCTGGTATGGGGATATTGGAATATGTCCCAGACTTAGGTGTTGAAACTGATAGGAGCAATATTGATTTTGATTTGATACAAAAAGAATGCAATGATTTATTAGATTCTAAAGAAGTTGAAGATATTAATGAATTATATTCTTTAGGTGGATCTAGTGGTGGTGCTAGACCAAAATCATTAATCAAATATGATGGTGAGGATTATATTGTTAAATTTTCATCTAAATTCGATCCCAATAACATTGCAGATCTTGAATATAAATATATGTCTCTAGCTCGCGAGGCAGGAATAAATATACCTGAAATTAAACTAGAAACATCTAGACTTGGGAATAAGTATTTTCTAATTAAAAGATTCGATAGAAACGGTGACAAAAGAATACATATGATAAGTGCAGCTGCATTATTAGAAGTCGACTTTAGCTCACCTTCACTTGATTATAACGAGCTTATAAAACTTACAAGGGTGCTAACGAAGAATAATGAAGATGTTTTAGAAATGTATAGAAGAATGGTTTTTAATGTTTTGATTGATAATCAAGATGACCACGCTAAGAACTTTTCGTTTATCTATGACGACATAAACAAAACATATAGATTATCACCTGCATATGATATTACTCCTGGAAGAACATATTATGGTGAACACACAACATCTGTTAATGGAAAAGGAAGAGGAATAACCGTAGAAGATATGCTTGAGGTTGCTATTAAAAACAAAATTGATCTAAACGCCGCAAGAATGATAATCAACCAATGTAAAAGCGTTATAAAGAATTTTATATTGTAATCGCAATCAAAAACGCAAGATTATGGCGTTCTTACCACAAACCTTATATATAAATATATACTAACACATCCAGTCCAGCCTATCGCCCTTGCTTAAACCCTGCGACCAGACTCATTTTAAACTTCGTCAGAAAAGAAAAAAAGCCCGCTCCCAATACTTAATCTTCAAATAAAAAAGAAGCCATTTAACCCCAATTTGCAACAGTAGTTCAATGGGCTTCCGTTCTTGCAAATTTATTATAGCAAATTCTCATAAAAAGTGAATATACATATGTCTAAAGAAACTATTGGACCAAAAATAAAACAATTTCGAAAAAAAAGAAAACTAACTCAAGATGAATTGGCGGAATCTTTAGGATATTCTGGGAAATCGGTTATTTCTCACATTGAGAAAGGCGACGCTGATATGACTTATGAGAAGATTCTTCTTCTTTTAAGAACATACATGTTAGACGCTAATGAACTTTTTGAAACTGAAAGGATTAATAAACAATTAGACGATCGGAGAATGGAGCAAAGAAAAACTAAGAAAGTAGCGGTGTATATTCATGGGTTATATGGATCTGCTGAAGAAACCAAAGACTACTCTTATTTAAAAGATAAATATGATGTTGTCGGGCTCGATTATGAAGATGGGAATCCTTGGGAATTAAAAGACACGATAAGAAACAAGTTTGAAAAAATCACAAAGAATTATAAAGAGATCATAGTAATTGCTAACTCCATTGGCGCTTTTTATGCTTATGAATATTTAAGCAATTTCAACATCAAAAAAGCATTTTTTATTTCTCCGGTTGCAGACATGCATCAATTAATTTTTGGAATTATGATGTCGAAAGACATACACCTAGAAACGCTCAAACAAGAAAGAGTGATTAAAATAGATGATAAGACATTGATTTCTTACGACTTTTACAAAAGCTTAGAAAACCATGCTGATAATTGGACAGTTCCAACCGAAATTCTATATGGAGAAAAAGACAATGTTATTTATATTGAAAACATCGCTGTTTTTCTTGCTAAACACCCAAACTCTAAATTAACGATAAAACAAGGCGCGAAACACTATATGCACACCGAAGAAGAAAAAGAGTTTATTAAGAACTGGATTATTAATTCTCTGTATCAGTGAGACAACTGGCGGAGACTCTTTTCGGGGAAAGTAGAATTTAGACGAATCAGGAAAAACGAATTTGGACGATTACAACTGATGCTGTAATTTTTTTAAACTTAATTATTCAAACTTAGACAATAATCTCTATCCAATAATTAACACAGATAACTTACACACAAAATAAATATGATATAATAGGTTTATAAAAAGAGAGGTTAATTATGAAAAAGAAACAAGTTTTATCTGTTGGTTTATTAAGCTGTGCTCTTCTTTTAAGCGGTTGTAATAAGGCTTCAAGTCACACAGTAACAAAAGAACAATATGATAATTGCGTCACCAAATATGGTTTTGCATTAAATAATAATGTCACATATTCCGGAACATTCTCTATGGGCGCAATAAATATGGCCGGAACTGTTGAAATTGATAACAATGTTATTCATGCAAAGACAACCGGTGATTACGGATTTGAAAACTTCTTTAAAATTGATGTAAATACACTCACCGAAGAGGGAATGGTTTCTTATGAGTTAATGAGCCTTGAACCAGGAGCGAGTGAATATTATCATAAAACAGGAACACGTCTTTTGAGCGGTGCATTGACTGAGTCTACATACATGGTGTTTATCGACTATGAAAAATTAAGTTATGATTCAACTAACGAAATATATTCATTAAATGAAGAAGTAGAAGTCAGCGCTCCTGAAGAAAATATGCATGTTTTGTGTGCTGATTTGAAATTTGATGATGGTCAATTAATGGCCTATCACTTCAAATATTATCCAGTATCACAACCTATGATGCTACTTGAGATCAATTTAGTTGCTGAAAAAATTGGATCCACTGTTGTTGAATTCCCAGTTATTGCTTAAGCAAGAAAAACTGAATTTAACAAAAATCTTAATTAAGAATAATCGAACAATAACAAGAAATGGTCTATAGAAACGTAGATCATTTTTTATATTACGGGAAACACGCTTAAAGTCATTAGTTCTTTAGGTGTCGATGAACATAATCCCGAAACATTAATTTTCGAAGAATAATTATAACTTTATTTATATTTTTAAATTCACATGCTCAATATAAAAGAAGTTGTGATAATCTATTTGATATAAATATTATCTTATTGCTGGAGGACGAATATGAAACAATTAGTCGTTTATTTCTCCCATACCGGAGAAAATATGATCAATTACCAAATTAAAGTATTAACAAAAGGAAATACAGAAGTTGTTGCTGAAAAGATTGCCGCATTAACTGGCGCTGATTTCTTCAAAATTCAACCAACTGTTCCATATCCAACAACATATATTGATTGCAACAATGTTTCACGTGTTGAAAATGAAACAAATCGTTGCCCTGACATCATCAATCCACTTGCAAGCATTGCAGATTATGATGTTATTTATATTGGTTTTCCAATTTGGCATCGCTCATTCCCTGCTATTATTTCAAAATTCATTAGAAGTTATGATTTTTCAGGAAAAACAGTTATGCCATTTTGCACAAACGATGAAGGTGGTTTTGGGACAGCAGAAATGGAATTAAGAGCTATTCTTAGAAATTCTAATGTTAAAAATGGTTTAGCGATTCATGGAAGCAAAGTTCACGAAAGTGACGATGTTATCGCAAAATGGGTCATTAAATAAATTTAATTTCAATAAAAACCTATTATCATTTTGTTAATATAATGATACAATAAAGACACGAAATGAAAACAGTTGATACAGTTGCAACTACTACCACAACCACATCAATTTTTTCATACAACAACATTAACGCGTCGCTATAGCCGCGTTTTTTGTTTGCTCATCTTAATTATTCTCTTTGTTTAGGATCATCTGATCTATACAAAGTGAATATAAATATTCGTAATAGAAAAGGAGGAAATAATCTAAAACATGAAAAAAAGTTTTATTCTATTACCAGCTTTAATGATGGTATTGACAGCATGTGGTGGAACAACAAGTGATGGAACCACTACAACTACAGAACCTGGCACTACCACAACAACTACAGAACCGGGTTCTACCACAACCGATCCTGTAGAAGAAAACAATGTCAAAGTTGCTTATGAAGCAGCTGCTGCATTAGCTAACAAAAAAGAATCTGCTGATGCATATGATTTTGATGGTGTTGTTATTGCAAAATGTGGCAATTCATTCTTTGTTTACAAAGATGGATATTCAATGTATGTTTATTCATCAAGCGCACACGAAGGTGTTGAAGTCGGAAAAACAGTTGCAGTCAATGCTAAAGTCAAAAAATATAATGGTATTATCGAAACTGGCACTGTTAATTCCGTAACCGTTACAGGTGAAGGAGTAGTTCCAGCTGCAACAACCATTACAAGCGCTGCTGAATTAGGTGCTTTAAAACAAAACGTATTAGTCAATTATGTTGGTGCAATCCCAGCTGATGCCGGTGATTATTCTGCTGGTAACAGTCCACTTGTTTCCACAGTCGTTGGTGAAGACACAATTACTACAAAATTCGACAAGGCTGGTTATAACGATGACAATGGCGCTGCCTATCTTGCCAGCAAAGGTCATAAAGCCAACTTTACAAATGTTATAACAACTGCTTTCAGTACAAGTGGTGATACAGCAACAAGCCAACTCTTATTCGTTGGCACTTCAACACTTGCTTTAGTTGAAGTTCCAGCTACAGCAATTACTCTTACCGCTGATAAAGCCGAAGCAACAGTTGGCGAAACAGTTACATTAACTTCAACTGTTACACCAGCCGAAACAACAGATGCAGTTACATATGAAATCACTGCTGGTGCTGACCTTGCTACTTTAAATGGTAATGTTTTAACTACTACAGGCGCTGGTACAGTTACTGTTGTTGCCAAGGCTGGTACAGTTACATCCGATCCAGTTACAATTACAATCAGCGCACCAGCTGATAACGCTGTTAGCATTGCAGTTACTCCAACTGAATTAACAAAAAAAGCTGGAGAAACATTAACCGCTGCCGAGTTAACAGTCGAAGTCACACGTGCAAGTGGTGCAAAAGAAGTTACTAATGCCTACACAACAGATGTTACTCTTCCATACACATTCACAGATGACGATGCCACAGCTGGCACAAAAACAATTACAGTTTCCTATCCAGGCGTTGCTGATGTTACCGTTACCGTCACAGTTAACGCAAAAGATAGATCAATTAAAACAGCTTATGAAGCAATCCTTGCCAATAGCGCAGATACAACAGCATACGAATTTGATGGTGTTGTAGTTGGCAAAACCAAAAACAACTTTATTGTTATGGACGAAGCCGGCTATGGTATTTATGCCTATAATAATACTGCTTATGATTTTGTTACAGTTGGTCAAATGATTCGCGTTGTTTCAACACTTCAACTTTTCAATGGCTGGGTTGAAACAAAAACAATCACCTCTGTTACAAATTTAGAAAAAACTGGAACAGTTCCAACTGCTTTCAATCTTGCAAATCAAAGTCAACTTGCAACATTAAAACAAAACACATTGGTTAATGTTACCATTGATCTTCCAGCAGATGCTTCATGGACTTCAGGTGGACACTATATGCCTACAGTCACTGTTGGTGATGGCACATTTAAAATTAAATTTGATAAAGCTGCATATACAGCTGAAATGGGCGAAATCTTTAATTCTGCAAAGGGCGGAAAATTAAACATTAAAGGCGCTCTTGCCGTGACATACGATAAGAGTGGTAGCACCGCTGTTAACCAACTTCTTGTTCTTGGCACAACCACATTAGAAAAAGTAGTTGTTCCAGCAACTGGCATTACTCTTGCCGCTGATGTTACATCAGTCGAAGTTGGAGGTTCAGTTACATTAACTCCAACTGTTACACCAGTTGGTTCAACCGATGAAGTTACATATGAAGTCACTGCAGGTGCTGATTTAGTTACATTAACTGGTAATTCTTTAGTTGCATTAGCTGAAGGTACAGTTACTGTTGTTGCCAAAGCAGGTTCAGTTACATCTGAACCAGTTACAATTACTATTACTGCTTCTTCAGATCCAGTCGTTTCCTTCGCCGTTACAGGTCCTACAACTAAAAAAGTTGGTGCAACCTTAACTGCTGAAGAACTTACTGTTACATTAACAAAACAAAGTGGCGCAACAGAAGTTACTGATGTCTTCACAACTGATGTTACTCTTCCATACACATTTACCGAAGCTGATGCCACAGCTGGCACAAAAGTAATCTCAGTTACATATGCTGAGTTGACAGCTCAAACAGTTTCAATTACTGTTGTTAACTCGGTCTATAAATTAGACACCCTTACTTCCAAAGGTACAAACTCCAATTATGCAGCCAGTGGAGATGTTGAGTCAAACGGAGTTACATGGAACGCAATGGGTAATTTAACAATGAACCCATGGAGATTTGGTGGAAAATCACTTGATGGCGTTGACCGTGCTATTTATAGCAAAACTGCAATTGCTGCAGCTAATGAAATTGATATTAACGGATTAACCGATACTGGTTCTGTCACTATTAATTCTATGACAGTCACTGTCCATAGCACTGCAGATGATGCTGCAAATGGTGCTAATGCTGTTGCAACATTTACTCCAACTTATGTTAAAGGCAGCAGTATTGTTCTTACAAAAGCTGATGCAGGAAGTTGGGAAAATTGCTTCTATAGAATCGTTTTCAATCTTACAGTTACTGGCACAAAAAATAAAGGTGTTTCATTTACCGATATTCAATTCTATAATTTATAATTATTGATAATTGATACAAATTGACCTGTGAGTTTTAAGACTTACAGGTCTTTTTTATGCTTATTTATTTTATGTATTTAATATTTTGATTAATTGAAATCAGTGCAAAAATAACATATTTTCTAAATTATTTTACCTTAAGCGCTATTCATTTTTGTAGCAAGAAGTATAAAAGTGTATCACCTTTTATTAGTTTTATATTTTGAATGTTGTATAATACATTCAAGGATTTATGAAAAAGCATTTACAAAGATTTAGAATATTCTTCACTTCAGCAGCGTTAATTGAAATATTATTAATCGCAGTTTTTGGTGTTTTTTATTATCTAAATCTTTTCGATATTCAATCTTATATTGATGTACCACTTATTTTTATTATTCTTGCTTCAATTATTATTATTGATTTAGTTTTTACTTTTACAGCATCAATCATCTTTTCAAAACTTCGCCGTAATTCTGATTTGAAAGCCGCTGATTTAATTGGTGGAGATATTCAAGAAGCATATAATTTCGGCATGATTGGATTAGTCATTGTAGATGAAAACAATCGTGTTGTTTGGGTGAATGATTTATTTAAAGATAGACAAATCGATATCATTGATGAAGATATTTATTCCTGGCAACCACGCCTTCAAGAATTTTCTTCTTTATCAGTTGATGGTGTTATCAAACTTGAAATTAATTCCCATAACTATGATGTTAAATATCTTCCGGATGCTGGATTATATATTTTCCGTGATAGAACTGAATATGAAACAAATTTTTCTCTTTTGAAAGCTCAAGCAATTGTTATTGGCATTATTATGATTGATAACTATTCAGATGTATCTGGCACCGCCGATGATTCAAATGATGTTATCTCAAAAGTTAGAAACGCGATCTTTGAATATGCAAAAAAATACAATGTTTTATTAAAGCGTTACCGTAACGATGCATATTTTGTTGTTTGCCAATATCAATCTCTTCAAGCAATGGAAGAAGATAAATTTTCATTATTAGAAACAGTTCATAAAATTGGCGAAAAGCAAGACAACCCACCTACTCTTTCAATTGGATTTGCTCATAATTTTGCTGATGTTGTTAAACTAAGTGAAATGGCAGAAAACTCTATTGATATTGCTATGTCTCGTGGTGGTGACCAAGTCGTTGTTAGCAAATATGGGGAAGACTTGAAATTCTATGGTGGAAAATTTGATGCTCAAGAAAATCGCAACAAAGTTAAAGTTAGAATTTTAGCAGACTCTGTTGTCTCATTGATCAAAAGCTCAAGCAATGTGTTTATTACTGGCCATAATATGATGGACATGGACGCTCTTGGTTCATGTTTGGGTTTAAAAGCAATTTGCGATTATTGCAAAAAAGATAGTTTTGTTATCTATGATCCAAAAAGTGTTGAAAGTAAAACTCGTGGCGCTATCTTAACGACATTTTCAAGAGAAGATGCGGACAAAATATTTATTTCTCCAAACAATGCATTAAGCAAAGTCGAACCAAATACATTGCTCATCTTATCAGATGTTCATAACTCTGCTCATATTCCTTGTATTGAAGTAGCAAAGAAATGTGCAAAGATTATGATTATTGACCATCATCGTCGCAACGCTGCAAAAGATACTGTTATCGATTCACCAGTTTTCACATATATTGAACCAAGTGCCGCCAGTGCATGTGAATTAGTTGCAGAATTAATTAAATATTCATCAACAAATCCTCGTATTCAACTTCCACAATCATATGCAACAATCATGCTTTCAGGCATATTCTTAGACACCGGATTTTTCAAAGTCAAAGGTGTTGGTATGCGTGCATTTGAAGCTTCAATGATTTTAAAAGAATATGGAGCGGATAACGCTGTTGCAGATGATTTCTTAAAAGATGAATATGAAGAATATGATTTAATTACAAAAATTGTTTCAACAATTAAAACCCCATTTTATGGTATTAGATATTGCGTTGCTGATGAAAATGAGATTGTTGATAAAGCAACAATTGCAAAAGCTGCCAATCGCTGCTTAGAACTAAAAGGTGTTAATGCTGCTTTTGCAATAGGCAGAATCAGTAGTGATACTGTAGCAATATCTGCTCGCAGTGATAGCACAATTAATGTGCAACTTATCATGGAAAAATTAGATAATGGTGGAGGTCATTTAATCGCCGCTGGAACAGCGATGAAAAATGTCTCAATTTCAGTAGCAGTTGATAGACTTCTCCTTGTATTAGAAGAAAATCTTAACAAGGCTCGTGTTGTTAAAGAATAGTGAGGTATTTCTATGCGTGTAATTATGCTTAAAGACGTTAAAGGCGTCGGTAAAAAAGATCAAATTGTAACCGTTAAAGATGGTTATGCTTTAAATTTCTTATTTCCAAAAGGTTTAGCAGTTCAAGAAAGCAAACGTTCTGTCGAAATATTAAGTGAACAACAAGCCGATAGAGCGCGTCTTGACGCCGAAAATAAAGCTAAAGCACAAGATGTTGCTCATCGTCTTGAAAATATCACTTTAGAATTTCTTGCTAATGCCGGCGAAGATGGCAGAATGTTTGGCACGATTTCAACAAAACAAGTTGCATTAAAACTTAAAGAAGAATTTGATATCGAAATCGATAAACGTAAAATCATTTCAAAAGTTGCAGTCGATCGTCTTGGTTACACAACTTTAGAAGTTGAATTATATAAAGGTGTCATTGGCAAAATCCGTGTTCATGTCAGTGAGAATAAATAATTATGGCTGTTACAAAGAAAACAAATATTAGAAAATATCTTCCGCGAAACGATGAAGCAGAAAAAGCTGTTTTAGGCATGATGATTAGAAATAATGGTCTACTTGCCGATGGCCTTGCTGCTTTAACAAGTGATGACTTTTATCCTGAAAACGTTAATCATATTGCAATTTTTAATGCGTTATATCGCCTCTATTCACGTCATGAAACAGTTGATGTGCAAACACTCATCAACGAACTTATAAACGCCAACGACATTGAAATATCTGGTGGAGCGGATTATATAAGCGATTTAATCGATGGTGGTTATGCTTTTATAATGTTCAAACATTATCTTCGTATCGTTATCGATCAATCTTTATTACGTCATTATTTATTAGAAATGGATAAGATTACCCAAGATTATTACAAAGGTGATATTGGGGATGTTACTTCCTTTATTGGTCAAGCTGAAAAAAGATTAAACGATATTGCAGAAAAACGCATTGTTGGTGATTTCGTTGACGCTAAAACGGCTGCTAAAAATTTAGAAAAAGATTTTGAAGAGCTCAAAGAAGCTGCAATAGATGATTCTGTTACCGGCGTCACAACTGGATTTACATCACTTAATAAATACACCCACGGATGGCAAGAAGGTCAATTCATCATTGTTGCAGCCCGTCCTGGTGTTGGAAAAACTGCATTAGCCCTTAACCTTGCTCTTAATGCTGCAAGAGAAGGAGCATCAGTTGCCTATTTTAGCCTTGAAATGCTTGTCCCTGAACTATTTAAGCGTCTTGTTGCTAATGAGGCTAATATCAACCACGATAATTTAATTACTGGTTTTGGTCTTAATCGCAAAGAAAACAAAATCAAAATCAACGAAGCCTTACACAATTTAAGTCAATTAAAAATATATGTTGATGACACAGCAGGTATTCAAATTCTAGATTTAGTTGCTAAAGTAAGAAGTTTATATAATAAAGACCCTAACCTTAAATTAGTGTTTGTTGACCATATTGGTCTTGTTAAAACAAAAGCAAAAATTGCAAGCGAATCTCGCCAAGCTGAAATTCAAATTATCAGCCAAACATTAAAGGCTCTTGCTCTTGAACTTAAAATATCAATTATTGGTTTGAGCCAACTCAATCGTAAAGTTGAAGAACGTGGCGGTGAACCTATTCTTTCTGATTTACGTGAATCTGGTTCTATCGAACAAGACGCCGACGTCGTATTAATGCTTCATGAAATCAAACCATCTAATAAAAATTCTAAAAACGTTTTAGAAAAAAATAACGAAGAAGTTGATCGCGTTCAAGATGAACTTGCAAAAAAAGAAGGTGGAGAAAATACATCGCTTATCAATGTCAACTTAGCGAAAAATAGAGCAGGTAAAACTAATAGCCATATTCCACTTCTTTTCTCTAAAAATTATTGTAAATTTTCCAATCCTAGTTCGGAAAGCGAAGAAGAAATCGCTTCTTTAAATAAAGCCCGTATTAAATATTCTAATCTTGACTAATGAAATTTGAAATTATTCGCTCTGGCTCAAAAGGAAATGCCACTCTTTTATTTATTGGCAATAAGATATTTCTCATCGATATGGGAATTTGTTTAAAGACTTTAAATGAGACTTTAAATAAATATAATTTGAATTTATATGATATCGATGCTTTGTTTTTGACCCATTCTCATAGCGATCACACATCCGGTGTTAAATTATTACCACCTCTTCCAATTTATTGTGGAGAAGGTGTTTATGATGCGAATAATATTAATATTATCAATGCATATGAAGAAATCTTAATCGATGATGTAAAAATAATTCCTTTAGCAACAAGCCATGATGCATCACCTTCTTTTGGTTTTATGTTTTATGAAGGTGATGACTCTCTTTGTTATATGACTGATACTGGCTATATTCCTGATAAATCACTTTCATTTATGGTGAATGCTACATATTACATAATTGAATCAAATCATAATTTGAAAAAACTATATCAAACAAATCGACCAATCCTTTTAAAAGAAAGAATAGCTTCAGATGTTGGTCATTTAAGCAATGAAGATTCAGCGATATATATGTCAACTTTGGTGGGAGAAAATACAAAACAAATATTCTTAGCCCACTTAAGTGAAGAAGCTAATACTCCTGAACTTGCCCTAAAAGCGTATGAAAAGAAATTTAAAAAATATCACATCGATTTAGATAAAATAGAAATTCGCACTACATCACAAAAAGAAAGCATATGTGGAGGTAACAAAAATGAATTATGAAGAATTTAAGCATTTAGAAGAAGTTTCAAATCCTGCTAACCCATTCGTCAAAGGATTTAAGGATAAAGACAATAATGTTATTTTTGTTGAGCCGTCTTTTTATACTCAATTAACAAATTTTAAAGAATTATATAATGAAAAAGACTTTAATCGCATTATTGAATATATGCTTATTCTTATGAAGGAAAAACATCATATTGTCTTTACTTATGATTATGAAAATCCTTTTATTAATATAGATAATTATATATATTTAGAATTTATTGATTTATGCGATAAATTGAAAATTTATATTGAAGATAAATCTCGTGGTTCAGATTATGGCGACTAAAAAGTTGCCTTTTCTTTTGAAAAAAATGTTAAAATATTAGTGATGAATATCACAATTATTGGCTTAGGATATGTTGGTTTAGTTAATACTTTGTTTTTAGCGTCAAAAGGCCACAACATATTCGCCCTTGATATAAATAAGAATAAAGTTGCCACCTTAAAAGCTGGTAAAACTACAATAATTGAGCCGCATTTCCAAGAATTATTAACAGAATATTCCAATAATATTCGTTTTACTACAAATCATAAAGACGCTCTTCGAAATGCGAACATGATATTTATATGCGTTGATACTCCACAAGGTAATGATGGCAGTGTTAACACTACAAATTTTTATAATTGTTTAGCAACGATTAAAGAAAGTATCACAAATGATGTCAGCATTATCATTCGCTCAACAGTGCCTGTTGGTACAAATAAATTAACATGTGATTATTTTCTTGATTCACCATATAAAGTTGATATTATTTCCTTCCCGGAATTTTTATCTCAAGGAAAAGCTTTTGAAGATTTAACCAACCCAATGCGCCTTGTTTTTGGTGTCAACGATCAAAAAGGCGTACAAATTGCCAAATCATTAACAACGCTTTTTGATATTAAAAAGATACCGGTGATGATTACAACACCTATAAATGCTGAACTTATTAAATATGCCTCTAATTCTTTTTTGGCAATGAAAATAAGCTATATTAATAACCTTGCTCAACTTTGTGATGCAGTCGGTGGTGATATCGATAAAGTATCAACTGGTATGGGCCTTGACCCACGAATTGGTAGCTCATTTTTAAATGCCGGCATTGGATATGGTGGTTCTTGTTTTCCAAAAGACACGAATGGATTATATTGGATCGCAAATAACAATTCTATTAAGATGGATTTAATGTTATCGACAATCGAAGTCAATAATTCGCAAATTCAATATTTCTTAAATAAAATATATCGTCGTTTTAGATCGCTTAATAATCTTAATATTGCTATTTTAGGTGTGTCTTTTAAAGGCGGCACAGAAGATGTAAGAAATTCACAAGCAATACCAATTGTTAAAGCTCTTCTTGAAAAGAATGCGAACTTATTTATATATGATCCATTAGCAGTCGACAATTTTATTCCCCTTTTCTCTCGTCATATTCATATCGATTATCCTGCTAGTATTGAAGATACTTTAAAAAATGCTGACTTTGTTGTCATTTTAAATGATTCAAATGAATTCAAACAACTAACTGCCCAATTCTATATTGACCATATGAAAAACCCAATTATCTTTGATGGCCGAAATTTATATCGCCTCGAAGATATGAAAAATGTTGAATACCATTCTATTGGTCGTCCTTCAATTTCTAAAAGAAAATAAAACCCAATTATTTTCATAATTGGGCATTTGACATTTTATTTTTTCTTGTTTGGTTTGCTTTCTTTTGCTTCGACAGTTTTAACAACCTTTTTCGTATTTTGTTGTGGGGTTGCACTATATTCTGGGCGAAGAGTTTTCATTGAGAGCCACATAACACGAACACCAACGAGTAACGCAAACATCATTTGGGCAAATGAGGAGAATACAAAGCCAAGGATAAGAGATAAGATTGCTGGTGATAAGCTTGCCCAATAAGCGATGAATTGACATTCCATGAATGTATAAATTCTAAATGGGTTTGCTTTTCCACGAGTGAGAATAAAGATCATTAAGCCCATGAATAAGACTAACACAACATTGATGCCAAACATCAATAATGTGGTGCGCCATGTTAGTTGACCTTTATTATATAAATATGCTTTATCAAAAAATGCTTTCGCGTTTTTCCAGACACCTTCTTTAAATGCTTGGAAAGTGGTTGGGGTAACATTATCAAATGTTACTGTTTGATCTTCGACTGTCACTGTTGCAAGTGATGAAAGAATATCATAGTCAGCATCTAAATTTTTATAATCACCATATAATGAGCCAACTGCAGATGTGTTGCCTTTAACATAAAGAATGACAACCATTTCTCTTTTGCCAAAAATCATGAAACTGGTATCGCGTTTTGTATATGTGACTTCTCCAGTTTCTTCATTTGTGACTGGGGCATCGCTAGCAATGCTTGTAATAACTGCGTTTGTTAAATCTGGAACATAAAATACATCAAGATCGATTTGGTTATCAGCTGTTTTATGTTGATAACAATGATATCCATCTTTGTTTGTGGTTACATAAGTTGCATCCCATTTAGCAGTATCGCTTTCAAGATATTTGCTGCCATCTTCTAATTCTTTTACAACAAAGCTGATGTCACTCTTTTGTGCATCTTCAATAAATGAGAATAAAGATGTATCTAAGTTACGAGTTGCGTTGGCAACAAAATCGCTACCATTTTTTGAAATTGTTTGAACAAAAATAGGAATAATAGATAGCACTGCAGACACAAAGAATAAAATAAGGGCAATCCACCAAGGATGATGTCTTCCACCCTCTACTGTGGCATCGTTTTTGATTAATGAACGTAATATTACTTTAAATGATTTCATAGTATTTAATAGAATATATTAAATATTGTTGGTTTACAACAAAATTAGCATTTTTTGTCAAATTAAATAGACAAATTATTAGTCTATTTGTAAAATAATAACACCTGGGGTCGATATAGTTTCGACAGGGTAATTGCTTGTCTTTGACTGCAGCCGAGCGATGACGTAATCATCAAACAAAAATAACTGACAACAGTTACATGAGAGCTCCTAGAGCTCAATCACTCTGCTTAGCTTAAGCTTCCCGACATAGGGTCCGACGCCACGCGCCGGGCAGAGCGCCTCTCAAGGTTTTTCTCTTTCACGCTTGATAAAGGTGTCATACCAAAAGAGTAGGATAAAAAGTTGACTTGCTGATTTTATCTGAAAGTTAAGAAGTCTCGTAATGATAGACACGATATTCGATTCATTATTAAATTTAAATATCGTCTAAGCTGTAGACGTTATTGATGGGCTTATCTTGGACACGGGTGCGATTCCCGCCGGCTCCACCATATGAAAACAATAACTTTG
>JALFFX010000007.1 GCA_022777645.1 Erysipelotrichaceae bacterium
GAAGTATTTGGTTATGCCTGGACAGTTGAAAAACCAGTCGGCAACATCGTTTTAGTTACTGGCATGGAAGAATATGCTTTGCGTTATGATGATTTTGCAACATTTTTATGCAAAAACAATTACAACGTTTATTGCCTTGATCATTATGGCCAAGGTGAAACTGCTGGAAGTGAAGATAGATTAGGTATTGTGCCAACTTCATTCTTTTCAAAATCAGTAAAAAATATCGATGAAATTGTCACTAAATGTCGTGTCTCTCTTCTTCCAACTACAATTATTGCTCATAGCATGGGTAGTTTTATGCTCCAAGATTATATCCAACGTTTTACTCAACACGTCAATAAAGTTGTCTTTGTTGGCACAAGTGGACCAAATCAAAAATTCTTATTTAGATTTGGTAGAGCATTTGCCCGCTTATTATTAAATAAAAAGAACCGTGATAAAAAAGCTCATTTCTTAAACAACATGCTTTTCCTTAAAGCATATGGCAACAAGATTAAAGATCGTAAAACTCAATCCGATTGGATTTCACTAAGTCGTGAGAATGTTGATGCATATCTTAAAGATCCTTATTGTGGATATGTTTCAACATATGGTTTCTTTTATGAATTCATGAAAGGTTTGTCTCGTATCTACAAAAAAGAATTCTTAAAGAAAATCAGAAAAGATATGCATGTTTTAATTATTGCTGGTGATAAAGACCCAGTCGGTCAAAACGGCAAAGGTCCAGCAGCATTAGCAAAACTTTATTCAAAGCTTGGTCTTGAAGATGTTAATTTATCACTCAAAAATAATTTACGTCATGAAATATTAAATGAAGAAGAAAAACAAGAAATTTATGATGAGATTTTAGCATTCGTTAAAAAAGAAGTAGAACCTGCTGAAGAAATCTTAAAATAATGGAAATAAAACATAAATCATATTCTGGTGAACGATCACTTTATTCTTTAAAAAACGCATCACTTTTTGATGTTACTTTTCTTGATGGCGAATCTCCATTAAAAGAGTGTTCATCACTTACTTTAGATAATTGTACGTTCAAATATAAATACCCTCTATGGTATTCCAAGGATATCATCGTTAAAAATTCATTATTTGAAGAAATGGCGAGAAGCGGTATTTGGTATAGTGAAAATCTTAGTTTTGAAGACGTCATTTTTAATAGTCCAAAAACTTTTCGAAAATCGAAAAATATCACTCTTAAAAACGTTGATTTTAACAAAGCAGACGAAACGCTTTATTTTTGTGACAGAGTCACAATAAATAATGCTTATATTAAAGGCGATTATTGTTTGCTTGGATCAAGTGATATTGAAATTGTTGATTCGACGATTGAAGGAAATTATTGTTTTGATAATGCGAGTAATATCAAAGCAAAAAATTGTACATTTTTATCGCGCGATGCTTTTTGGAATGTAAAAGACGCTGTTATTGAAGATTCTGTTATTGATGGCGAATATTTAGCCTGGAATTCAAGTAACATTACTTTTATTCGCTGCAAGATTATTTCTCATCAAGGACTTTGTTATTCAAAAAATGTGAAATTAATCGATTGTCAAATAACTAACTCAGACCTCATTTTTGAATATTGTGAAAACATTGATGCCGATATTGATGTTGAAAATGTTTCAATAAAAAATCCAAGAAGTGGATCAATATTCCTTTCAAAAGGTTGCAAGATTATTAAAAACGAAAAATATATTGACCCAAATAAAACAAAAATTGTCATTAAATAAATATGAAAAAATATAATTTTGATGAAATAAATGATCGCCATCATGTTAATTCGCTTAAATATGATGGTGTTCCAGATGATGCACTTTCTTTTACAATCGCCGATATGGATTTTAAATGCATCAAAGAAATTAAAGATGCAATTAATCATGCCTCGTCTTTAGATTCATTTGGTTATCGATATGTTGATGATAATTATTTTTTGTCTTATATAAGACATTTCGAAAAGAAAAATATCCATTTAAGTGTTTCTAATTTTGCTTTTTCATGTGGCGTTATTGCATCTTTAGATTCGCTTCTTAATTTATTAACAAATAAAGGTGATAAGATTGCTTTATTCTCACCTGCATATAATTGCTTTTTTAGCGTCGCCAAAAACCATTCTTTAGAATTAATCGAGATACCTTTTTTAGATAATTTCGATATTGATTTTTGCGCTTTAGAAGAAGCATTTAAGAATATAAAGATATTTATTTTATGTAATCCAAATAATCCTAATGGCAAAATATTTTCTCTTTTTGAACTAGATAAAATAATTGATCTTACCAATAAATATAAAGTCACAATCATCAGTGATGAAATTCATAGTGATATTGTCTCTCCTAATAAAAGAAGTCATTCGTTACTAGAACTTGATAAAGACAAATTGGATAATTGTTATATTTTATATTCTCCATCAAAAGCATTTAATTTAGCAGGACTTCATTCATCGGTAGTTATCTCATTAAATAAAGAAAGATTAGCTTCTATTCAAGCTCAATTATATAAAGACAATGTTGGTGAACCATCTTATTTTGCCATTGAACCTGTTATTGCCGCATTTAATAATGAAGATATTTATTTTGAAGAATTAAATCAATATATTTATGAAAATAAAGTTTTATTAAAAGAAGGCTTAGAAAAAATATCTGATAAATTTAAAACATATATAAGTGATGCCACATATTTAATGTGGATAAATATAAAGCAATTTAATTTATCTAATGATGAATTCGTTTCTTTATGTAAAAAATATAAATTATATATTTCAGATGGTAGAAATTATGGGAAATATGGTGATGGTTTTATTCGCATAAATGTTGCCACCAATAAAGATACAATTAAAAAATTGATATCAATATTTAATCAAATCATCAAAGAAAACGATTTATAAAAAGAAGGACAGTCAATCAACTGTCCTTTAAATTTTTAATAAGTCGTATTTAATATAAGATTATTAAAATTCTTGGTTAATGGTTTCGTTATCTTTTTTTGCTTTTTTAGAAGCAGCGATAAGACCAAGAATACCGGCTGGAATTAAAAATGTTGAGCCAAATACACCTAATACAATGCTTGCGATATGAAGAGATTTAGAATCTGAAAATCTTGCTTTTTTAGCAACGATGATTCCGGCAATAACAGCTCCTAATCCAAGTGTTAATAATACACATCCAGAAATGATAAATGTTAAATACATTTGTGCTGTTATTGTATAGGTCATACCTGTTGATGGGTCGGTTGCACTGATTGGGAGCTCCGGTTCAACGATTAGATATGATATTGGCATTATCACAATAGCAATAGCAAGCATTGCAATAGTGACGTAACCTAAGATAATTCCGACTTTGTAAAATATTTCTGATGTTCTTTTCATAAATTTTTAACCTCCAAAATTAATTAATTTTATTCACCGATAAATTGTTTAACTAACTGAGTTAATTTATCTAAGCTTTCTTTTCCAAGAGCGAAAACATACGCTTTTAATTTAGGTTCTGTTCCGCTTGGGCGAATGGTAATTGTTTCGCCACCTTTAAGGAAGAATTTAACAACATTGCTCTTTGGAAGATTTGTATCTTCTTCATGATCTTTGTGATATATTTTTTGAGCAAGGTAGTCACCGACATAATCGACATTACCTAACAATTGTTTGATTTTTTCGCCACGGAAATCAACCATCAATTGTTTAATTTTTTCTTTACCTTCAAGACCTTGGAATTCAAATGCTAAAGTAGCAGTTTTATAATCGCCAAATTGACTATAAAGTTCATTTAAGCGATCAAATAATGTTTTGCCAATATGTTTATAATGGTTGGCCATTTCTGCTACTAACAAACAAGCATTAACCGCATCTTTATCACGGATATCAGTATTTGTTAAATAACCACATGATTCTTCAAAACCGAAGATATATCGATTTTCTTCATGTTTTCTTTCAAGGAAGAGAATTTGTTCACCGATATATTTAAAACCAGTTAATACTTCGGCGATTTCAACGCCGTATTGTTTAGCCATGACATTAACCATGTCAGAGCTAACAATTGTTTTAACTGCAAATGGTTTATTTGGAAGTGTATTTAATGCTTTTCTTGTTTGATAAATGAAATCGAATAAAAGAATACCAACTTCGTTGCCGGTTAAGATTTTTGCAACGCCTTTTTGATTGACAACAACGCCTACACGATCACTATCAGGATCAGTGGCGAGAAGAATGTCATCATTATTTTTAAGAAGTAAATCAATACCAAGTTTTAAAGCTTCTTTCATTTCTGGGTTTGGATATGGTGCAGTTGGGAAATTGCCATCTGGCATTTCTTGTTCTTTGACAACATGAACATTATTAAAGCCATCGCGAGCCAAAATTGTGGTAACACATCTTCTTCCCGCTCCATTAAGAGGAGTATAGGTAAGATTTAAGATTCTTTTTTCATCTTTGGCGATGATTGATTGTTTTAAGTTACTAGCGATAAATGCTTCGAAAACATCATCTTCCAAAATATTAATCATTTTGTTTTCGACAAGTTTATCAAAATTGCCATAGTGAACATCAAACATATCGATTGATTCAATTTCATGGAGAACAGCGTTCGCGTTATTATCAGTCATTTGGCAGCCATCAGGTCCATATGTTTTATAACCATTATATATTTTTGGGTTATGTGAGGCGGTGACAACAATTCCTCCATCGGTGTGAAGATGTCTAACTGCAAAAGATAAGGCTGGTGTTGGCATTAGTTCTTTATATAAATATACTTTGACACCAGAACTTGCTAATACATTAGCAGCTTCTTTCGCAAATACATTTGAATTGTTTCTAGAATCATATCCAATCGCGATGCTTGGATGTTCTTTTTGTTTTAATAAAAAGTTTGCAAATCCTTGTGATGCATGACGAATAACATATTTATTCATTCTATTTGTCCCCATAGCCATCACGCCACGAAGACCGCCGGTGCCAAATTCTAGATCAGCGATAAAGCGTTCTGTTATTTCTTTTTCATCATCTTTGATTTTGAGCAATTCTTCTTTATCAACTGGAGCTAAACTTTTTTCATTGACCCAGCGAAGATATCTTTCTAATACTTTTTGTTCCATATAATTGGCCTCCGAATTTATTTTAACATGTTAAATAAAACTTTGTTATTTTTGCTTATAAATTGATTGTTAATCTTTCATCGATTTTTGTATTATCTTCATTATATTTAAGAGCGTTTATCTCTTCGATATATAATTCTTTGATTTTTTCATCTGGAATATTGTTTAAAATTATTTTTATAAGTTTTGTTAATGTATCTTTTCCTAATGAAAAGAGAATATTATGGTGATAAACATAATTTCTTAATTTTCGTGTGTTATCTAAATCAGAAATAATATTGGGATTATCTGAAAATTTTTCAACAATCTTAGCAGGAAGATGAGACATGATTAAATTGATATCACCAAAATCTAATGTTTTTATCGCATCATAATAATCAACTGGCCCATATTCATATGAAAATGTTCTAATATCTAAAAATTCATTTTTGCCTACAGGGATTTTGAAATAATATTTTGTTTTTGTATAATTGCTTTCTCTTTCTTCGATTTGAACGCGATAATTATTAAAATAATTGCTTAAAAATGCTTTGACATAATTTTCTTGATTTTTAAGCATCGAAAATAATATGCAAGATAATTTTTGATCATAAATCATGAATTGTTCAAATATTGAAAAATTGATTTGATCAAATTCAATTAATTCCGTTATATCTTCATACATCTCAATGCATTTATCAATGCCTAAAGAAAGAAGGTATTTTTGAAAGCGATTTTCTTCGTTTTCTTTCACTTCCAAACGGTTTCTTAAATATGAAATTTCATCCATAGTTATATATTTATAATATAATTATTATCTAAAACATTCAAACCTTACGCTTTCAAATTATTGACTATTATCTTCCTTATAATATTATGAAAGTAGGAGGAAGTATTATGTGTACTGCTATTGCAAAGACTTTGAATGACGGACGATATTATTTTGGTCGTAATCTTGATTTCAATCATCCTTTTGGCGAATCTTTTATTATCGTGCCAAGAAATTATGAAATTAGATTAACTAATTTTGATAATATTAAGCATCACCCCACAATTTATGGCGTTGGTCTAATCATGGATAATTTTCCAATGCTTTTTGATTGCGTTAATGAAAATGGGCTTTGCTTTGCAGGACTTAATTATCCTGGCAACGCCACATTTTTCGATAAAAAAGATGGTAAAAATAATATTGCCACTTTCGAATTAGCGCTTTACCTATTATCAACATTTAACAAAGTTAAAGACGTCAAAGCATTTTTAGAAAACGCGAATATAACTAATCAAATGTTTTCTCAAGATGTTGCCCCAGCAACACTTCATTATATTTTTAAAGATGAAGATGATTGCATTGTTGTTGAGCAAGATAAAGACGGCCTTCATATTCATGATAATCCTTATGGTGTTTTGACAAATAATCCATCATTTTCATGGCACGCCTTAAACATCTCAAATTATATGAATATATCGAATAAAGAAGGTGTTAATCGCATCTTGAAAGATATCGATGTTCCACGTTTTGGCAAAGCGATGGGGGCTTTATCACTGCCTGGTGATTCATCTCCTGTTTCGCGTTTTGTTAAAGCAACGTTTTTGCTTAACAATGTTGATTTCTTTGCTGATGATATTAAAAATATCAATCAATGTTTCCACATCTTAAACAATGTATCGACTCTTATCGGTGAAAGTGTAATGGATGATGAGACACGAGAATACACAATTTATTCATCGATATATGATCTAAAAAACAATAAATTATATTTAAAGACATATGAGAACCATCAATTGTCTTGCCTTGATATCAACAAATTCAATTTAGATGATACATCGCTTCTTACATTTGCGATAAATCGACAAGAGAATATTGATAATATATAATTAGATTACCAACAAAAGACGATTACATTTTGTTTATATATAGAATGAAAAAGTTGTATTCATTATTAGCCACACTTTCAATAAGTGCATTTTCATGTGCTTTATTATTCGCTAACAAAGATAGTGTTAAGACAAATGCAATAACGCTTCCAAATACGATTACGCTTAACGATACAAGCGAAGAGGATATTAGATCTTATTATTCTTATCTAGACACTCTTCCTGAAAGCGAAAGAAGAGGGACAAATCTTTTAAAGAATCTTAAATATATTTTGGTCAATAATCCAAGTAATACTGCTAAACCAAGTCGATATTTTACATATAACCAAGTCCGCAGCATCTATAACATCACTGACCGTGAATGGATTTCATCACCAAAAGAAAATATAAGTGGCTATGATGCTTCAACAAATACCATAACTAGCTATTCTTATAGCAGCGAAACTCCTAACTTATATTATTATTATCGCGCGGATAATTTTACTAACCCTCATGCAACAAACGCGAAAGTGACAAGCTCTGATTCAAAAACACAAACATTGCTCAACCAAGAGCATCTTTGGTCAGTTTCTCATGGCTTTAAGCCCACATCATCATCAAGTGCAGTAGAGAATGCTGGAACTGATTTACATCATCTTGTTGCTGGTGACGCCACTGTTAATAAATGGGGTCATAGCAATTATACATACGGAAATGTTGATGTCGAAGACTCTGATTGGATAAGCACAAAAACTAGATGGGATAACGGGGATAACGCTATTTTGGGTAATAAAAGAGGGACTCCAAAATATGTTAATCCATTAAATAAATCACAAATTGTATTTGAACCACAAGATGCTGATAAAGGTGATATTGCAAGAGCACTTATGTATATGGCAGCAAGATATAACCATTATGATGGCACTGCCTCAAGCGCATCAATTGCTGAACCTGATCTTGAATTGGTTGATTATTCAACTGATGAATCAGTAACCATTACATGTGATGGCAAAAACGGAACTGGTAAATATGGCATATTAAGCGATTTATTATCTTGGCATAATACAATCGATCCAATTGATATCTCCTCTAATAGTGGTTATTACGAAGTTCATCGCAATAATCTCATCTATGAGAATTATCAATATACAAGAAATCCATTCATTGATTTCCCTTCTTGGGCAGATTATGTTTGGGGCAGCAAAAAAGATAGTGGAGCAGTATCACCAAGTAGTGATTCTCTTTATTCATATGAAAGTGTTGCTAAGCCCACTTCATTTACGCTTAACACTACTTCATTATCGCTTACAAGTGGTGAAACATTCCAAGCACAAATTGAATCAATCACTCCATCTGATGCATCAAAATCCTTGATTTGGTCAACAAGTGACGAAAATGTTGCAACTGTTTCAGAATCAGGTTCAATTAAAGCCGTTGGTGTTGGCAGTTGTATTATTAACGCAAAATCATCACTCGACAACAATGTATCAGCATCTATTTCAATTTCAATAAGCGGAATAAGCGTAACTGGAATTAGTTTAAATAAAACATCAACAAATCTTAATATAGGCGCAGAAGAGCAATTAACTGCAACAATATCACCAAGTGATGCCACTAATAAAAATATTGTGTGGAGCAGTAGTGATTCTTCAATTGTAAGTGTTGATAATGGACTAATAAAAGCACTTCAAGCTGGACAAGCAACTATTAGTGCAACAAGTGAAGATGGTGATTTTTCTGCCACTTGCCTTGTCAATGTATCATCTTCTACAAATACAAAATATTATGAAAAGATTGAGTCCACATCATCTTTAACAGATGGCAATTATATTATTGCGTGTGAATATGCATCAATCGCCTTTAATGGTGGGCTTTCTCAAGCCGACCTTGTCGCTTCAAATAATAATGTATCTATTTCAACATATCTTAATATAGCAACAAATAGAATTGAAAGCAACGCCACAACTGATGGATTGATATTTACATATAATGCCACTGAAAAGACACTTAAATCTGCAAGTGGATATTATATTGGTACGAATTCCTCATCTGCTAGTATAAACGCGAGCGATACAACTAAATATCAGGTTAATATTACTTTCTCAGCTGATGGTGATGCATTAATTGCATCAAAGACTCAATCAGCGATGGTTTTGCAAGTATATCAATCAAAGAACTTTAAATTTTATTCTTCAAGTCAAAAACCAGTTCAATTATATAAATTGATGGACAGTGGTTCATCAAGCGGAAGTGTTGTTACTTCCTCTTATAAACTAGTCAATACCTTAGAAGATGTCACAAGTGGACAATATGTCATCGCTGCCTTACACAATAATACATATTTTGGTTTAAGCAATACATTTCCTGCTACTGCTGGTTATGTTTCTGCTACAGCATTAACTGTTAGCAATGATTCTTTAGTTGGTGATGTTTCAAGCTTTGCAGTCAGCATTGTTAGAACAAATAATTCAATAACAATAAGCAATGGAACAACTTATCTTTCATATTCTGGTAGTAGCACGAATATGATCGAAAGTTCAAATGCCTATTCTTTTACAATTTCTCTTGCAAACAATATTGGAACATTTAACCTAGCTGAAGCAACTTCTGGTCGTTCATTATCATATTCGACAAGTGGCAATTATTTTAAAGCATATGCATCGATTAAAGCAGGCACATACTTAAATATTGAACTATTTAAATATGAGGAAGTTACAGTTACATATACTGCTTTAGATTTTGCAAATGACTTTATGAATAGTGTGATTTGTGATGCAAATGGAGTTAATAAACCAACATTTAAAAGTGGTTATTCATGGGATAAATTAAAATCTTTATATACAAGTCTTTCATCATCTGATCAAAGTCTTCTTCAAACTGCTACCGCTATTGAATATAGTGATGATATTATCGCTAAAGCGATGTATCGATATGATTATATTGTCAGCAAATATTATCAAAGTGGAATCGATAAAAGTTTTGTTGATTTTATTACCCGTAATCCTATTTTGATGATTAGCAATAATTTTGATTATAGAATAATTCAAGATAATAACCTGGTTATTATTTTAAGTGCTATATTTATAACCATGAGTGTCGGTGGTATTCTAATAATAAGAAGAAGAAAAGCCGAACAATAATGTCTTTAATTAATATTTCTAATAAATCGAAAAACATTGATATTTTTCTAAATAAAAATGTCGTATCTATTTTATGCGCGACAAAGAAAGAATGCGACGATGTTTTTGATATGTTTTATAACATTGATAAGCAAGATGGATATATCATTATCGATGATGAGATTGTGTTTAGCAAAGAAAAGAAAATCAATAAATTTGATGACTATTTTTCTTTTGATTACAAAAACATAAATAATATTGATAAAAAAGTATTTGTCATCAATCTTTGTGATGACCATTTTATCGATATTGATATTGAAAAATATTTAATCGATATTAATCAACTAGCGAAAAGAATAGATGGATATATATTGCTTATTAGCAATAATTTTAAAAACATTTTTTTAGTCTCAGATTATATATGTGCTTATATTGATAATCATATTGTTCTTCAAAAAGATAAAACACATTTTTATGATTATCCCGAAACAATTAAGGTTGCAAAACTTATTGGATATCAAAACATCTTTCCAATATCAAAAATAGAAAACAATAAAATATATATCGATGAATTAAATATCGTTTTTGAAAAAGATAATGGTGAACTTAAAGACGCAAAATACGTGGCAATTAAAAGAGAAGATTTTTTGATTAAAGGAAAAGAAAATCGATATGCGATTGATATTGTGGACTATTATCAAAAAGAAAACGAAATATTGATTTTGTTTCGTTATTCAAAGCAAAGAAATGTTGGACCAATATTGCAATTTGTATCAACGCCAATAACTAGGAAAATCAAAAACATTACTCACCTTGGAGTTAATAAGGAAGACATTGTCTTGCTCAAGTAAAAATAATATTCGGCATACTTTGTATGCCTTTTTTAAAAAATAAGATAAAAATAAGCAAATATTTTAAATATCATTTGACTATTTATTATATAAAATATAAAATCTAACTCGGCACCTAGAAAATCAATAGTCCCGGTAAGATTATTGTTTATCAAAAGGAGAAAAGAAAAATGCAACGTCAAACAACGATCGCAAAAAAAGAAACTATTACTCGCAAATGGTATGTCATCGATGCTACAGATTTACCACTTGGAAGATTAGCTTCATTAGTCGCCGTTAAGTTAATGGGAAAGGACAAACCAACCTATACTCCTAACGTCGATTGTGGTGATTTTATCATCATCATTAACGCTGAGAAAGTAGCTCTTTCTGGCGCGAACAAACTCAAAAACAAAAAGTATTACAACGTCTCTGGTTATAACGGTGGTCTTCGTACAAGAACTGCTGGAGAAATGCTTGAAAAATATCCAGAAGAAATGGTCGAAAGATCAGTATGGGGTATGCTTCCAAAGGGTCGCTTAGGCCGTCAAATCGCCAAAAAACTCTTTGTTTATAAAGGAGCAAACCACAAGCATGAAGCACAAAAACCAGAAGTGCTTGAATACAAGAAATAGGAGAAGCGAATATGGCAAAGAAAGAAACTGTTAAATATTACGGAACCGGCCGCAGAAAATCTTCTGTCGCTAGAGTATACGTTAGTGCAGGTACTGGCAAAATTGTCGTCAACGGACAAGATGTTAATTCCTATATGCCTTACGCTACTCTTGTTATGGATTTAAGCCAACCATTGGCACTTACAGGCAACGCTGACAAATTCGATGTCGAAGCCCATGTCACTGGTGGTGGATTTACCGGACAAGCAGGCGCTATTCGTTTAGGCCTTGCACGTGCTTTATTACTTGCAGGTGTAGATCGTTCCACACTCAAAGTTGCTGGAATGCTCACCCGTGATAGCAGAGCTAAGGAACGTAAGAAATACGGTCTTAAAGCAGCTCGTCGTGCTCCACAATTCTCCAAACGTTAATTTGTTGTTTGCACTTATGGATCTCACAATATGTGGGATCCTTTTTTTAATCAAAAAAAGTGATAATTAGTTGTTGCAATTTTAAAAGTATCATTGTATATTATATAAGCGCATTAGCGTTTTGGATCTTTAGCTCAGTTGGTTAGAGCGCACCCCTGATAAGGGTGAGGTCGATAGTTCAAGTCTATTAAGATCCACCATTTTGATTAATTAGCCCTTTGGGCTTCTTATAAGGGAAAGAGCGTGAGGGAATCCTCAGTTCCTCTCTTCTCTAGGGCACTTAGCTCAGTCGGGAGAGCGTTTCCTTCACACGGAAGAGGTCATTGGTTCGATCCCAATAGCGCCCACCACTTCCTGCCTTCTTAGCTCAACTGGCAGAGCAACCGCCTTGTAAGCGGTAGGTTATTGGTTCAAGTCCGATAGAAGGCACCATTTAGCAATATTGTGTTGATGTATGTTATCAACACTTTTTTATTTTTCAAATTAAAAAAGTGATTTTTTATTTATTATTGATATAATAATATTCACTGGAGATATGGCGGAACTGGCAGACGCACTAGACTTAGGATCTAGCGGGGCGACCCGTGCAAGTTCGATTCTTGTTATCTCCACCAAAAAACGAATAATGTAGATAATACTAATGTATTATCTATTTTTTGTTGGTGGGCATTCAAATGCATAGATTTAATAGCATTAGAGCCATATAGAACCATTGTTTTTATCAATCCAATAGATAATCACAAATATTTCGATGTTGATATCAAAACAAAACAAGAAAAGTATGTTTGTGAAAGTAAAAACGACAAATATCAAAAAATAAACAAGAAAACGGAATTAAAAAAGAACCTTTGATTTATCTATTCATACCATATCTATAGTCTTTTTTATTGTATAAAATAAAAAAAGTTTGTAATATAATGATATTACTTAATCAGTAATTTATTTGGAACTGATTAATCACCTTTATTATCTTGTATGAAAACTAGTCAAAAGATTTATTTACCATTTAAAAGACTTATCGGCATCGTTGGTTCTTTTGTAGGAATCATTGTTTGTTTTGCCTTGTTGTGGTGGTGGGTAATTCCTGTTAACGCAATAGTGACTAAAGGACATCCGTTTTTTGCTAGACATAGAATTGGCAAGGATGGTAAGCCATTTAGATGTTTTAAGTTTAGAAGCATGAGAAACGATGCTAATCCGCATATGACCAGCCGCGATAGTAATATGGAAAGTCAAATTACTGGATTTGGAAAATTCTTAAGAAAAACTTCTATTGATGAAACTCCACAACTTTTAAATATATTAGCTGGACATATGGCGTTTATAGGACCTAGGCCGTTGATTGATGTTAACGAAGACGCCGTTACAATTGAACTTAGAAAAGAGAACGGAGCATCAAGGTTGAGACCTGGATTAAGTGGATATGCTCAGATACACAAAAGAGGAGATTTAGATCCTAAAACAAAAGCGATGTTTGATGGTATTTATTTCAAACACTTTTCTTTGTGGTGGGATATTAAGATTTTTGTATACACAATTTTATGTGTTTTCGGAGCTGTGAAAGGAAGATAAATGAAAAAAGTACTTTTTGTTTTTGGTACTCGCCCAGAAGCTATCAAGATGTGCCCAGTTGTTAACGAATTGAAAAAGCATCCTGAATCTTTTGATGTAAAAGTGTGCGTCACTGGACAACATAGAAAAATGTTAGACCAAGTTCTTGAAGTTTTTAATGTGGTTCCAGAATACGATTTGTCAATTATGAAAGATCAACAAACTTTGTTTGATATCACTACAAACATCTTAAATCGCATTAAAAAAGTGCTAGAAAAAGAAAAACCAGATGTC
Organism: Erysipelotrichaceae bacterium; assembly: GCA_022777645.1. Taxonomy (GTDB): domain Bacteria; phylum Bacillota_I; class Bacilli_A; order RFN20; family CAG-826; genus Fiminaster. The sequence goes on from JALFFX010000007.1 coordinate 13,758, forward strand.
GTTTTAGTACATGGAGATACTTCTACAACCTTTGTGGCCGCTTTGGCATGTTTCTATCTGCAAATTCCTGTAGGTCATATCGAAGCTGGTTTAAGAACCTATAACATTTATTCCCCTTATCCAGAGGAATTTAATAGAGAAGCGGTTAGTATTATCTCTAGATATAATTTTGCTCCTACAGAGCTCTCTAAACAAAATCTCTTAAACGAAGGAAAGAAGCCAGAAACAATTTATGTCACTGGTAACACCGCCATTGATGCCTTAAAAACCACTGTTAGAGATGATTATTATAACGAGCACTTAAAATGGGCCGAAGGTTCTAGATTAATTCTATTAACAGCCCATAGAAGAGAAAACTTAGGTGAACCAATGCATCATATGTTTAGAGCTATTCGTAGAATTGTTGATGAACATCCTGATGTTAAAGTTATTTACCCAATTCATATGAATCCAGTAGTTAGAAAAGTAGCCGAAGAAGAATTAGATAATGATGAAAGAATTAGAATTATCGACCCCCTAGATGTTTTAGATTTTCATAACTTTATGGCAAGATGTTATTTGGTTCTTACTGATAGTGGTGGAATTCAAGAAGAAGCCCCTTCGTTAGGAAAGCCTGTTTTAGTGATGAGAGACACTACCGAAAGACCAGAGGGTATTGAAGCCGGAACTCTTAAATTAGTGGGTACCTCAGAAGAAGCTATCTATAAAGAATTCAAAGTCCTTCTAGAAAATAAAGAAGAATACAAGAAAATGTCGCACGCTTCTAATCCTTATGGCGATGGAAATGCTTCTTTAAAAATAGCAAACATTTTATTAGAAAAATTATGAAAAAAAAGTCAATAATTATTTGTACTTGGCATTATTTTCAAAATATAGGTTCGCAGTTACAAGCTGTTGCCCTTTTTAATTGTATTAAAAATTTGGGTTTAAATGTCAAAGTTTTAAATTACAGAAACAAAAAGTATTGTAAATCTCATTTTGATGAAACAATCAAAGTCATACATCCTGTTTTTTCTTTGTTATGCTTTTTACTTAAAAAAAGAAGAGCCGGGCTGTTTAATCGATTCTGCTATACGAATTTAGATTTGACCCGTCTATTCTATGGGAAAGAGTCTATTTCTTTTAAAACAAAGCCGGACATCTTAGTGTTTGGAAGCGATCAGATATGGGCGCAAAATGTATTCGATGAAGTTTATTTTGGTAGTATTTCTTGTCTTTCAAATGATATAAAGAGATTTTCTTATGCGCCTAGTGTTGTTACTAATCAGGTGTACACAAAAGAACAAGCCTTCATTATAAAGGAACATCTCTCACTATTTTCTTCAGTTTCATTTCGAGAGCCAATTTCATCCGATATTTCTACATGCTTTGGCCTAAAAAAGTATGAAGTGGTGTGCGATCCATCTTTGTTGATGAGTAAGACTTTCTATGAGGGTCTAAGTAATAAAAAAATTGTAAAAAAAATAAAAAACAAAAATTATTGTCTATCTTATTTTTTGACGCAAACCGAAAAAACTGATCACGCTTGTTCTTCGCTGAAAGAAAAATATGGATATAGAATCGTTAATATTTCAAAGCAGTCAATTGAATGTGCCGATTTGAATTTATATTCAAAAACGGGGCCTGCAGAGTTTTTGGCATTAGTAAGTGATTCCGATTTTATATTGACGGATTCTTTTCACGGGGTTTGCTTTTCTTTGATTTATAGGAAAAATTTCTTTGTTATAGAACGTTTTCATTCTAATGATGACTTAAATCAAAACAGACGCATTTCGTTTCTTTTGGATATTTTTGGTCTATCCGATAGAATTTTGCCGTTTGGACTTGAAAACTTTAATGATATTGAAAATGTAAATATTGATTTCGATAGGGCATGGAAAAGAGCTAATTGGTTTATTAATAAATCAAAAAAGTTTTTAGAAAAAGAGATTGGTTATGACGAAAAGTGTAGTTGATATTGCTCTAAATAAAGAAAAATGTTGCGGTTGTTCTTCTTGCAAAATAATTTGCCCTGTTTCGGCAATCTCAATGTTCTCAGATGAAGATGGTTTTTTATACCCGACAATTGACGGCAATAAATGTATAAATTGTGGAAAATGCCGAATTGTATGTCCTGTTTGTGAGAGCAAAATCCTTTGTTCATCAAAGCCAAATAAATTATATTGCTTTTCTCATAGTGACACAGATATTTGGACAAATTCGACTTCCGGAGGAGCTTTTACTGCAATAATTCAAGAATTACTGATAAAACAACATGATAAAGATGTTTATGTTTGCGGAGCAATCTTTGATGGTGATAGAGTTGTTCATAAAACAAAAATTATTAAATCGACTTACGATTTAGAGGGTTTTCACAAATCCAAGTACATTCAAAGCGACTTGGGAGAAGCCTTTAAAGAAATTAGTTCTATTCTTCGCCAAAACAATTCTTTTTTAGTCTTTGCTGGCACTCCTTGTCAGGTTAATTCGATTCACAATGTTTTTCTTTCACAACGTGATAAAATGTTTTTGATTGATTTTGTTTGTCATGGAGTTGGTAGTCCTTTAGTATTCCAGAAGTACTGTTCAGAATTCTATAAAAAGCCAATCTCAAACTACACTTTTAGGGTCAAAAGAGTTATTCGCCATTCCCTTTTTGAATATTTTTCGAAATTCACACTTTCCAATAGGGTTGTGTTAAGAAACAGAGATCCTTACAATCGCCTATTTCTTGAACAATTAATTAATAGAAAGATTTGTAATGGGCATTGCCCGTTTAGAACAAAAAAACGAATATCCGATGTCACTTTGGGTGATTATAGAAATGCTGATCGCTACGTTTCGTGTTCCGATAAGCCTCTTTTTACAGACCAAAAAAACTATTCAATGGTTATTCCAAATTCTTCTTTTGGAGAATCTATTATTTCAAATATAGGACAATTTGGAAACCTTTTAGGTACACTTACAGATGGCATAGATGAAAATCCTTTATATTATAAAAATCTTCCAGGAAATGATGCAAGAGACTCATTTTTCGAATACTTTAGGAATAACGGAATAAAAAAAGCAATTAAAAAATATGTTCCGCATTATAATTTGAAGAAATACTCTTATTTGATTCATACTTTAAGAAGAAAGTGATTTTTAATAATCTATGAACAAAAAAATTGCAACGCTTATCTCATATGCAAATTTAATCGTCTCTCTTATAGTGACTATTTTTTATACTAGAATTTTGCTCAGATATGTCGGTGATGATTATGGTGTTTTTTCATATTCCCAATCGCTAATAAGCTATTTAAATTTATTTCAGTCTACAATGGTTGCTTGTTTTGTGAGATTTGCGACTATAGAAACCGCTCAAACAAAAAAAGAACCAAAAATAACAAACAGCATTTTCTTAATTATTTTAATTTTTTTATCTTTTTTTGCCTTGATTGTTGGTTTTTCTTTTTACGCTCTTTTGAAGACTAATGTATTATCAGTATCTGGGTTTACATCCAATCAATCTTCTTTATTACATACTATTTTAATTATCTCGATTATTCATACTGGTATAGAAATGATTCTGTCGTTTTTCTATGTTTATTCGACATTTAGAAAACAATTTATTTTTGTAAGGCTTATCGCTCTTTTAAATACTATTTTATATCCGATTTTTGCATTAATTAGCTTGAAATTGGGCGGTGGTATGTTAATTGTGTGCATTGTTATGTTTACTGTCAAAACAATTCTCAGCTTTGTTGTATTTATTTATTGCTTTGTAAAACTAAAAATCAAGTTCGTCCCTATAAGTGTTAAAGAGTTCTTTTATAAATCTCGCGACATTTTTGTTTTTGCTGGTTTCATTCTCATAAATACTATTGTCGACACTTTCAATTCAAGCATTGATAAAATTTTACTTGGTTCATTCGGAACGGCCTCTTTGATTACCACCTATCAACTTGGGATGACATTTTCAATAAATATTAATAGTGTTTCTTTGGCCTTGACAAATAATTATATACCACTTATTCATGAACTTACTCAAAAAGGTGAAAAGGACAAGATTAATAAGCTTTTTTTGAAAATAGGTATGTCCCAAACCATTATTCTCCTTATGATTGTTGGTGGTTTTATTGCTTGCGGAATGCCGTTTGTAAAATTATGGGTAGGCATCGAAAGAATTGATGCATTTTACGTTGCATCATCGCTGATGTTTTCTTTATCCTTTGTCTGCTCCTATAATATTTCGATTGAATACCAAAGAAGTTTAAACAAACATAAAGCTAGGGCTTTAATATATGTTTTAGCTGCATCAGTCAACTTAGTTATAACACTATGTCTTTTGTTGTTTGCTAAAACTCTTAATCCTATTGTTTCGTGTTTAATAGGAACAATTTTCTCCGACTTTATTTTTAAATGGGTTATTATGCCAGTTTACAATCAAAAAGTAATTGGGCTGCCGATGGCAAAACATGCCCTTCATTATTTTGAAATAGTAGTGGTTGCTTTCATTGCGTTCGCTTTTTCTTTTGGAATTCAAAAAATATTTCCTATAGATAATGATACTGGGCTATTTCTAATTGGCGGTTTTTCGTTTGTTTTGTGCTATATGTTGTTGATTTTTGTCTTTATAAAAACTAATGCCGATTGGTCAGAATTAAAAAAATTTATTAGGATTAAAGATACTGACTAATAGTTTAACCATATTTTGATGTAATCAATCCATTGTTGTTCCCATTTTTGTTTCGAAAATGATTTTTTAACTTCTAAAAATCCGGTGCTAGCAATTTCGTTTGCTAGTGATTTATCAGAAACCAATCTCAAAATAGCATTAGATAATTCTAAATGACTTGGTTGAATAATTAATCCTGAGTACCCATCAATGATAATGTTTGATAATCCGCCGGTTGCTGTTGCAATTACAGCACACTTGGCTCCCATGGCTTCTAGCGCTGATAGCGAAGTTCCTTCTGAACCTATGGTTGGAATTACTGCTATATGCATTTTGCTATGAAAATATAGTGAATCATTTGGATTGTAGTTTGTGATTATAACATTATCATATTTCGCTAACTCTTCCTGAATGTAACTCTTTCTTGGGCCGTCACCCGCAAAATAGAAAAATAGATTTTTGAAGATTTCTTTTGAAGACAAATCTTTGATTGCATCAACCATCAAATCAGATCCTCTATAATCTTCAAATCTTCTCGAGAAGCAAATATTAATAGTATCGTCCGGCTTTGATAAAATCATTTGATCATCAACAGCAACATAATTTGGTATAATTCTTATTTTATTAATTAATGAAGAATCGCTATAGTTTGCTTTAATCCAATTCCAATAGTTATAATCAACACAAATCATGCCTTTAATTTTAGAAAGAATTTTAATTTTTTGTTTTGTTAATAATAATAATCTTGTATACCTTTTCAAAGGTGTCATTTTTTTTGGAACATCCCACGCTATTCCGTGTTGTATGGTAATTGCGTTTTGAAAGTGATTGTATAGAGCCATATAATCAGTAGCCCAAATAACCAAATCATCATTTTTAAAATGAGCAAAATTTTTAACTATTTTTTCAAGTTTTAAGCAGCGCTTTCTAAATGCACCTTTAATTGAATACCCTATAATTGTCAGTGAGTTTGTAGGCTCAAACAAAAAGTCTTTTCCATCTATGCTTGTCTCATGAATATAAACTTTATAACCATTATTGCTAAGCGTTCTTGCGAGGGTATCAACATAATTATGTAAACCACCTATTCTTAATTCGCCACTAGATGTGTAGTGCTCTTCAGTAATGATATGTATATTTTTCATGTTCTATTCCTCGATACTTTTTCTTGCTAAATTAGAATATAAAAACTCGTCTTTTTTAGGAGAGGAGGCAGCGTTTTTCATTTTTTCATACTCCTTGCAGTCAACAATGATTGATAGCTGTTCCTTTATTTCTTTTTCTGAGTCTGTGTAAAGATATCGAACGTTCCCCCCTAAGTTAATGTGCTGTATTCCATCCCAATGTTTAACTAATAATGGGATGCCTTGAGCAACAACTTGCTCCCAAAAAACAGAATGCCTTCCCGGGAAACAAGCCAAATTACAGCATGCAAAAACTGGATAGGAATCTTCAGAATTTAACCAACCCAAGTATTTAATTCGGTCACATTTACTCAGCTTGTAAAATTCCTCTTTTAACTCTTTCTCAACAGATCCAAAAATAATAAGTTTAATATTTTCATTTAAGTTTTTTACAACCCTCATCAAATTAAGAACTTGTTTTTTAGAGTTATCAATTTTACCACCAAAAGCAATCACAAAATCGTTATCTGAGTAGCCATATTTTGTTCTTACTTCGCTGATTGTTTTTGCTTTTGAATATTTTTTAACCAGTTCATCGTCGGCGCCCATTGGCAAAAGTTTGATTTTGTTCGAGGATAGTCCGTATCTCTCTTTTAAAAAGTCAACTCTTGCAGGCAAGACGCCATAAAATATTTTGCATTGTTTTGCAGCTTTTTTAGCGAGACGTTTCCATATCAATCCATGCAAAATATGTTTTGAAATCCATGTTGTTGCACTGTTTGAATAATCTGCGTGTGAATCGAAGTATAACACAACCTCTGGATGTTTTTTTTGATATTTAAGAACTTGGTATGCATCAAGAAACTGAAAAAGATGACAAAAAATGATGTCTGGTTTTATTGTTTCGATCTCATGATAAAAATTTGCAAATTTTTTAAGTCTGTATGATATATCATGGTTGTCTTTGATCTTTAGTCTTTTTACTATAACCCCATTATTATCAACATATTCATTTTTGTCGCATTTTTTTGGAAGCCCATTTTCATCAAAAAAGAATTCAGACGCAAGAACAAAAACATCGTGTCCGTTCTTCTTATGATATTTTGGTAGTAAATTTTCATGGTAAGACATGTAGTCTGTATATATACCATTAACGCAAATATTTAATATTCTCATCCTAATTTCAACTTTAAATTAATATAAATATATATTATTATTTATTATATGATAAATAAATCAATTTTTAAAACATTATTGATGATTATGTTTTCTTTATCTCTTGTTGCTTGCAAAGAAAGCGAAACGCCACAAACATCAAGAAGAACATATATTTATTTTTCAAACACATTGACGCCAGAGCAAAAGAACGGCTTTTCTATTTCTATTACTTTTTCATCGAGAGACAACAAAACAGAAACGGTTGAATGCACCGAAATATTGAAAAGTGGCGTTGTGTCCTCTGATTATCAAAAAGAAACAATTTGGTATTGTGACGCTCCTAAATTCGCAGAAATGTCAACAATGAAGTTGAAATATAATAATGCCGTATATTCAACTGTTGGCCCTTACAAGCTGAATAGTGTATTTTTCAACTGGTCTGCAACTGGCTATTCTGAACACTCTATTGATAATTCGACAGGATGGATTTTATCAACATTATCTGCTGTTAATTTTTGTGAATTTGTTTTGTCAAGAATAGATCCTTTTTCTGATTCAACATTTTGTGGTTTTAATTCGTACCCCTATCTTCTTGATACATTCTATAATTCGTTCTCGAATGAAGAGATTGAATCAATGGCATTCATTACTTGGAACGATCAATTTTATGGAAGAGAAATATCTGCCGAAGAAAAGTGGTCAGATATAAAAAAGCAATATCAGCAAAATCTAGGAAAGCAAGACAAAACAACAAGTGTTGTCATTTATGTTCTTGGCTCGATTGTTTTAATGATTATCACATTCATTTCAATTGTTATATTAGTGCCTAAATTCAGGAGTAATATTTGTTGCTGGATAAAGCACGTAATTCGAAAGAAAAAATGGAAAAAGTAATGTCAAATCCTAATGTTAAAAAAACGATATTATTCTTTAATATTATATTTTTTATTGCCTTCCTTTCTTTTTCGTTTACTGAAACAGTCAGTATAATTCCTTACTTAGGGGATAGGTTTTCGATATCATTTTTCATTAGTTTAATAGGAATTCCTTTGTTTTGTGTTTCCTATTTCTTTTGTTTTCAAAGCAAATTAAATAATAAACTCATAATGATGTGCTTACTATTGTTTTTAGGACTGTCAATATCGTCATTTGGCATGGCATTAATGTTGACCCCATCTTATAGCGGTTATTTTGATACAAATCCAGTTAAAGTCTGGTTGGAAATAACGGCTAAGTATCTTTATGATTTCATTTGCCTATTTTATGTTTTTTGTATGTTCAAATACATTACTATAAACAAATTTATAAAGGGACTTAGAATTTATATTCTAATTATGCTTGGTTTTACTTTTTTCCAATTTATTGTGTTCTTCGCTAACAATGCTGCGTTATATAAATTTTATGACGTGATTAATTTTCTCGGTCTTTTTCAAAAATCATCTCTTATTCAAAGACTTGTAAATGCTCATCAAAGTTACAGAGCTTATGGTTTTAGCGGAGAACCCGGACATAATTGTATCTTTGTCTCATGTATAGCAATACCAATTCTTTCGACTGAAATTGCAAAAAAAATAAGGCAAAGCGAGCAGCAAGACTTTCTTACAATAGTCGCTCTTATTGGCGTTGTTGTGTTTGGCTTATTGACGCGTAGTCCTGCTGTTTATATCGGCATGTTGATAAATTTTTTGGCATTTTTTGGATTATTTTTAAAATCTCATTCAATAAAAAGAATATTAAAAGTCATATTGTCACTTTTTATTACTTTTGCGATTGCTTTAGTTTTTATTATTCCTTCCATTAGAGAACAAACCTTGTCGTACTTTGCAAAAATTATTGACCTAAATAATCAAAGCACAGTGTCTCACTATAGCAGTGTATATAATGATTTTATAGTATTTACAAAATTTCCTCTTTTCGGGTCTGGAGACGGCATGCAGGGTTATTTCTACATGGATAATGTTATTGGGACTTTTTTCTCAAGAAACGTTGAGGTTCAATCTCTGATGAGCGGAGAAAGGGGCCTTATTGAAGGTGGCGCAGGCGTCCCATCTATCGTTTCTGGGTTTGGCGTTTATGGAATTGTTGTTATCTCTATCTTTGTCTACAAAGTATATAGCAATCACTTTTCATTCAAAAGCCAAGAACCATTAACTAAATTATTCATCGTGATTACATCAATTGTCTTGTTAATAATGCTTTTAGTTAGAAGTGGAATTCACAGAAATTATGGAATACTATTATTGTTCGCTTTACACGCTTATTCGTGTAATATCCAAGGCAAAAAACCATTAACATCATATTATGAAACTATTACAATATAAAGTGAGGAAAAAATGGAACCTTTATTTTCAATTATTATCCCCTTTTACAATCCTGGTGACACAATTAATAATGCTATCAGGTGTTTAGAATCAATCGATTGTTCAAATGAAAATATTGAAATTATTTTTGTTGACGACGGGACAAATCCCGATGATCCTTCGCTGAAAATCGTAAATGATTATTTGTTAAAGAATTATTTTTGTAGGTGTGTGCACAAAGAGAATGGTGGGCTTGGCGATGCTCGTAATTATGGTGCAATTCACGCTAAAGGAAAATGGCTTATTTTTTTGGATTGTGATGATTATCTTCAACCCGAAACAATTGATGTTTTTAAACACATTATGAATCTTGAGAGTTTTGATGTTCTTATGTTTGGATTTAGAGAAGTTGATTTAAATAGTCTTAGCGTTAAAAGCGAACTCAATTACAAATATCATGTTCTCAGCAATAGTCAAATCAACAATGCCTTCCTAAAAAGATCGATTGTTTCTTTATTGCCTGGTACTATTTTTAAAAAGGAATTTTTGATTAATAATGATATTTGGGAACCAAAAATAAAATGGTCAGAAGATCAATATTTCATGTGGGAAGTATTTAACAAAGCAGAAAGAGTTGTTGTCTCGTCCTATGTTAATTATAACTATCTACAAAATGTTGCTGGATCGATAATGAATTCAACCAGTGTTGAAGAAATGCTAAAATCATATATCGAGTTTGAAAGTCTTTCCTCTAAAATGAATAATATAAAAATTGCGGACTTGCTTGTTCCTCGTTGGGCTTTGGGATGTTGTCATGTTTTATCTGCTCGCTCAGATTATGAATCTTTTGTGCTTTTCCTTAATAAAACGCACTATAAAATTTGGATTAAAAAGCTATTGAAGTTCCCTTCGCTTAAGGTTAGGGTGCTTGCTTTTATTGGGTTAATATCAAAAAGAATATTCTTTAAAATAATGGGATAGGCTATGGCACTAAGTAGATTAATATATGGTTTTTTTCAAAAGATAAATTCAGCTATATTTAATGCAAAAAAATGTGAAATTGTTGTGGTTGTGTTTCATGAGATATGTTCGCTAGAAGAGGCAGACGACAAGGATCATTTTACAAGTCTAGAATCTTTTAAAAAGTTTATTGAAGAAAAAAGAGAAAGCATTATTCCAATAAGCGAAAATTTTAAAAATTTGAAATCAAAATCAAATTTGCCTAAATATATTTTGACTTTTGATGACATTTATGAAAGTGCATATCTGAACGGCATCTCACTTTTAAAAGAACGCGATATACCTTTTACTATTTTTATTTGCCCTGATTTAATAGGCAAACCTGGCTTCATTAAAAAGGAGCAACTAAATGAATTATGTGCCATGGACAATTGTGAGGTAGCGTTCCATCTTAACCATCATGTATTTACCCGCAAAATGAAAAAAGACGCTTTTATAAAAGAAATAGATTGTTCTCTTTTTGAAAAAAAGTTTAATGTTAAATGCTCATATTTCGCCTTTCCTTATGGTTCTATGTATGCTTCGAGAAGCTTTTTTTCAAAAAATGTTCTTCTCTCAAAATTTAAAAAAGTATTTAGTACAAGTTTTGCGCACATGTCTATATCTACTTTCACAAAAAAAAGATATTTTTTGCCGAGAATGACTTACTCTGAAAAGACAAAACATCTATTTAAAAAAGCATAGATTAAAGGAGACGTATTTATGAAAATATCAGTAGCGGGAACAGGCTATGTCGGATTGAGCAATGCGGTGATTTTGGCACAATACAACAAAGTATATGCAGTTGATCTTGTTAAAACTAAAATCGATCTTATTAATTCAAAAAAATCCCCTATAATTGACAAAGAAATTGAAGAGTATTTAGCAACAAAGAAGTTGAATTTAACTGCCACTCTTAACGGAGATGCTGCTTATCGTGATTCTAATCTAATAATTATTGCTACTCCAACAAACTATGATTCAAAAACTAACAAATTTGATACTTCATCGGTTGATTCAGTTATAGAACAAGTTAAAAGAGTTAATCCTAATGCTTGGATTATTGTTAAATCTACAGTAGGTGTTGGCTTTACTTTAAATGCTAGAAAAGAACATAAATATGATAAAATACTTTTTTCCCCTGAATTTTTAAGAGAAGGAAAAGCTCTATATGACAACCTTTTTCCTTCTAGAATAGTGGTGGGTGTTCCAGAGAAAAAAGAGCCTTATTTATCCAAAGCTAAGGAATTTGCTGAATTGTTACAGCAAGGCGCGATTAAAAAGAATGTTGAAACACATATTTTGGGATGTACAGAAGCCGAAGCCGTTAAGTTATTCGCCAATACATACTTAGCGCTTAGGGTAGCTTATTTCAATGAACTTGATACATTTGCTCAAACCAAAGGCTTGGACACCTTAGATATTATTAAAGGTGTGTGCGCCGATCCTAGAATAGGAGATTATTATAATAACCCATCATTTGGCTATGGCGGATATTGCTTGCCGAAAGACACAAAGGAGTTAAGGGCAAACTTTGAAGATGTGCCAGAAAATTTAATATCTGCAATTGTTGAATCTAATCGAACAAGAAAGCAATTTATTTGCGATCAAGTACTAAAATTAGCAGGATATAAAAACGATGGAAAAGATGATGTGACAGTAGGCATTTATAGATTGACCATGAAATCCGGTAGTGATAACTTTAGGCAATCTTCTATACAGGGTGTCATGAAGAGACTAAATGCCAAAGGTGTAAAAATTGTCATATACGAGCCAACATTAAAAGACAAAGAATTCTTTAAATGTAAAATCATTAATGATTTTGATGAATTTAAGAGATTATCAAAAGTAATAATTGCTAATAGGTATGATGCATCGCTTGAAGATGTTAAATGGAAGGTTTACACAAGAGATTTATTAAGAAGAGATTAATACATGAAAATTTTAATTGTGTGTCAACATTATTGGCCGGAACCTTTTCGAATAACAGACATAGCAGAAAACTTGGTCCGTATTGGACACGACGTTACTGTTTTGTGTGGGCTTCCTAATTATCCTGGTGGTTATATTTTAAACGAATATAAAAAAAGGAAAAATCGTTTTCAAGAGCATAACGGAGTAAAAATTGTTAGAGTAAAAGAAATCGGAAGAAGAAACAATATTTTATTTAGATTCCTTAACTATTGGTCATTTCCACATTATGCGAGCAAAAAAATCAAATCTTTAAATGATGATTATGATGTTGTTTATTCACAAATGTCATCTCCTATTATGATGACATCTCCTGCTTTGAAATATGCAAAGATAAGCAAGAAAAAGGTTTTGATGTATGAAATGGATTTATGGCCTGAGTCTTTGCTTGCAGGAGGCATAAAAAGCAAATCATTGATTTATAAACACTATAAAAAAGTATCATCAAACATTTATTCTCGTTGCGATAGTATTCTTGTAAGTACAAAAGAGCATATAGATTACATAAAAGCTCTTCCTGGTTGTGGTAAATGCGATATTACCTATCTTCCTCAATATGCAGATTCAATTTTTGAAGAGACACATTTTGAAACAATCGAGAATGGGGTAATTGATTTGATGTTTGCAGGCAACATCGGGAAAGCACAATCTGTACAAACGATAATTAAGGCTGCAAGTCTTCTTAAAAATGACTCTCGTTTTATGTTTCACATCGTAGGAAGCGGAAGTGATTTCGAAAATGTTAAAGGCTTGGCCAAAGATCTAGAATTAAATAACGTTATTTTTTATGGGCAGAAACCAGTTGAAGAGATGCCTAATATTTATCGCATAGCCGATGTAATGTTAGTGACTTTAGAGAATAAATCTTATGCAAGCATGACCATTCCTGGAAAAATGCAAACATATATGGCGGTTGGAAAACCAGTTATTGGTGCTATTAGCGGAAGTTGCAACGCTTTCATAAAAGATAACGAGATCGGTTTTGCTTGTGAAGCCGAAGATTATCAAGGCCTTGCTGATTTGATTTTAATGTTGAAGGAAACAGAATTGAGGAAAATAGGTCTTCGTTCAAAAGAGATCTATTATGAAAAATATTCAAAAAATATTTTTATGAAAAAAATAATTGAATCATTAAAAAAGCTTTCTGATTAAGTTTAACAACACACGCTGTTTTTCATAGCGTGAATAAGAAGTAGGGGTGCCTTTGCATTCGCTAGTCTAAAAGTAGGACACCCATAGGCATCCTCTTTTTAAAGGAGGAACCAGAAAGGTGTTAGTACAAGTGGCATGTCTAAAAGATATCCATCTTGACAATGTGCGAATATTTGGACAAGGTGTTCAAAAATTTGCACAGCTTAATTTATTTACGCTTACTTTTAAAAAGGCGACTGATTAGTCTTCATAGTCGCCAAATTCATCAAATATATCGTTATTCCAAGGTAAGAATTAATCTAGCTGAGATATTGGGGTTTCAGGTAATTTAATGAATAATCTTTGTAAATAATTGAATATGTTAATACCATTCGCTCTAGCAGTTTGAATGATAGAGAAAATAATCGCGGATGCTTTTGCTCCTTGAATGGTATTAGAAAATAAGAAATTTTTTCGACAAATAACAAATGGTTTTATTCCTCTTTCGGCAAGATTATTGCTCAAAGGGATATGACCATCTTCTAAGAATCTGGAGAGCTTTTCTTTTTGTTCTAATGAATAATTTATCGCTTTACGTAATGCCCCATCAGATGAATTTAACGATGATGATGCTAGAGTAAAATATTCATCTAATATTGCTTTAGATTCTTTTAATCTTCTTTGTTTTATTTCATCAACAGTTTGACACTGATTATGATATTCTTCTTCTAAATTCAATAACTTATCGATTAATTTTATAAATTTTGATGATAAGGATGATTCTTTTGCGATCGCTAATCTAAAAGTGGCTCTTTCCAATAAATATTGATTTTTATGTAATTGTTAATGTCAATTTAATTTTTACCAATTGGGGATGCGGACATAATCTTGAACTAAAATATATATTGGAAGGACAATTGATTATGCGCGCATTCCCTTTCCTACAAAACTATTCCGCCAAATACAACCAAAATTAAAAATGTAAAAAATAGTATCCTTAACTAGCATTTAAAGGCAAAAAAGTAGTGGCAAAAGCACCATTTAAATGATTGGTGCTTTTGGTGCAAGTTTTGGTGCAAAAAAATTATCTTTAAGGGATAAAATCATTAATGCATTAAATGCATCGCCGATGACAAAAACTGAACTATGCCGCTATTTGGGCTATGCAAGAGTGGTTAATTCTGTATCACATCAATTAACAAAACTTATTATTGATAATAAAGTTATTGAAATTAACAAAAAATACCATCTAAGATAGTTGGTGCATTTTGGTGCAAATTTTGGTGCATTTTGAAAATTAATGATGAAGATAAAATAATTTCAAAACTCAAAGAAGAGAATGATTGTCTTAAAAGTCTTTTGTGAATCCACAATATCTCATTTGAAAAACCAAAGGAAATAAAACAATTACAGCATCAAAAACTACATGCATAATAGTTCGTATTATTTGATGTCGATATAGCAAGCATAAAGAAAGACAACTCAGTTCTAATCGTTATTTGTTGGCAAAAATTACATTCTTTTATTAGATATTCATACAGTCCATCTAATCCATAAAAAAGGCCTAAAAAAATAGAAAAATAGAAATATAAACAAAAATTTTGTCTATAAAGTTAAAAATTTCTTGAATTTAGTCATCGAACTAGTAAAATATAACCGAGGTAAAACGAAATGAAGTTATTGAAATTTAAAGTTCCAAACGGCTATAAAATGTTAGAAAAAGGGTTTGAAGTTAGTTTTTTAACAAAAACCCGTGTAAATAAAAGCATTGAAAACGACGACTTAATAGAACTCGAGCCGGGTTTATTTTATCCGCTTGAAACAACTTTTATCGGTAAGAACTCTTCCGGTAAAACATCGGTTCTTCTTTTAATTCACCTAATTATTAGTTTTATTAGAAGTGGAAGAATACCTGTCTCATTTATGGCTGATCAAAACAGTTTTTCTTTAGAATTTTTATTTTACGATAATGGCTATATCTACCTGTATAACGGTAGTTTTGTTAGGTCTAGCCTCAACAACACCGCTTTTATGATCATAGAAACCGAATCATTAAGAAGGACTACTTTTAAGAATAATTATAAAAAAGATTTAAGTAATATTTCTTTCTTAAAAGAAAATATAATTATTCCAAACATCGGAAGTGACACTTCAGGAATTGCTAAATATAGATTCAATGACACTTCTATTCTTGTTGATATAATTTCTCAAGATTCCTCAAATCTTGCAACAATTATTGATGCCATTAAAAACATTTATGGAAAGGATTCGTTCAATGTACTCGTGAAATTATTTGATGATAGCATTGAATTAATTGATGCAATAAGATTAGATGATAGTTCTGTAGCCTTTAAATTCAAACGCGTTAACCAACCAGAAATGACTGTTAGTATCGATTATTTGAAGGCTGTTCTTTCTTCTGGTACATATCGTGGTATTTATCTATTTGCAGCTTCTCTTTTATCCTTTAGACTAGGCGGAGATATTTTAATCGATGAAATCGAAAAGAGTTTCAACAAAAATTTAATTGAAAACCTCCTGATTTTATTTAACGATAAAAGAATTAATAAAAAAGGTGCATCATTGATATATTCAACCCATTATTCTGAATTACTTGATCATAGCAATAGATGTGACAATATCAATGTTTTGCATAGAAACGGAGATGTTATAACTGTTAACAACATGTGCACGTCATATGAAATAAGAACCGATTTATCAAAATCTAATCAGTTTGAGCAAAATGCATTTGATAACTTAACCAATTACGACAGATTAATGGATTTAAGGAGATTGTTACTTAAATGAAAATTTTGTTAGCGTGTGAGGGTAAAAGCGAGGTCTACTTATTAAATGGATTAATGGAAAGAGGCCACCTTTCTTTTGATTGTCCATTGCTGTTAGATGAGCCGATTCATTTAAGACAATTAACCAAAATAGCGCAAATCATTAACTCGCTCCCTATCAACGAAGAAATAATAGTTTATCGCATTGGCGATACTTTAAAAGACGCACTTTCATTATCTAATCTCGAAATGCGCAGCAAATATATTAAATCGTATAAATATTGTACTAAGCCAGAGGTTGAAATTTTGGTAATTATTAATGAAGGATTATATGATAAATATATTAAAGTATCCAAAACTACAAAACCTAAAACATTCATCAATAAATATATGCCATCTTTTGATCCATCTAAATATTTTCATGAACACGATATGGTGTATGCACTTAGAGAGTATAAAAGAATCAAGAAGCATAAAGGAAATGAACTGTATTTAATTGATTTATTAAATATTAAGTAAAAATATAGATAAAACAACTACATTAGACGTCGCAACTATAAAATGATAGTTAGATTTATTGTTTGTTTGATAAAAGCAATAGGAATCTATTATAGGAGCAATACTAAGTACTAAATAGACGTGGTTTAATTCTACAAAAAAATTACAAAAGTGTAATAATTTTGTTTGTTTTCTTTCTAATATTTTATCAAGCACCAAGATGATGTTCGAACTCTTGTTTGAGGTTAGCGCGGATGAATTATCCAAATTATTTAATGTTGGAAGAATCTTCAGATAATTCTCAAGATATTTGTTTGCTTCTTTTGTTTTTTGTTTATTACTGATGATAAAAGCAATATAATTTTTATCAATTGGGTCTCCGGGCGAAAAGTTGGACCATCCGAAATTGAAACACTATGTGTATAACGGCGATCAAAAACTTTAGGCTGTGCAGATGTATTTCGGACCTAGGAACTATCCAGCAACGCGAGAAATAATGGGCTATCAATAAACAGTAAAAATTGAGCAGAAAAGGAATTTTTAAGAAATAATAAATTAACGACTGTGAGTGTTGATAATTTTACTAAAAACAAAGTCGAACTTTATTGAAGTAATATTTTGATTGTTTATCTATGAAATACACTTGATATCTCCACTAAATCCAATATAATTGTATTTGGAGGAGCAAATATGATAATTACAACATCAATGCTTAGAAATAGATATAGTGATTATTCTAATCCACTAGACAAGATTAAAAGAGATACAGATAGTGGAATGCTTTTTAGACTTACTAGAGGAATATATGAAACTGATGGTGGAGTTGAACCATGTTTTTTAGCCTCCTCTATATTATCTCCATCGTATCTTAGCTTTGATTGGGCTTTGTCTTATTATGGATTAATACCAGAGAAAGTTTTTTCAATTACTTCAGCATCATTAAATATTAGAAAGAACAAGTCGTTTATAAATAAGTTTGGAAGATTTGAATATAGTGATGTTCCATCTTTAGCTTTTTCAGAAGGATTAACTTATTTAGAAAAAGATGAATACGCTGTAAAGATTGCTACTAAGGAGAAAGCAATTTGCGATTCCTTAAGTAAGTGGCGAGTGGTTAATAGCGTTAAATCTCTTAAAGAATTACTATTCGTCGACAAAAGAATTGATGAAAAAGAATTCTCAACTTGTGATTTTAATTTGATGATGAGACTAGCATCTTTATATAAGAAAACGAATTTAGATATTTTAATTAAACTAATTAGAAAGGAATATTACCATGAATAGTGTTATTGAAGCGATGCTTGCAAAGTATAATCCTAAAAATAATGAAGAAAGAGAAAATGCAATTAAAGAAGTAATTCAAGAAATCGTTTTAGCGGGATTATCGCGTGGCGGTTTCTTTAAAAAAGCAGCTTTTTATGGTGGAACGTGCTTAAGAATATTCCATGGCTTAAATCGCTTTAGTGAGGATCTTGATTTTGCTTTATTAGAAAAAGATTCTAATTTTAATATAGAAGATTACTTTTCTGCTCTTAAAAAAGAATTCGAATCATATGGCATAGATATGATTATTGAGTCTAAAAATAAAAATGATAATAACGATGTTCAAAGCGTATTTCTAAAAGGGAATACATTAATGCTAATGATGTCTTTCTTCCCAAAAAGCGAAGATGCAAAAAGGGTAGTGTCTAACCAAAAGATAAAAATTAAGTTTGAAGTAGATACTGATAATCCTATTGGTGGAGTAACTGAATATAAATACAAAATGTTGCCCGCTCCATATGAGGTGCAAATATTTGATGAAGCAACTTTATTTTCAGGGAAGATACATGCTATTTTGTGTAGAAGTTATAAAAACCATGTCAAAGGAAGAGATTATTATGATTATCTTTTCTATATTGGCAAGGGAAGCAAATTCAATCTTAAATATCTTGAAAATAAGTTGAAAAATACTGGTGGAATTATAGATAATGATGAAACCTTAACATTGGATAAAGTCAAAGAATTTCTTAAAGCAAAATTTGAATCTATTGATTATGAATCCGCTAAAGCAGATGTTTCCAACTTCATTAAGGACAAGGAAAGTTTAAAATTTTGGAAAAAAGAACTTTTTATTTCAACTCTTAATGAATTATCTCCAGTAAATTTAGTTGATATCATTAAATAACGCTTCTCGCTATCGTTTCCAGAAAGCATAAAACGAATCATAGATACCAAGCATATAGCAAATATGAAATTAATGCAGTTCTTCTAGATTGTTTTGACGGAGATTAAGCTTCTCTTGGAATTGTAAAAAATACCTTGTTGTTTTTTCTCGGTGATAAATGTAGGTATTTGTCGATTTTTCACATAACTATTCTGAGGTTTGCATTAATATGCCCAACATATAAAAAAGCGTAGCTATTTTTAACTACGCTTATAAATATAATTAGATATGTTTCTTACGAAGGACAATATAACCAATTGCAGTTATGGAAAGAAGTCCGATAACGCATATCACAGTGACAAATGCGTTATTCTTAATATTGAAATTACCTGCAAATGGTGAAACTAAACTAATAACACTTCTATTCATGAAGTTAACATATTTTGATGTGCCATATTTAGCAATAATATAGTCATATGTTGCAACCATTACTTCAAGATCGTCGCCATCTGCTCTGCCAGTAGCTGATGAAATTTTTGTTTTTACTTCATCTTCAAGATTGTTATAGATTTCCGCAACTTCGTTCCATTTACCAACACTTGGAGCTGTATTGCCTGTAGGATCACATGTTACTGTTGTGGAGAAATTACCAGCAAATTCAAAGGCCTTTTTATTAACAGTATCAATAGTTGTTGGTGTTAATGCAATTTTATCCCAGTGTCCGCTTTCTGAACCACTATTAGCGACAAGTTTAATTGTATTAATGCCTTGAATGATTTCAATGTTATTTAATGTAACGCTATCCCAAAGAAGATATAAGTATCTTCCGTTAAGAGAATCGCCATTTGATTGGGCGTTGTAATTACGGTTTTGTGGATCAGCTTCACCTGCTGCTTTTCCAGCAAATTTTAATGATGAATCAATGCTAACTAATTTATCATTAACATATAATTTGATAGCGGTTGCCAAATATAAATCAGATGCAGAATAATTCGATGTATTGATGCCTTTATTTGTGGCACCTGTTAATACCAAATCGGCTTTATAAAATTCATCACTAACAAAACTCCATTCCATATATTTGCCTTCATCAAACATATGTATAAAACCATCGTTGCTTGCTTTATATGGTGCTTCGTATCCTAAATACGCTTCTTTGTGAAATGCTCCATATTGACATGCATCATATTGATTACCATTCTCATCTGTTCCAATTTTTACAGCATCTGTAGCCATATTTTCACATTCAATTGTTGTAGTGTTATTTAATGTAACAGTGTCTTCTTTTCCGATAAGTTCAATATAATCATATTGACCACTTGCAGCCTTAACTTTTGTTGTAAACGTAATAGTGTTAGTTCCTTTATTAAGGACAACAGTTCCTAATGATACTGTTTTAAAGATTTGGGTCATATATCGACCATCAAGATTGCCTTCTGCTTTTACTTGGCTCTCTTTTGTTAGGCCATATTTTGCTGCCCCAGTTACATTTTGTTGTGGATCGGCAGTTGCGTCATTTCTTCCTTCAACAATCGCTGTTTCAGGAATTGCAATTGAATTGCCATTAACGCTAGCTGATAATACGGTAGTTAAATTTAAAGTACCAATTGAATAATTTGTTTTATTAACATTTGATGAAACACGTACACGTAATTCCGCTCTTGTACTATATGGAGCCTCAAAAGTAAATGTTGATTTACCATTTTCGTCAGAGGTGATATATCCTCCTGTTAAATTAACTGTTCTTTCAACTGCTTTATCGTTGATGTAGACAGTTCTTGTTTCTTCATTATATGGTGAGCATGCATATTCGCCAGTGTAATAATGAGCAACGAAATTTCTGATGCTTTTAAAATTGTTGTCGTAGCGGGCAGCACTTCCTGATAATTTTACGGTGTAATCTTGTCCAACTTGCTCATAACCTTTGATGTTTTCACATTCCATCTTTTTATAAAAACTTTCAGTGGCGGCTTCGGTTCTTACTGTTTGATGGCTTTTTAATAAGGCTGGAGCAAGAAGAGATGATGCAATAGCGAGAGTGAATATAATTTCTCGTTTCATGGATTAGTCCTCCTTGTTTTTCTTTGTAAACAAATCGTCATTGCTCTTTGAGAAATATGCAAAATATAGCATTACCACAATGGCGTCGATGAAGATGAAATTGACTCCAACAACTGCAATTTCAAAATATGGATATCCTCTTGTTACAGTTGTGACAGTTTCAGTTTCATTAAGTGAATAATATTCAGTTGAGCAAACGGTGAATAAGATATTCTTAACAGATTTTCTAACATTGTTAGCAACTGTCATATCGCTTGCCCAAGAAGAACCTAGGTTGTGGGAGAAGGATTGTGCACCATTAAGCCATAAATCATTGCCGGCTGCAATGCCTTGTTTGGCATCGCCTGCGTTTCCCATCCAGTCAGTGACGACTGAGCCATTAAAGCCCCATTCATCACGAAGTATTTCTGTTAATAATGGATAACATTGTCTAGCAGTAACGCCACCAACGCGATTGAAGGCGCTCATCATTGCGTTAGCTTTTCCAACTTTAACTGCGATTTCAAATGGACGTAAATAATTTTCACGTAAAGCTTGTTCGGTTGTCCAAGTATAGACATTTCCTCTATTTGTTTCTTGGTCGTTTAAAGCAAAGTGTTTTATATATGCATATAAATGACCTTTTAATGCGCCTTTAACTGTATAAGCAGCGCTATAACCACTTAAGATTGGATCTTCAGAATAATATTCATTGTTTCTGCCACCAAATGGTGAACGACGAATATTCGCGCCAGGAGCATACCAACCACTTACACCAGTTGATACGCCTTCATTGGCAACAACATTTCCGTATTCTTCTGCTAATGCTTTATTAAATGAATTAGCGATTAATCCAGCCATTGGGAACCAAGTCCATTGACTTGTTTCAGTAACAGAAGCGTTACTTCTTGTTAAACCCATTGGTCCATCGTTATCTCTTAACCAGATTTTGCCAACGCTTAATGCTTCACAAGTGGAATATCCACCCATAGCAATTAAATGTTCAGCATCTTCAATCGTGACTTGATTAAGGAGCAAGTCCCATTTTTCATTGTTATAGTCTGCTCCTAATTCTTTCATCAGTTCACTATTGGCTTTGATTTTTGTACCATCTGGTTCTTTTAATAAACCGACATCAGTGATTTTGCTTCCGTCAAGATTTGTATATAAATATAAGCCATTATCTTGACCAAATGTTGGAAGCGTATCATAACTATTTTTTGAATTTACTGTCCCATTAGCGGTGCTATGTGCGACAGTGACATTTTTGAATGTATTTTTAAAATCTGCTCTTGATAAATATAAACTTGTATCATTTCTATCTAATGGAGTTACGTTTGTGGCATCTGCTCCTGTAAAACGATTTTTAACATCATTATTAGTAACAGGATCTTTTGCAAATTGATAATTAGCAGCAAGATTTAATGAGAATTTTGTTGATTCGTTTTTAATCTCGTGAGCGTTAACCATCAATTTAAAGATATATTCGCCAGCATCAAGCTCAAAGCCTTTAAAACCATTATTGTTTTTGTCATAGCAATCATAACTTGCCATATAATATGGGTCGATTGATAACTTGACTGTTTCACTTTCTCCAGGTTCTAATAATTTTGTTTTGGCGTAGTCAATTAAATTAATTGATGATTTTTCAATTTCTCCTGATTTATAAGGAGGTTCATAAAATAATTCAACGACTTCCTTACCTGCTTTATCTCCGGTATTGGTGACTTTGACATTTACTTCATATTGATCTGTGGCAAGTAATTCACCAACTGGTTTATCGACTATTTCCCAGTCAAAGGTGGTGTAGCTCAATCCACTTCCAAATGGATATTGGACAATTCCATCATAACCAGTTTTGACATTGCTTTTGTATGCTTCTTTTGCAGTATATCCATCCCAATAGCCCATTTTGTCGGCAGTTTCATACCATTTATAGCCAACATATATATCTTCAACATATGTAACACTTGAACTTGCTAAACGTCCAATATTATAAAATGATGGATTTTCTTTATGATCAGTGACAAGTGTTTCAGTGATTCTTCCGCTTGGGTTGATATCGCCAGTTAAAATCATTGGTATTGTGCTTGCGCCGCTTTGACCAGTGACACCGATATAATAGACGTTATCGATTTTGTCATCTTCAAACGCCCCACATTCAATCATGTTTGTGCAATTGAGCAAGACAGTGACATTATCAAAATTATTTTTAACCATATCAATCATGTCGATTTCATCATCGCTTAATGATAGGTAACCTCTTGTCTCATCTTTGACTATTGATCCACCTTTGGTGGAATAATTGTATGTATATGTTTGAGGACAATCTTGAGCTTCTCCACTTTGACGGGATAAAACAATTATTGCTGAGTCTGAAAACTCTTTAGCGTCTTCCAATAAAGTTTTGCCATTAACATTATTAGATGCATTGGTGTACTCGCTTACTTTTGGATTGTAATTTGTATATAATTTGTCGTTTCCGCCGAGTGATTCGCTTACTTGTCGTGCTGAGCAAAAGTCTTCATAGAAGCTTTTCAAATTGGTGTTATATTCAATTTTCTTGTTTGGGTATTTTTGGTTATAAGTATCAAAACCTTTGTAGAGCAATACTCTTTTGTTTTCTGGGATACGAGATATTCCTGAACCATAACCTGAAATTAAAAATCCAGCATCAATACTTGACCATCCAAAGATATTGACTTTCCTATTTTTTGTTGGATTTTCAGGATCATAGGCAAAAGGAGCTTTGTGTGATGTATTTTTAAGCATTGTCACACCTTCTTTTACAATGGTGGACACAAATTCATTGCCTTTTTCTAATACTTTTTCATCATATGTAACTTTGGTAGGATTTAAGCCATCGTTAATGAAGTCGTAATATTTGTTATAAAGAACATTTGCCGCGACGGTAACCCCTGTTAATAAAGTGGCGGCACTTGTAAGGATAATTCGTTTAATTTTCTTGTTCATCTTTTTGCCCCCTTAGTTATAGAATTGAAAACTCATCTTGTCGAAATGGCCAGAACCGGTTTCGCCATCTCTAAGTGGAACGAGTTTAATTTTATTTTCACCTTTATTTAATTTAACAAGATCGATATAGTCTTCATCCCAAAGAAGATATAAATATCTTCCATTGAGAGAAGCACCATTGGATGTCGCGTTGTAGTTACGATTTTGAGAATCGGCTGCGCCTGCTGCTTTTCCTTCGAACTTGTTAGTATCGCTTATAAGAGATGAGACATCTTCATTATTAACATATATTTTGAAAGCATCCTTCCAAATCAAATCACCTGCTGAGTAATTTGTTTTATCAATGAGATAATTTGTTGCACCCGTGATTGAAAGACGACCATAACCTTCTTTTTCAGTTGTTATTGTCCATTCCATAGAAGCACTTTCAGGGGTGGTACGATAATCAAAATTATGAACAAAACCTCTTCCGCTTGCTTCATATGGAGCAGTGTAACCTAAATATGCTTCGGCGTGGAAACTTCCATAGCTACATTTTGAATCGATAAAATCAGTTTTATAATTATCGCCAGTTTGTTTTAGATATGAACAATAGTTAAGAGTCATATCTTCACATTCTTTATTGTATATAGTGCCAGTTAATGTTTCAGGAACTGTTGGAGTTTCGCTTCCTCCGCTTCCTCCGCCTTCTTCTGAACCAGAACCGCCATTTTTATATGGTGTGATATCAAATTTGATACTATCCCAATGTCCACTTGATGAATTATTTGCGGCAGTTATCGTTATTGTGTTTTTACCAACTTTTAAATCAACACCCTTGATTGTGACATCTGTCCAGAGAAGATATAAATATCTTCCGTTTAAGGAGAAGCCAGTTTCTTCATGAGTTGTGTTTCTATTTTGTGGATCAGCTGCACCTGCTGCTTTGCCAACAAAATTATCAGTTGTTTTGATCTTAGAGTTAATTGAAACCCCATTTAATTCAATGTTTGCGGCTGTTCCAACATTTAATGCGGTAGCAGAATAGTTACTTGTATTAACAATATTTGTCGCGCCTCTTAAAATTAAGTCAGCCTTGCCGCCACCTAAAGCGTTGAATGAATATGTCATGCTGGCACCTCTGCTCACATCAAAGTTATGAACAAAGCCTTTGCCGTTTGCTTCATATGGAGCGTTATAGCCAAGATAAGCTGCTGCATGGAAACTACCATATGCACATTCATCGATATAATTTGTTAAATAATTATCCCCAGTTTGTTTAAGTACTGATGCGCCTTCAATTTCCATGTCTTCGCATTCAGTGTAATAATAATCTTCATTTAAATCGGAGTTATTTCCACCTGCTTCGATTCCTCCAGTGATAACAAGATCAAATGAAGCGCTGAAATTCACACCAAAATTTTCTGCGAAAATTGTATGAGTTCCATTTGTGGAAAATTTAGCAGGGAATGTAACATCACCAGAAATGTTATCAACCCAACTATATTTACTTGGATCAATAGTTATTTCTTCGCCTGTGCTTTTAGTTCCTTTTATAGATATATCAGCAATATTTAATTCTTCAGTAGCACTTAATGTTGAATATTTACATGTTGTAGTAACTCTAGAAACAACATCGACAGGAATTGAACTTGATTTTCCTTGTGAATAGTAAATATCAACACTTCTTGTTTCGCTTGTTAAAACTTGATTTGGACTAACTAATTTAATTTGATCATATGAATTATTTGTCGAATTTTGACCAATGGTGAATTTCTTTGATGTATCAGTGATGATTTCGCCATTGACATCATATTTGACATATAGCGATAATCCAGTTTTATCAAAAGTTGTATTTTCTTTTTGAACAGCAGGTCCTGAGGCAGCTTCTAAGCCAACAGGAGTAAAGACACCACTATAAGATCTATATACTGATATACCCTCAAGAAGAGTGGTAAAGGTATTTTCACTTGCCTCATCATAATAAGAAATTAAACAAGTTTGCTTTTTATTCGCGACGGTAAATGGATCTTTTAATTCGATATCATATCCAGTAATGACTTCTTCACTTCCTGAATCATATACACCTTTTACTTCAAGACCATCACTATTGAATGTTTGGCCAACGACATAAGTCATATACGTCGGATTTTGTGATACATAAATTGATTGAAGATTGCCGAGGTTAACTTCACTTGTGGAACTATCCTCAGGTTTTTCAAATGTTTTTAATAATCCACCAGTAATTAAGCCTGCGCCAGCGACGCCTGTTAATGCAAATAAGACAATCATGCATGTATCAATGATTTTTCTAACAGGAGGTTTCTTCCCATTTGGTGGTGTTACTTCATCATTTTCTTTTGCTTTTGTTTGTTGCTCTGCTCTTTTCATCTCTTCTTCAGACAAAAGCTCATCAATGCTAACACCAAAAATAGCAGCTAATTTTTTAACTGTTTCAATGTTCGGTAGTCTGGAATTATTTTCCCATCTTGTAATGGCGGTGCGATCGACAAACAACTTCTTCGCTAGTTCATCTTGCGTTAGTTTTGCTTGCAATCGATAACCTTTTAATTTTTCGCCAAAAGTCATAGAGTGCCCCCCTTTTGAAAAATATTATTTGTTAACTATATTTTGTTTGGAATTGTCACATTTTGAAAGTGCTAAAATGACACTTATTTTAATTTTTTAAAAATATCGAAACTATTATTAATATATTATATTAATAAGTATTTAATGTGACAGTAAAAATATTATAATATTTTTCTCTAAAATACTTGACAAAAAATTTAAAGGTCTGACTGAATTGAGCATATTCTAAGCATAAAAAAACATCAAAACCGATTTTATATGGAATTGATGTTATTTTAGATGATTTTAGATTAATTTTTCAATTTGATTTAAGGCGAGTTCGATTACATCATCCATATCAAGATATTTATATAAGCCAAGTCGACCACCTAGATAAATATTTGGATATTTTTCTTTTTCTTCTAAATATTTTTTAACAAGATTCATATTTCTATCATCATTGATTGGATAATATGGTTCACTTGTTTCACTGGCAGGAAGTGGATATTCTTTGGAAATAATTGTTTTTTCTGATTTATTGAATTTATTGAAGTGTTTATGTTCAATAATTCTTGT
>JALFFX010000005.1 GCA_022777645.1 Erysipelotrichaceae bacterium
AGACCTAGTGCAGATTTAAGAAATAGATATAAAGAAATAAGTGAACTATGTAAAACTACTGGCCAACCAGTTTATATAACAGTTAATGGCAGAGAAGATACCGCGCTTATTGATTCGCATGTTTTAGATGAACTTTATCAAACAATCAAATTGATGCAAGCAATAAACCAAGGAATAGCAGACGTTAATTCCGGAAGAGTTATGTCCTTAGAAGACGCAAAAAAGAAATTAATATGACATATAAAATCATCATCACCAGTAGTGCTTTTTCTGATCTTGAAAGCATCAAACTTTTTATTGCTAAAGATAATTTAGAAATTGCTAAAAAATACATCCTTAAAATATTTGATAGATTTGAACAATTAGAAACTTTCCCTTATAGTGGACTTAAAATAGCTAATTCTATTTTTGACTACGCGAAGGCATATTGCTTAATATGTGCTAATCATGTAGCAATATATCAAGTTAACGAACATACAAAATGTGTTTATATCTTAAGAGTTTTATCTCATTATCAAGATTGGGAAAATATCGTTAACAAAGACATTCTTTGTAATAAACAAATCATTATTGAAAACGATAGATTGCAAATTGTCAGAATGAATCAATCAATGTACTGCGATATTTATAAAAATTCGCAAGATGATAACAATCGTAAATTTGCTCCCGATGAAGTATTTAATTCATTAGAAGAAACAAGTGATGTAGTTAACCAAATTATCAATTCTTATGATAGTAAGGACGGACCATTTGTCTACACAGTTATAAGAAAGAAAGATAACATTAATCTTGGTTATGTCCAATTAGTGAAAATAGAAGAAGGATGGGAAATTGGTTATCACATTGCTATGATTTATAACGGCAATGGATACGCCACTGAAGCTGTTAATCTATTTTTGGATCATATCAAAAACAATACGAATCTTAAACAAATAATCGGTATCGCTTTAGCATCTAATAAAGCCAGCAGAAGAGTGTTGGAGAAATGTGGATTTGAATTGATATATGAAGGTGCTGGAATATATCAAGGAAGAAAAAGAAAAATCATTAAAGCAATTAAACATTTATGAGCCGAGTATAACAACTCGGTTTTTTGTTCCCAAATGATTTATCCAGCATAGATTAGGCCTCTTATGAGGTCTTTTCTTGTGCCTTGGTTTTTTAAGTGCAAGTTGCACTTTAAGATTGCACTTTAAAGCATTTTATGTATAAAATTTTGCACCGATGACGCTACTCATGTGGAGAGCGAAGTGGTTGAATCTGTTTATACTGTCTTAACATAATCGACATGTGAAAGTGATGGCTTAGGAAAATATACTGCTACATTTACCAATAGCGCATTCACTGCTCAGACTCACGATGAAGTGATTGCTGGAGGTCATAATTTTGAATTTGATTCTTGCTTGTTTCTAATATAAGTTATCTGAAAACAATAATTTGTAGTTAGAATAATCGGTCTTTTTCATATCTAACTGTGACAAGTTGAAAGAAACCATTCGCGACATCTCTATTAATAGAAAGATAACCAATCTAATTAATAATTAAAATCCCATATTTGGAATAGTGTCCTAGAAAACCAACATTTATCTCTGAGATTTTCCTACGCAAGTTTTGATGTTTATATAATATGATTACTCCTCATCAAAAAGGCTCATCTGAGTATAGGCTTCTTCTATATTCGGTAAATCTTTAACAACAAATTCAAATAAGCTGATGATAGACTCATAATCTTTGACAGCACTGTTTGGAATACGAATTAGCTTAATTCCATATTGTTTACAGATGTATTCTTTTTGCCTATCGAGTTGGGCGGTTCTTTTGCTACCAATGTGTTCGCCACCATCAATCTCAAAAACAACGATTGTGTGGTACTGGCGATTTAAAAAACCACCACTTACCTGGACAACAACATCGAATTCTTTTTTGCCCATTAATTTAAGATCATCTGTATTGATGGCTTTGATTGCTTCTTTTACAGGAACATTGCGTTCTACTCTAAATTTGCTACCACGTCTATTGAAATATGGCTGAACGGTATCGAAGAAATCTTTTTCGTTTTTGGAGTCATTTGAAAAATCGTATGAAATCACAGCATCACTTTTAGGAACAATGATTTCACCATTCTTATATACATAATCAGACAAGACCTTAATGTCGTTGGTTTCTTCGCCACTTAATTTATCAATAGCTTCTTTATCACCAACAAAAATAAACTTTTCTTTCGCTCTAGTAACACCAACGTTAATCAATTCATGATTGTTTTTAATCCAATCCATTGTCTTTTTACCAGTTCTTGGTGAAAGAGCGGCTGACATAATAATCACCGATTTCTCTGATCCTTGGAGCGTATGAATTGTTCCTGCTCTTACATTATTTACACCGTTTTTCATTAATAAATCGTTAACAAGAGCAGCTTGATTAACAAACGGGGTAATAATGCCTACATCTTCATATCCATTTTCTTTAATTATCTTTGCTATTTGAGCAGCTTCTTCACGATAAGAATTTCTCGCTTCTGGGTTATATGTATTGTGGACATCGTAATAAACCAAGTCACCATTATTATCATTCAATAATTTTAATTGCTGCTCGTAGAATCGTTGATTTACGAAACTAGCAATCTTTCTTCCACATCTGTAGTGGTATCTAAGCAAAATATTTTTAGAGTTGTTGTCTTTGCGAAGCATTGTAGAAAGAATTGAGTTATGAACATAGTCATACTCCTCTCCAACACCATACTGATCCATCAACAATTCATTTACGTCTTGTTCTATGACTGTAACTGGCTGCAATTGATTTGTATCTCCAACTAAGAGCAAGTCTGTGCCTCTAACAATAGGAATTAGTGAAGTAGCAGTATTGCATTGGCCAGATTCGTCCATAATAACCAAGTCGAATTGTGGCTTTGGAGAGCCAAGCTTTTCACAAGATAAATTAGTGCAAATAACCAATGGAAAAATTGCTAAAAGCCTTCTTAGATTAGTGTCATTCCTCAAATATTTATTGAATTGTCTGACCCCTTCTTCTAAATCATCAATAGCAATAATATCTCTTAGTTCTTTATACGTATCATTCGACAATCTTTTAAATCTCAATAAAGAAGAATAATAAACATAGTTTTGGAAGTTTTTGTCTTCCGATGCAGAAATAGCATATTTAAGGACATCTTCATCTTTAATGACTCTGGCGTTATTAAGCTTAGCTTGATATGCACCAATTTGATCATCAAGCTTGCCATTAATTTGTCCGATTGTTGTTAATTTTCTTATCTTTTGAAGAGTTTCTATTCTTTCTTTCAAATCAACTTGTGATTCGTATTCCATAAGTAAGTTTTTTAACTCTTTAAAGCCAGATAGAGACCTGTTTTTACTTGCTTCAGTTAATTCTTCTTGAACTCTTGATTTCTCGTGTCTTGAGACGAAATTCATTATTTCTCTTAACTTTCTTATGGTTTCTTGCGTTTCAATGTTATTGCCCAATCTAATCATTGGGAAAATAATTTTTTCAGTCTCTGTTGAGAATGGCCTTTTAATAGAAAGAGATCCATCCATCTTCTTAAAGATATCATTTACAGGATGATTATTATTTGAGCACACTAAAACGGTTTTATCGTTTGCGTAAGCAGATAAAAGAACATTGAAAATTGTTTCTGTTTTTCCTGTTCCTGGTGGTCCTTTAACATAAGTCACATGATTGACCATTGAATTGTAAACTACCCTCATTTGGTCAATGTTGATTTTGTTTCTATTAAAAACAACAAGATTTACTTCTTTTGATGTTCCGCTTCTGCTCTTATTCCTTCCAAAGAAAGCCTTAAGTGGTATTGATAATTTGCCTTCTTGGTCCATTTCATGAATAGCTTCAAAAGCTTGATCAACGCCACGTTGAGAATCTCTCATCAGGAAAAATATGGTTGGACGTGTGTTTGATTTTTCGCCATTATGGAAATTTTCTTCAATATGTTTTTTATATTCTTCCTCATTTTTATCGTAAGTGGAACAAAACTCATCCGCATCCATGTCTAAATACATTCCTAATGACACTTTCTTCCCGTCGATTAAGAATGATTTGTTAATAGATGATTTATCAGACATCTTGAGCGTTTTATTTTTGAAATTTAGTGTAAGCGTTCTATAAGCAACAACATATTGTTTGTTGTTTATGTCGATTGAAAACTTATTTATTGCTAATGTTTGATAACGATTAATGATTTCAGCTTCATATTTTGTCTTTTTAAAAATCTTATCTAGAAGTGTATTGAATTGTTTGTCATCGAGTTCATATTTTCCTTTTTCAGAAAGAGTGTGAATATCAATTCCATCTACCATCACTATTTCTTTTAAGAAAGGATCGTTGTCCATGCGATAGCAATCAGAAAGATATCTTAAGATATTGTTATCAAAATTTACTACGTCAAGAAAATCTCCGATACTTTTATCTGTAGTAACCTTTGTTAATAATTCTTTGGATGTATCATAGTAGCTTTGCTCTAAAACAGAAGCAGATTTTATACCGTTTAGATAAATAAAGGTATCTGATTTATCTTTTATTACCTCAGTGCTTTTGAACGGATTAAAAATATCACAATAGATTCTGCCCTTTTCAATATCTATATCTTTAATTCCGATGTAATAGTCAGTCGTTTCTTCCTTTTTGTTTACATACGAAATATCCAACCATTTGTTGTGAATAATTGCCTGATATATCGAGTTCTTGATTGATAATTTCATGGATGTTGTCCTATGCAATCTCTTTAGATTTAATTAAATCGAGAATTGTGTTCAATAATGAAACTGGATAAATAATAACATCGTATTCTCTGCCACTTCCATCCAAGGATATGTAAATCCTAACTAAAGTTTACTATACCATAATTGCTTTTTCTTATCTATTTGTAGTTAAGAAGGATAAATTATTGTGAGAGTAAAAAGACCACAAATTCCTTTTGTATTAAGGAAATGTGGCCTTTTTACTTACTTAGATAATTCTATTTCTATTATTAACCCGCAATCTTTTTCGCTAATAATTACATATCCGAAACATGAACAGAAGAAAACTAATCTTTCACGGCTTTTTGTGTTGTCATAAAAATATAAGCAGTCATCGGTATCCGGCAAATGAACTTGAATGACTCTGATGCTTTGAATCTCGAAATTAGTAATCTCATTGAACATTGTCACATCGAAGAACGAATTCTTGATATAAGCATTTTTCTTTGCTAATTCTTTTTTATCGTATTTCGGATAATCATCAATTACTTTATCCGTGTAATTAATGGCGATTTTATATTTTATTTTAAGAATCTTATTAATTAAGAATTCGCGTTTATACTCTTTGAAATTATTAAAAACATCTTTTTGATTACGTTCTAAAAAGTCAGAAAGTGATTTGATTGTTTTAACAATATATTCCAAAGTAAACTGTCTTACCTCATCTCTATAAATAAGGTAATCATTTAAGACATAACCATGAGCACAAAAGTTCCTCAAATAAATGACTTCATTTAATATCTCATCTGGTGTATTGATATAGCTTAAGGCTTTAGCTAATGATGTGTAATCAGAACCTCTATTAATTTTTCTTGTTCTATAGATGAAATTTTCTGTAGCAAGTAATAATCGCGATAGACCATCCGTCATTAAAGATGACATGATTCTAAAGTCAGACGCTTTGTCTTTAAACATCAAAAGAGCAAGATTTTTATCAGCGTAAAATTTTGGTCTATTTATTTTTGAAATTATTTCGAATCTATCATTAATTACGGAAGCTGATTCCTTATTAAAAACGGTAATACCTGATTCATATAAGTAATCAACTAATCCAAAAGGCGGCAACAAATTTGCTAATCTTATGAATTCTTTCTCATCCTCAATCTTTAGAACATAATCATCTTTGTAATAAGTTCGCGTTAATGATCCTTTTTGAATAATCAATCTCTTGCCATCTAATGTACAATCAACCTTAAAAGTTGGATAAGTTTCTCTGCCTATTGAAATAGAATACTTTGTTCCATCAATTGAAGCCTTATCAAAGAGTTCGCCCATTAAAGATGTAGCAATATCACTACCTCTCTTTTTACGTATTTCAATTTCTAAGTTTGTGTGACTGATTTCATTAACAAATCTTTGACCATCATCTAGCTCATATTTTCCGTTGCTAATAACGCCAATTAAATAGTCATCTTTATTTAAAGTTGCAATAGATTGACTTCTTAAAAAACTTAAAACGATAAAAAGCACCCCGGCAACGGTAACCTTATCATCAACTAAGTATTTAATAGATCCGTGAAAATGTTTTTGATTTTGTAAGAAAGAAAAATCCGACTCTAAGAAGGATGTATCTTCTTTGCTAATAAAAACATGAGCGTTAATGTTTCTTAATGAAGTTAAATAATAACTCAATTTTTCAATATCAACAGAATCACCATTATTAAACATAGTCAAGCAAGCATTTGGATACATTTCTTTTAATTTGTTTTCGTCAACAGAGACCATCGATAAATCACAGCCAAAGGTACCTCTTATTGTTCTTTCAATATCAATAATTCCGCTTAAGATATTTGCTTTAAGATGGCTGAAATACGACCTGTCAACAAATTGAATTTTGGCTTTATAGAAATCTTGTGCGGTCATGTTTAAGAGTTCTATTACATCGTTAATGTTACTATTGTTTCTGGTTCCAATTTTAAATGCCATATGATTTTCTCCTTAATCTAGTAATACAAATGAAGAGTTTATTTTCTTTATTCTTTCTGCTGGTTTCTTATCGACACCAATATTATATAATGAAAATAGATAGCAAAACGTTTTTGTCCCAAAAAGAGTAACAAATTTATTTAAATGATATTTCTTCATATCCCAAATCTTTAGAAACACATACATGGTCACCATAGATCGGAACTAGTTTATCGACTTTAATTAAATCTTTAGCAGGCCCTTCATCACATACAACACCATTATGAATAAGCACAACATTCGCATTTAAGAATAGTGCGTGATTAGGATTATGTGTGGAAAGAATAATTGTTTTATTTTCTTCTTTAGAAATATCTTTTAGAAGAGATAAGACTAGATTTTGATTCTTCATATCGAGAGCGGATGTTGGCTCGTCTAGAAGTATTACTGGTGTTTTTTGGATTAAAGCACACGCTATTAAGACTATTTGAAGTTCGCCACCACTTATCTCACCTAGATTCTTATCTAATAAATGAGTGATATGGAGTTTTTCGGCTGTAGCTTCAACTAGTTCCATTTCTTCTTTGCCAGGATGCTCATAGAATGCGAGCGTGTTTGTAGTTCCGTAAGATAAATATTGCCTAACAGGAACATCGTTAGTGACATTAGCTTGTTGAGGCACATATGAGAATGTTTTTGCTCTTTCTCTAATCTTCATCTTTTGGAGGTCAAAGAGGCCATATTCAATAATTCCTTCTAAAGGTTTTTCTAATCCAGCAAGTAGCTTAATTAATGTTGTTTTGCCACAGCCATTTAAGCCGAGCAAAACATTAACAGAACCTTCTTTGATGTTGAGGTTTATTGAATTTAACACTGGTTTTGCAGCTTTTTTATCATATTTAAAAGATAAATTAGATGTCTTTATGCTCATTTAACTTACTCCTTTTAACAATTAAAATTACTACAAATATAAGCGTACCAATTAAGCCTGTCACCGCACTTAATGGAATCTCTGAATCAGTAAATGTTCTAGAAAGTATATCGACTAAAATCGTAAATGTTCCACCGAAAGTAATGCATAAAGGTATTGTTCTTTTAGCGTCTCTTCCAGCTAGCAAACGTACGATATGTGGAATAACTAAACCGATCCAAGATATGGTTCCGCAGAAGCATACAGATATAGCTGTAAGAACAGTTGATAAAACAATAATTAAACCACGATAAAAGTTATAGTTAATGCCTTTTGTTTGAGCTTCTGCTTTTCCTTGATTAACTAAATTAATTGGATGGGAAATAAGAAGCAAAACAATAACGCAAACAACTACCACTCCCATGAGGATGTAATTGCGATTCATATCAGCGCTTTCGAATGAGCCCATCAACCAATATGTAATACTAGCGAGTGTTGTAATATCGGACGAAAAGTATTTGATCATCGATAAGATTGCGGACATGAATCCACCAACTATAATGCCAGACAAGAGCAAAATAGTTGATGAACCATTTCTAAATAGTTTCGATATCAACACTGTTGCAAAAACAGTTAATAAACCTATAACAAATGCAAATACACTAATTAATGCAGATGACAATCCAAGAACAATAGCAAGTGCTGCACCTACTGACGCTCCAGTACTAACACCTAATAAATCAGGCGATACCAATTTGTTTCTAAATGTTTCTTGGTAAAGTAAACCAGATAACGACAAGCCGATTCCAACAAATGCGGCCATTATCGTTCTAGGAAATCTAAGGTTAGTAATAATACTTCTTTGTGTATCTAATGATGAATCATCAGTAAAGACAGCCTTGAAGAAATCTCCAATTCCGATTTTGTATCTGCCAAGCATTAATGCAAGAGCAAATATAATAGCAAATACGGCTATAGAGATAATAAATGATATTATTGTTCTTCTTTTTAATACTTTCTCATTCATTAATATAACGAGCCACCTTGTGGATTAAGTCCATTGAGCATATAAGAAACTTGATCATCAGTTAAGTCAGTTCCAAAATACTCTTTAATGGTTGTTTTAACCATGTTTGAAATATCATATGAGAAATACTCAGGGTAAATCTTGTTAGCTTGGTCATAGAAGAATATTGGTGTCATAGCGGATAATTGTTCAAAAGCAGTAAATCCGATTGGGATGTTATAGACTTTATTGTTTTTAACCGCATCTAAATTAGTATATGGCTCTTCTGTTTTGAGGGCGTTGATGTTTTTGTTTTGATATTGACCACCACATACAAAGATATCTGGATTTTGAGCTACGATTTCTTCTTGAGAAGGTTTGTTTGTTGTTAAGGATGCGCCGATAAAATCAAATCCTAAAGATCTATATGCATATTCAGTGAAAGATCCTTGGTTGTCAGTATAACCAACACCTTTATCTTTATCTCCACGGACATAAAATACTTTCTTTTTGGTTATATCGTGCTTAGCTAGCTCAGTAGTTACCTCACTAATTGCGGTTGTGACTTTGTTTTCCCAAACTGCTGCTTTTGCTTTGATATCATCACCATCCCAAATCTTAGTGACTAATTGAGATAAAAATGTGACGTAATTGTCAAATGTTGGATTTCCATACAAGGAAACACATAAAGCAGGCACACCGTGTGCATTTAAATCATCAGCAATGTACTTTTCAGGAGCAAATACTAAATCTACTCCTCTTGATAAGAAGAGCTCACTGCTATTTTGATACTCATATACATAATGATTTTTACTTTCTGGATAAATCAGTGGTACCCAATCATTATTTAATGTGCCTTTGTAAGCTCCATCAATTTTGTCTCCTAGACCATACGCTACTAATAAGTCATATGTTGTTCTAGAGACGCAAGCTACCTTTTTAGGGTTCTTGTTGATGGTTATGGTTGTGCCGACCATATCGGTTACAGATATTGTTTCTTGAGTTTCACCCTTATTGGAGCAACCTGTAATAACTCCAAGAGAAGTGACTGCCACTAAAAATGGCAAAAATTTACTTTTTAACATATAAAAAGGTCCTTTTCCTGGAGATTAATAGTCAATAACCAGTCAGGCCGACAGATACGTTAACAAGACAAATAACGTATCAAATCGTTTTATAAGACTATTAATCAACCAATTATATTTTAACATATCTCGATTAAAGGCACCCACCCTAATATCAATTAGGGCAGGCACCAAATATATTTAAATTGTGGCTTTAGGTTGTGTTGATACAGCAGCAACGCCATTGAATGAATTGAGAATCATTTCTACTTCACGCTTAGAAAGTCTCTCTTTTTGCTTTAGCTCTTTATAGATGGCATCAACAAGCGATTTGTTCTCAGAAATCAATGCTTTAGCTTTTTCAAATGCTTCAGTTAATAAATCGCATTCAAGTTCTTCAATCTTTTCAAGTCTTGTTTCTGAAGTTGGGAAAGATTCGTGGGAAAATCTTCCAATTTGAGCGTTCGGTAATAATTTATCAAAGCCAAACGCACCAACATTAACTAGTTGAGAAATGTATTCTCTGGCTTTTCCGATATCATCGCTAGAACCGCTGGTTACGTCACCACACATAACTTGTTCACCAGCTAAACCACCAAGCATTGTTATTAATTTCTTTTTCAGTGTATCTCTTGTTACAGGCTCAAATTTAATGATCTCTTTATCATAATAAACATGACCCATAACTCTTCCGAATCTTTCGGTTGAGATAGAACCAACAATGCCACTTTGCTTATATTCTGCAATAAAATGACCAATTTCATGATAGCAAGTCATATCACTTGG
Organism: Erysipelotrichaceae bacterium; assembly: GCA_022777645.1. Lineage (GTDB taxonomy): Bacteria > Bacillota_I > Bacilli_A > RFN20 > CAG-826 > Fiminaster. The sequence continues at coordinate 10,441 of JALFFX010000005.1, forward strand.
ACCATTTCTGCTCTTCTTTTTGATATCTTGAAACATTACGACAGGGATATTTCTTTCAAAATCAGCAAGTGTAATATTTTCAATACCTTGAGAAACACAATCAATAATTGTTTCGTTGATTAGTGTTTTAATATCAGCGCCAGAAAAGTTTGCGGTTTTAAGTGCCAGCTGATGAGCGTCAATATTGCTTAAGCGTTCGTTTCTTGAAAGATAGAGTTTAATTATTTCTTCTCTATCAATCGTATCAGGCATTTCAACTGTGATTCTTTTGTCCATTCGCCCACTTCTAATCAAAGCAGGAGGGAGCATTGGACGGTAATTTGTGGTGGCAATGACTAAAATGCCATCACTAGATGAGATTCCATCAATTTCTGTTAATAGAATCTTTGTTGTTTTTCTTGAGTAGTCAGATCTGAAATCGGATGTCATGACTAATTCATCAAATTCGTCAATAAATACAATTGATGGAGCGTTTTCTCTAGCTTTTGTGAATAACGCTTTAATAGATTTGATGGTTTCGGATTCGGTTTCGCCTTCGTTACTCTCGAATTCAAAGAACGGGACATTACTTTCGTTAGCTATAGCTTTAGCAAGCATAGTTTTACCCACACCGGGATTGCCGGAAAGGATTAAGCCTTTTGGAATATAGGCACCAATCTTTTCATACTTTTCGTGATTCTTTAAAACCTCGATTATTTTCTTTGCTTCGGCCTTTTCTTCTTCATAGCCAGCGATATCTTTTAAATAGATTTTATCGGTCATATAGACCCCCTTTCATATTTGTAAATCTATCGAAAAAGCCATCATATCCCCGCTAAATTGCAGAAATTAGATGGCAAAACACAATTATTCGTTTTGTTATTTTGCTCTCTTCTTTTTAATTAAATCAAAGGCAAAATAGATGTTTGAAGGTCTTCAGGAAGATAGGGCATCACTTTATCTTCATCATAATAAGTTAGTCCATAATATGCTTCCGCTATTGAACCAGTAATTGCAGCTTGAGTATCACTATCAGCCCCTAAAGAGATGGCTTTTCTAATAGCGTCTTCAAAGCTTGTTGATTCAATGAAAGCACATATGGCTTGTGGAACGCTTCCTTGGCATGTTACCCAGTTACCAAGTTCGTCAAGACCATATCCACTCGCTTTAAGCTTTGCGATAGACATATCTGCAAGATCAGGGTAATAAGAGATCATTTTAGATTTGATTTCTTCTTTTGATTCACCAGTTCTTGCCATGAATATTGCCACGGCTATTGCTTCAGCGCCTTTTATGCTTCTGGATGATTGTGTGTAATCTCAGTAGTCAATTTACTCAATTCAATTGTTTCCTCTAAGGTATCACACACCCATCCAACCGGAGATATTCTCATAGCAGACCCATTTCCATAATTACTTAATGGAGTTGGAACACTGTATTTGAATAACTAGGCATAAAACATTTTTTCCCAACCAAAATTAGGATGTTTATGAGTTATATCCTTCATGTTTCTGATTAGGGTATTTTTATAATTATCTCTGTTGTTTCTTGTTACCACTAAGGTTAAAGCCACAGCAAGAGTCATCAATGTATCTTCTGCAAAATGGCAGGATGGATGAAACATCGGGAAGTCATATTCGTTGAACCCAGATAATTCAAACCTGGATCCAACGATAGCACCATATATTGCGCCCAGCATTATTTCTTCTCACACATATCTACAAATTCTTGATATGTAATGATTTTGCCAGCGTATGGGTATCTTAACCCATTAGCTAGTTGCTCTTTATTCTTTTCATCTAAGACGACAAGGAAGTCGGAACCGTTAATTCTGTCATAAGCAACAAAACCATTTTCTTCAATGAGCCTAATGAGATTCTTGAGTTCTTCGTGATTCTCTTTCATTTCGCCACTAACGGTCACAAATTTGCCAATTGAGTTCGCGTCTTCAAGCAATGGTTCGTGTTTACGATATAATTCGCCCCATAATACTTGTCCTTCATCTCTTTTGGCTTTGTTCTTGCGACCTTGTTCTCTAGCCTTTCGTCTTTCTTTTCTTAGTGGTTCATCAGCTTTATATCGTTCCCAATACTCTAAAGCCATTATTTTTGATTTTGGACACGCTTCAATCATGTCATTAACTGAGAACTCTAAGTCTTTCAACATAGCAGCAAAGACAAGCATAGTCTTATATGCATCATCAACAGCTCTATGATCTTTTAGTTCGTTTCTAATATGTTCAGGAACCAATTCAAGGAAAGCTTTTTCTAAAGATGTAAACTTACTGTTCTTTCTTGAGAATTCAGGTAGCATCTTTTGAATGTCATAAACTACATAATCAAATGGTTTAAGTTTATAAATAGGGCGGTTGCAATCTTTGATAATGAATCTAATATCGTTTTCTACACCATGACCAAAGATTAATAAATCTGGTTGAGTCATGAGGAACTTGATATTGTCATAAGCATCATCAAAAGCGGGATGTTTGTAATACTCTTCATATGGATATGTAAGTATTAGGTCCTTCTGCCCTGTTCTTCCAGTCAAATTAAATTTGCACTCAGGGTTAATAAGTGTGTTTGTTTTCTTTATGATTCTAAACTGTTCATCACAAAGGACAAATCCGAACTCACAAATAGCTTTATTGCCATCTGCACATTCGATATCGAAAAATAAGTATCGCATAAATATACCTCTCTTTCTTGCGGGATACAGATATACTCGTAGTTAGCGAGAAATATCCTATAGGAAGTTTTGTTCATATTTTATATAGGAATATAAAATTTAAAGACTAGTTTACCGTAAGTTTTTTGATGTTTTTAAGAAAACGATTTAGTCTTTTCTATTATAGTTATATTTATTAAATAAGGTATACTGCGCTCTTTCGCCAGGTGCGGTTTTTCTTAAAGTTGGCAAAGCTCTAACATCGTCATTAAATAGTGATTTAAGAGTATAGCCCAACTTGTCTGAGAAATTACTAATGATGTAAAGGAAAATGAAACTTTTTGAATAGCCATCATCTCTTTTTTCTAGCGCTTTAATAATTAATTTTGCTTTTTCCGGAGTATTTATTTTTCGTTTGAGTTCTATGTACGCTTTTTTGATTGCATTATTAAAATTCATTTTCTTCAATTCAAAATCATTATTCCTACTTTGATCTCTGATCTTGGTCACTGCTTCATTAGTTGCATCCAATATTTCAATTGCCTCTCTAACTTGCGCGTAAACAGGCCCAGAAATATTTTTTGTATCAAGCCCTTCACAAATTAGGTCAAAGAATGGAATTGTTTTTGTTCTAATATCACTGTCAAATTTATTTCTACTTACGGCATCCCATAAGTAATCCATTGCCGTTTTAAACTCTCGCTCTTTATTACTTTCTTCTTTGATTTTACTGATCTTTGGCTTATGGCCATTCTTTTTAGTTACAACAGTAAAGAATAACGGCTTTGTTTTTAGGAGCCCATTTACCTTAGCGTATTTTCTTAATCTGTTATATTCTGTTGTTGTATTGAATGGAAATGAGCGTTTGGCGCTATCAATTTCTGCACCAGATAAAACCGATAAAATAGCTATTTGATTATATAACTCTTTGTAAGCTTTATTTTTTCCATTACCGAATTTATTCCATAAGTGGCTATTTAACAATTGAGACAAATTAACTATCTTTCCAACATTATTGTTAGCAATCTCGTTATCGATCGTATAAAGATTCAAAATTAAGTTAGTTTTCTCATCATGACATTTGAAATCTTTTAAAGGTTTTTTCTGCGAACCAAAACCAGTAAAAGGAACAGGGAATAAACTATAATTCTTTTCGGCAGCAGCAACAAGGATATCGTTATCTGTTAAGAGCATTGAATCTGAGTCATAATCACACCCACTTAACCTCTGCTGAATATTGTTGTTAATAGCGTCAACTACCACTATTTGCTTGGTAAGATTGAAATACTGATTAATTTCTTTTAATTCTTTATTCTCAACCAATAAGACATTACCCATTGTTGTATGAGGCGCTCTGGAACCAACAAGCTTCTTTCCATTTTCAAAGAACGAACAACATATTTCTCCATCTTTCAACAAAGAGGACGGACAGTTAGGATCAAAGCTTTTAATAATATATTTTAAATATTCATAAGGATTTCCAAACAAAGTTGCATATGTTCCATTAACAAGGACTTTTCCGTTATAAAGTTTTAAAAGTAAGCTATCAACTACACTACTGAAAACGCGTTTTTTAAACAAATCTGTGTGTCTAACTCTTCCATCAATTTTTATTAGTTCAAGACACACTTTGTTCTTAAAAGAATAGCTCGAGTAATTAAGTAGTTCTTTTTCAGCATTAATATCATTGGTATCCTTTGAATCATCGCTGTAGTCGTCATATTGATTCCCTGTGTCTTCACCCTCTAAATAAAAGCGAATAAACTCAGGCGTGTTTTTAATATCTCTAATGAGTTTAATATATTCAAAATAAAGATGAACAAAGTTGCTTACATTATTTTGCTTTAGCTGAAGTGAATTAAGTAGTTGATAAGTTGTTTCCACCATTTCGCCATCAAAAAATCTGGTAGGCTTGTCTGTTTTAACAACGCCGAATTTTGTTTCATCTGTGTTGATTTCGTCACACCATCTCTTAATATTTTCTTTAGAAAAACCGCCGTCACACATCTTTAGATATTTGAGGCACGATTCACTAGCCACCAAGACAATATCATCTATAGATTTTGCAAATGTAACGCCATTCAATTGATCAAGACTAGTTATGTTGTTGTCTTTAAACCATTTTTTTAGATTTGTGTTAAAGGCGCAGCACTTAAAGAAACGACTTCTTAGCAGCATCATTCCTTTCTTTTGCTTTTTTATTTTTCTAAAAACACTTTCATCAAGTAGCCCTTCGCCATCAAAAATATTGTTCTCGACATCACATATAGATTCTTCGGCATTGAGTCCACTCTTTTTGTCGTGATAAACCCTAACAACGTTTTGGTTCTTTAGAGTTACCTTCACGTCTTTAACAAACAAAATATTGTATGGATTTAAGTCTAATGTGGTAATGACACTACTTAACGATAAAGCTCTGTAAGCTTCATACGATGTTAAATCTTTAAAACACAAGTCTTTAAATTCATCCAATCCAGCTCTTGACCATTTGGTCATCATAGGAGAAAGATCTTTTTTAATGAATAAGCAACTTCCGCCTTTAGCAGCTCCGCTTGAACGTTTATATCTAACATACTTTTTTCCATTCAAGACAAAACCATTTAGGTATAGATACTTTCTAATATCTTGAATAGGTATCTTTGTTTCAAACTTCTTGGTTGGAATAACCTGTTCTTTCTTCTTATTTACATAAAGGGGGTATTTAAATGAGACGTTGACAAAAACATCAGAGTAATACTCTTCCCCTAACTTTTTGAGCGTTAGTTCCTTTTTGCTTTCTAAATAATATAAATCTAGGTTAGGCGGCACAATGTCTGAATACTTGTCGTTAAATTCATCCTTGCCATTCTTGATTTCTATTGGCTTATTGTAGATTGATGAGTAATAAAGGTCTGCAGCTTCTATTTCAATAAATCTAATATTATCCATATAGATAAGTTTATCATTTATGGGCTTAAAACTCGTCATATTTATTAGAGTATCGTTTTTCTTACTGCTTATGTTGTTTTGTCCCCATATTGGTTACAAAAAAATCTACCGATTACTCGATAGAAATTCTTGTAATGTCGAGAAGCTTGCAAATCTTGAAGAATGTGTCAATGTCTGTACCGCGATTTAGAATTCTGGAAACGGTCTTACGACTTGCGCCTAACTTCTTGCCGAAATTAGTTTGATTCTTATATTTGTCTTTGATTCGACATTTAATTTCTTCCATCACTTTAGCGGAAGAGAAGCAATCATTCATAAATCTTTCCTCCTCCGTAAAACTGAGGTTAGATTAATGATTGCTCAACTATTTTATATCAAATCAAAATAATTGTCTTTTAAAATTCTCAATAGCGATTCGTCAGAGTTCCACCAAGACTCACCAGGTTCTTCGTCATAAACCAATTTGCAGAACTCTTTTGAAAACTCTAGCAGATTATTTAGGATGTCATCTACAAACGTTGGACCTATCTTAAGCCAATGTCCTGCATACATGCCATTTTCGTATGGTTTGCCTGCTTCTTTTTTTGAATAAACATGCTGTGCCAAAAAAGCCTTTAAGTTCGCATCTTTTTCTCTAGAATTACACGCAATGGATAAATATGATTTCACAGTATTGTGTTTTAAGAAGTTATCAATTTTGTTCAATAAATCAAAGTACTTGAAATGTTGAAGTTGAAAAAGCGGATTCGTTTCAGCACTTGTGGCGCCAGTCTTTGCTTGAACATAGTCACAAAATGATCCAAACGTAAAATCATAGTTGTTTGGATAGCCACGGTCTTTTATAACAACAAGAAGAGCACGGAAGTACTCGGCAAATATTTTTTGAATATACTGAAGGTGAATGCTTTTAATTACTTCATCGTATTTATTCTCTCTTCTTAAGCTTTCCCTTAAAGCTTCAAATTCAATTTCTTCCATATCTTCTCCAGGTGAAGAGGAAAACATTAACTGACTAGTTCTGGATTGATCATAAACTTGTCTTGGGGTTGTCAAACCCTTAATAGCATCTTTGTATTCTGTGTTCCAATCTTTAGCCAATATATTAAGTTGCGTTCTTAACAGATTGATTGCCCATTCACTTTCGCTTTTATGTTTTGGAACAAAATAATGGGTGTTTCTCGGCATTGAAAACATTGCTTCAGGAAAAGACCCATCACAATGGAGTTTCTTTAATCTTTTGGTGTCAATATGATATCTTCCATCTTTTAAATGGAAACCATAATAGGTGTAGTCACTTGGACTATATTTAGAATAGTCGAATAATTCTTTAGCCATACATAAACCTCTTTCATCCTTACTTTGTCTACTTATGCTATATGCAGCACACCACTCCTTGAACACGTCAACATAGGCGTCGCAATGGAAACAACTTAATATCCTTGCTCCTGCTGCGAATTTATACTATCACATCATCTAATCAACTCCAACTTTTGTCCCCAAAAATGTCCCAAGGATAAGCAAAAAAGAAAACCATAACACTAAGTGTTATTTATCCACAACCTTCCTCAATGGTGGTAGTAATGAATGGATAATTTAATTTGAAAATCTAATGAAATAATAAAAACTAAAACGTCGTTTTTTACTATCGTTAAATTATATGATAATCCTATAGCCTATTCCGATTTCAGTATGGATATAATTATGATTATTTATGCATAATTTTCGTCGTAAATTCAAAATGAAAACGCGAAGAGATTGATATTCATCAAGCGAATCATAACCCCAAACTTCTTTTTGAATATATTTATGTGTTAACACCCTTTCTTTGTTATTTATAAACAAAGACAACATCTTAAATTCCAATGGCGTAAGATGGATTTCAACATCATCTACAAATACTTGGTGTAATGCAAAGTTTACTTTTAAACCTTTGCTTTCAAAAACCTCTTTATTAGCGATATTGTTTCTTCTTAAACAGCCTCTGATTCTCGCTAACAATTCCTCGCTCATAAAAGGCTTTGTTAAATAATCGTTCGCGTCTAAATCAAGAGCTTTGACTTTATCATCTTCTGCATCGCGAGCAGAAATAACAATAATTGGTGTCTGATCAATTTTTCTAATTTGTTTTATCACTTCTAAACCATCTACATCAGGAAGACCTAAATCCAAAAGAATTAATTCAGGTTTATCGCTTAAAAAAATAGATAATCCGGTAAGACCATTGCTTGCAACTTTAACTTTGTAATCGTGTGTTTTTAATGTTAACTCTAATAATTTTGCAATTGATTTATCATCCTCGATTATCAGTATCATCGTGTTCACCTCTTTTCAATGGAATTCTAAATTTAAATGATGCGCCACCAATATCGTTATTCATAGCTTCGATAAATCCGTTATGTATTTCGACGATTGATTTGCATATTATCAGGCCTAAGCCATTTGATCTATAAGCATCTTTCTTTTGAAGAAGTCTTTTATCTTCTTTGAATAAATCTTTGATTTTATCAACAGGTATTCCGCCTCCATTATCGCTTATTTCTGCTAACAAATTGTCATTGTTAATGTTAAAGATAACACTAATCGTGCTGCCAGGTGCAGTGTATTTAATGCCGTTGCTTATTAAGTTAATAAATAATTGGATCATCAGTTGTGCGTTACAATATATCAAAGTTGTTTCATCAACTGTTGGGTAAATAATTTTCTGGCTAAATTTTTGTTTTGAAAAATATTCTTCAACATTTTGCATAATATCTGCTAAAGATTCATATTCTTTGTTTATTGATTGTCTATCAGATATTTTTGACATATTTAATAAATTGTTAACAAAAGAATACAAAGATACCGATTCGTTATAAATATCATCGAGAAGCTCTTTTGTTTCTGTTGCCGAAATATTATCGAGATTTTCTTTTAAAAACAATGAGCCAGATTGAATTGAAGTCAAAGGTGTTTTTAAATCGTGCGACAAACTCCTTAAAAGCGTTGATTTAAAATGCTCTCTCTCACTTTTGTGTTCACTTTTTTCTTGTTCTTGGATTGCACGTTCTCTTTCTAAGACGACAGCCGCTTCTGTCGATATACTTTTGATAAAATTAAATTCAGAATCACTAAAAGAATTTTTGATTAATCTAATAAATATATAACCAAATTTTACCGATTTTGATCTTATCGGAAATACTAAAAAATTATTTGATGAGTATACTGGTTGGTTATAACCGACAATTGTAAATTGATTAACAGAAAAATCGCATGCTTCCATTTCCTCATTGCTGAGTGAAGTTATATTGCCATACGTCTTATTTAAGAACAGATTTTTCAATAAAAATTTATTTTTGATGTTTTCTTCTAAACATGCGGTAATGCAATTATATATTTCATCTTCATCGTGGCAATTAAGAAATTTTTTTGATAAATCAAACAATATATTTATTCTCTTTTCGTTTTCTTGTGATTGTTTTACTTCTTTTTGAAGTTGAATAACAATGCTACCAAATATGATGGCAATGATAATGAAGAATCCAAATGAAATATAATAATTTAAATCATCCATTACAAAAGAGTATTGGGGTTCAGTTAAAAAGAAATTAAACGCCAAACACAGAAAAGCACATGAAATAATACTATAGATGATCGATTTTGTTTCAATTGTAATTATTAACACCGCCAAAATGAAAAGAATAAAGATGTTTTCATCGTGTATATAGCTTCGATTTAACACGAGCATCAATCCAATCGCTAAACCGTTTATTAATAGCGTAATAAGGATATTGAACAATAAAGTGTTTCTTTTAAATAATTTTCGTTTTTGCATAAGGATAATCACTTCACTTTCTAGAAGTTAAATTAATTATAGTATATATAACTGCGAATATTTCTAACCTTCCTAAATACATACCAACAATTGCTGTCCAAAGAATGACATTGCTTGAATACATTGTAATTAAACCACAAGATAGTCCCACTGTTGATAGGCAACTAGCAAATTCAAACATTGACTCTTCCATAGAATATCCAAATGAAGAGAATATTAAAGATCCTATTAAAAATAATAAAAGATAGGTGAAAACAAATGCATAATTAGCGGAAAGCTTGCTGTCGTCTAAATATATTATTTGTTCATCTTTTCTGAGCAATGAATGGTGGATTATTTTTCTATTTTTGAATGATCTAGTAATATAATCACCTATACCTTTTAGACAAGTGATAATTCTAAATTGTTTTATGCCTCCAGCAGTAGAGCCCATTTCTCCACCAATCAGCATGAACATTATCATAATGCCAATAAAGAAATGGGGAAGAATAGATATTGAACTAATGTTTTGGAAGCCAGTTGTAGTAAGAGCACTTACCAATTGAAAAATAACAACCATAACGTTATTGTTATCACATTCAAAGTTGGTTCCATAAAATATGGAAATTGAGATTATGCTAAACAAAATGATTATTATGAATGAAAAAATTGTTTCGCAATGAAAAAAGACGGCTTTAAATTTTCTTTTTAGTAAAAATATGTGTATTACAAAATTTGTGCCACCGAGCAGCATTAACAAAATCGATACTATTTCAATACCAAGTGAATGGAATTCATAAATATTTCCAGCTTTGGTTGAAAAACCACCAGTGGATAAGGCAGCAATTGAATGATTAAAAGCATCAAATAAATCCATGCCACAGCATAAATACAATATTGTGCCTAAAACAATATAGCCGAAATATAAGGCGAAAATTAAACGACTAGATTTGATGAAATTTGGCAATAATTTGTCATTGTGTCCTTCTGCTTCATAAATATTTAATCGCAATTTATCGCTGATGGCTGAAGTGACTATTAAAACAAAACCAACCCCGCCGACGAAAAGAGTTAACGATCGATAAAACAAGAAAATTTTAGGACAAGAAGCAACATCAATTACCGATAATCCTGTTGTTGTATAACCACTTGTTACCTCAAATATTGCTCTAGTAAAGCTTATTTTACCGGTTAATAAAAACGGAAACGATGAAACAAATATTAAAATAATCCAAATTAAAACAACTAATACCACATCCTGGTGATTTTCTAAATTGACAGGTTTCTTCTTTTTAAAAAAGAAGTTGATAAGGTATCCAAGAAAAATTGTAATAATACCAGGAATTAAAAAACAATATGCATAATTTATCTCATTATGATAAAAAATAAGCATCAATAAAGGAAGCAAAATAATAAAACCGATCGCAATTAAAAACAATCCGATGTAATAAATGATTAGTTTATATCCACTTATTTGGTTATTCATTTACCTATTTTCCTTGTAAATAAAGAAGCAATCGCGTCTTTATGTTCGCTGGCAACCATAATAAAAACTTTATCCCCGGATAATAATGTTGTGTCGCCTCGAGGGATGATCACATTGGGTTTTCGATAGATTGCACTTACATTAAATTCCTTATCAATAGCAATATCTTTTAATCTTTTATTGCAAACAAAATAATCATCTTTTATTAGCAATTCAAATATCGTTACAATGTTATCTTCGAATGATAAAGTTTTTACGATTGATTCAATATTTGATTCGTTTTTAATTGTTTCACCCAATAAATAAGTTGATGATATTGTCGAATCAATTCCCAATGCTTTAAATAAACTGACGATATTTGGATTTTTTACAATCGCGATCGTTCGTTTGACATGAAATCTTTGTTTTGCCAATTTGCATGATATGTAGTTTGTTACATCACTATTGGATAAGGCGATGAATAAATCGAAATTGTCTATTTGGGCTATTTTTAAATCATAATCATTGGTAGAGTCGCCAAAAATAATATCGATGCCATTCTTTTTGCTTAATTCATTACTGATATTTAAATCATCGTTGATAACCACAATCTTGTTCTTGTGATTTTTATACATTTTTATAATGTAATCGGCTTCTTCATGCCCATTTGATATTGCTACTCTCATATCAATTTTTCTCCTGTATCTTTAAAGAATCAAAATATTTTATTGAAAGCAAAAACGGGCAAATCGAATGAATGTTTTCACTTGTGATTAGTTTTTCTTTATTACTGTCATATAAGCGAATATATATATCTTTTATCCTGAACATATAATTGCACATATCAGCGATAAAAATATTTTTATTATCATCACCAGTGACAACAATTAACATTGATAGATTATCCAAATTAAAATTATCAAGAGCGGAAGGATTTGTGAAATCAGCAACTCTTGTAAAACCGCTGAAATCCTGAATTTTATTAAAGACTTCATTTGATAAATCAACAATGGTGACATTAAAACCTTCTTTTGATAGATTATTGGCGATTTGACACCCAAGTTTTCCAGCCCCAATTACATAGACATTTTTCGTCATCATCGTCACCTTCTTTATATTCACCAAGTATTTCTATAGTTTTTATAAAGAACAATGAAATATATTGGAGGCTTTTGATTAAGGGATTATAAATAACCAAAAAGTTTTTTTCTTCTTTAATATATGCCCCTGTCATTGAAGCCCATCCATAATTAGAATTGAGAGTAATTTTAATTTTTTTATGTTCAAAATCTTTCATCTTTAATCACCTCGATTACAATGTTAATTATTTTGGTGTTAAGAAAACATTGTTCATTTAAAATAAAGTTGTTAAGAATTTGTTAAGATTTTTTAATCTATACATATAATTTGATGGATAAAACAAAAAGAAAACAATAATTTTATAAAAAAACTATTATTTTTTCATAAAAGTAATAAAATATGTGTGTATTAAAAATAAGGAGACAATTATGCCATTAGTTAATACTAAAGAATTATTCAAAAAAGCATATGAAGGCGGATATGCTATTGGTGCATTTAACTGCAACAACATGGAAATCGTCCAAGCTATTACCGAAGCTGCTAAAGAATGCAACTCACCAGTTATTCTTCAAGTAAGCGCCGGTGCTAGAAAATACGCCAAAGCATGTTATTTAAAACACATGGTAGAAGCTGCTGTTGAAGATACAAATCTTCCAATCGTTCTTCACCTTGATCACGGTGCAGACTTTGAAATTTGTAAAGATTGTATCGATGGTGGATTCACTTCAGTTATGATTGATGCTTCAAGCAAATCATTCGAAGAAAACATCGCTATTACAAAGAAAGTTGTCGATTATGCTCACGCTCATGTGCCATATGTCACAGTTGAAGCTGAACTTGGTACATTAGCAGGTATCGAAGACGATGTAAAAGTTGAACATGGTGCTGAATCTTATACCAATCCAGATCAAGTCGAAGAATTTGTTAAAAGAACAGGTGTTGATAGCTTAGCTATTGCTATCGGTACATCTCATGGTGCTTACAAATTTAAACCAGAACAATGCACAAGAAATGCAGACGGAGTTTTAGTACCACCTCCACTTCGCTTTGATATTTTAGAAGAAGTTTCACGTCGTTTACCAGGCTTCCCAATCGTCTTACACGGTTCAAGCTCTGTTAACCAAGAGTACGTTAAAATCATCAATGAACACGGTGGCAAATTAAACGATGCAGTTGGTGTTCCAGAAGATCAACTTCGCAAAGCCGCTTCATTAGCAGTTTGCAAAATCAACATTGACAGCGACCTTCGTCTTGCCATGACTGCTGGAATTCGTGAACATTTCGATAATCACCCAGATCATTTCGATCCACGTCAATACGTTGGTGATGGAAGAAAATATGTCAAGCAATTAGTCGAACACAAGATCAGAGATGTCTTAGGTTCAGCTGACACACTTGATAAATAATTAATCCTCTCTAAAAAATGCTTCGATCAACTCGGAGCATTTTTATTTACTAGCATATTCACTTATTAATTTTGAATAAGCCTTATTCGTTGGCTTAATTGGATTTTCTTTTTCTATTTGTTTTAATTGTTTGAAGGCAAAAGATTTAAATTCTTTATATTCTTCTTTTTCATAGCCATCTTTCACAATGAATAAATCGCCAAGAAGCAATAATTTGCGATGTAACTTTCGAGAATTAAAGATTTTTAGTAATTCTGGTTTTTCTTGTTGAATGATATATTTTTCTAAAGCATAAATATTTAATAATGTCGGCACGCGCGTAGGATTGGTTTTGCTTGTTGCTGATTCATATCTTTTATCATAAATATACATTGGCTTTGTTGTACTCACCAATTTATTAGCGCGCATAAATATTTGAATATTTGTTAAGACATCTTCTCTTATGATGTTTTTATTTGCGATAAAGATATCTTCATTAAATAATTCTTTTTTATAAATCTTATTCCACATAAAACCATGCATAAATGTATCATTAAGCAATGCTTTGACCATTTGTTTATTGTTATATGTTTTTTTCGTGGCAAAGATATTCTTTTCTTTTTTGTTCGTGCGTAAATAATAATAATTACCAACACCGATATCAGCATCATTATCTTTGATGAGATTAATCATTGTCTCTATTGCATCATTTGTGTAGCAATCATCAGCGTCGATAAACATTAAATATTTGCCTTGCGCACTTTTGATGCCTTTATCGCGCGCTTTAGCGATGTGTCTATCACTCACATTATAAATAAATATATTGTTATATTTTTTAGCAAATTCATCGATTATTTTGTTTGTGTTATCTGTGGATGGATCACACACCAAAATAACTTCATATTCATATTTTGTTTTATTATCAAAAATTGATTGAAGGCAATGTTTAATCGAACGGGAATTATTAAACACAGGGATAATAATTGATAAGTCGCACATAATTTAAAATCATTATATATTAGATTTTTCACATGTAAATAAGATTATTTTATAAATTAACTTATAAAATCTTTGATTTAATGTATAATAACGGCAGGTGAAAACTATGAAAAAAATAAATTTATTAATTGCTTGTTCCTTCTCTTTGCTTCTTGCTGGTTGTAATAATGAAGTTGATGTAAATAAACGAAGTGCATATACAGAAGAAGAAAAAACATTAATGGTAGAAAAATTAAATGGGAATATCATTCCATTTTATTATGTCAAAGATATGCGTGTCACAAGTGCGTATTATGATACATATGGTTGTATAACTGTTGAAGCTCCTCTTGGCACGAAAGAAGATTTATATAATTACGAAACAGTGCTTATCAGTGAAGATTTCACAAAATCTTTCGGTGTTGGTGATTATGAAAAAGATTTAAACAAAGGGCAATATTATCTCAACCTTAAAGGTGGTAGATTTGTTGTTGAATTTTCACTTACTCAAACTGGAAGTTGGGCAGTTGATGGCTTTTATCAACAATCTCTTAAAAATTATACAGTTCCAAACATTTCAACATATGACGGTCTTGTCGAAGCAGCCGCTTTACCATTTATGGATGAATATGGTGTTGCTCCAACTCTTCCTGAAGAGATTACTTTCACTCCACAATCTTATCGTTTAGTCGATTATCGATATAATCTTATCATTACCAATGGCAATGATATTGGACATCCTGCTGTTCTTTTAGGCTTTATTGGTGCCACAACAGAAAACAAAGATGCTTTGATTAATAGTTTTGTAAGCGTTGGATATACTGAAAAAGTTGTAGATGATGTTACTTTCTATGAATCAAATGCATCCAGTGCTCACGCTTTTGGCGCATCATTTAATTATTTTGAAGCTGATGTTGATGATCAAGGAAATGTTACTTCTCCATCAATGGTTGTCGTGTTAATTGTTTAATCTATGAAGCCTCTCGCTGATTTATTAAGACCAAATAAGCTTGAAGATGTGGTCGGGCAAAAACATTTGCTCAACGAACATTCTTCATTTTATAAAATCATCAAATCTAATAAGATTCCAAATATGCTTTTTTATGGTCCTCCAGGTGTCGGAAAAACAACTGTGGCTAACATCATTGCTAATTCAAGCAAGATGAAATTATTTAAGCTCAATGGGACAAGTGCCACAATTGAAGATATTAAAGCAATTATTGCTGAAAAAGATAATTTGTTGAACACAAACGGAATATTGCTATATCTTGATGAAATTCAATATTTGAACAAAAAGCAGCAACAATCACTTCTCGAATTCATTGAAAATGGTGATATCACTTTAATCGCATCAACAACTGAAAATCCATTCTTTTATGTGTATCCTGCTATTCTAAGTCGCGTTAATGTTTTTGAATTTAAAGCGATTCCAGTTGATGAAATTAAAATCGCCTTAAAGCGCATTATTGATAATTCATATCTTACAATCGATGATGAATCACTTTCAAAATTAGCCACTCTTGCTAATGGTGATATGCGCAAAGCAATTAATAATTTGGAATTGCTACTTTCTTCATTAAATGAAGAAAGTACTATTTCGATGAAAGACATTGATAATCTTTCAATCAAAACTAATTTATCTTATGACCGTGGTGAAGATAAACATTTTGATAATCTATCAGCGTTTATGAAATCGCTTCGTGGTTCTGATCCTGATGCGGCGATATATTATTTAGCAAAACTTCTTGAAGGTGGAGACATTCTTGCTGCCAGCCGAAGACTTCTTTGTTCGGTAAATGAAGATGTCGGCCTAGCTTATCCTCAATTAATTCCAATTGTCAAAGCTTGCGTTGACAGTGCCCTTCAACTTGGCATGCCTGAGGCACGTCTTCCATTATCAAACGCCACAATTTTAATTGCCACTGCCCCAAAATCAAATTCTTCATATCTTGCATTTGCAAAAGCTCATGAAGATATTGAAAAAGGCAAAGGAATAAATGTTCCACGCGCAGTTCAAAATACCCATTGTGATGGTGAAGATGCTTTAATCAAAGGACAAAATTATAAATATCCTCATGATTATCCACATCATTATGTAAAACAACAATATCTTCCAGATGATTTAAAAAATCAAAAATATTACATTCCACAAGACAATAAATTTGAAAAAGGTCTAGAAGCTTATTGGAAAGATATTAAAAAATAATTAAAAATTAATAGCAATTACTGAAATAAGAGATTCGTCTTCAGTCCCTCCAGCGTGATGGGCTCTGAATTTGAATCTTTTTTTCTTTGATTTTTCATTTGGATATTCAAGGGATATTTCCCCATTTGCAATAGCGATAAAATCACCTAAAAATTCCAAAGAATTATCAACGTCTTTTGTATCGCCAAATATTCCTTTATCAAGCGCTTCTTCTTTGGTGAATAAAGAATAATATTCTCCATAATATTTGTTAAATAGTTCCTTAAACAAATCTTGTTTTCCTTTTTTAACAAATAAATTCATTGTGCGCTTTTCAATGCTTGGTGAACGAATTAATAAAGAAGATAAATCCTCGTGTTCTTTTAGCGACATAAATGTGGTGTCAATCATGCCATGATCTGCGATGACGATAACACCAACATCTTTATTCTTTTTGGCGTATTTTTTAATTAAATGTTGAATGTGTTTGATATTGAAATGAACACGGAAATTTTTCGTTCCATATTTATGCATTAAACCATCAGGGTTAACCCAATAACTATAAATAAATTTTTGATTTTCTTTTTTGATTTCATCAAAAGAATATTTAACAAATTTATTTAATGTTTTGACTTTCGGATTATTATCAACAGGATAACCCATGATTATTTTGGCGCATTCTTGATTATTATTTTTGTTGATAAGCGAAGCAATATCTTCATAATTTTTAAGAGAGCGCATAACATTTTCGCCAGCTAGTTTTTCACCAGTGTCATCATCAACATTTGGGAAAACGTTAATATTCTTATCTAAATCTTTAAAATAAAGTGTCCAGCCAAGCCAACCAGTTTCTATTGGATATTTTGCGCTTAAAAAACCAGTTGTCGACGCCACAGTTGTAGGAGGAGTTGTGGAAGTGATATCTTTGACGATATGTCTTCTAAAAAATGATTTTTCATTTAAATGTTTTTCTAAGATTGCTTTTCCCATTCCATCAAAAAGAAAGACAATAATTTTCTCTTTATTTTTGATTAAATCATCAATCTCTTTAATCGTGGAATGAAAAGGATTAACATTGAATCTTTTAAGAATTGAATTTGATAAATTCACAATTGAATTATTATAGTCTGCAATTTTCATGCTTTCATTTTAGCAAATTTATGCTGATAATTAACATATGAAAAAAAGAAAAATTATTCTCGATTGTGATCCAGGTCATGATGACGCGGTTGCGATTTTATTAGCATCTTCTTATGAAGAAATTGATTTATGCGCTTTAACGATTGAAAGCGGAAATCAAGCGTTAGAAAAAACAAGTCGCAATGCTTTAAATCTTGTTCAATATTTATCGCTTGATGTTCCAGTTGCAAAAGGTGAAGCAAAACCAATGGTTAGAGATGCTCAAATATGTCCTGAAATTCATGGTGAAAGTGGTCTTGATGGTTATGAATTTCCTCCGCTTTATAAAAAATGTGTAAAGCAAGACGCGGTGACATTATTAAAAGAAATGTTAACTAAAGATGAATACACAATCGTGGCAACAGGACCACTCACTAATATTGGTGTTTTATTAAAGAAATATCCAGAAGTTAAAAACAATATTACTGAGATTGTATTAATGGGTGGCTCTATTGGTTTTGGCAATGTTACTCCTGCTGCCGAATTTAATATATTTTGTGATCCTGAAGCCGCGGATATTGTCTTTACATCTGGCATTAAAGTCACAATGATTGGTCTTGATGTTACAAGAAAAATATTGATTACAAATAAAATAAACGAAGAGATTAAAAATATAAATAATAAAGTGAGTGCTCTATTTTATCCTCTTATGAAAGTATTTATCGAAAACCAAAAGAAAGTATTTGGTTTTGATGGCGCCCCACTCCATGATCCTGCCACAATTGTCTATCTTGTTAAACCAGAAATATTTAAGACTAAATTTATGAATGTTACAATCGATGTCTCAAAAGGACCATCATATGGCAGAACAAACTGTGATCAATTTGATTATTTGAAATTAAAAAAGAATGCTTTTGTTGTATTAGATGTTGATGTCGATGCCTATTTTGAAGAAATCAAAAATTGTATAAAAAAGTACTAAAAAAGCTGCCTCGCGGCAGCCTTTTAAGTAATTTATGGTTCTTTATGCTTTACGAATATAGGAAGCTACTTGCCAAATGAATGTTTGTAAAAATTCAAAATAGTTTGCGATATCTGCATCGACAGGTGTTGCAACTACATTATATTCTTTTGTGCTTTCGTTATATGTATAATAAGTCTTTGTTGAATCAACAGTTTTGTCAGTTGTTTTGTAAAAATCTGGTTCATCCCATGCTAAATGTTCAACTACAATATTGTCTAAAGTTTGAATTGTAACATGACAAGCTGTTCCGTCAGATAATTCATCTTCAATGTTATTAAATGATGGGTGTGTTGTAAATCCTTCGAGTCCACAGAATTCTGGATCTAAAATTGTAGCCGATGTATATTCACTTGATGATTCGAGAACGGCAAGGGTGAAATACATATCTTCTTGTTCTTTATAAGTATTATTTGGCACAGCTGCACCATAGAACATTTCAGCATATGCTTCAATAATTGTGAGTGGGCAATAAACGCCTACTTCTTCGCTTTCAACATCTCCACATTCACAAACGTATTGTGTCTTTGCTGGTGTGTCTTTTGTGGCAGCAACTTTCACTTCTTTGTAGTCGTGAACATGTTCTGGTGTTTTGTTACAACCTGTTAATGCAGTTGCTAATAATCCTAATGCAAGGACTCCTGTTAATTTTTTCATGATAATTCCTCCATAAATGAATCGCAATTTCGTTAAATCTATAGAGTAGACATCTTATAGTTTCTCAAAATTGTTATTACAAGTTTATATAAAAGATAAATGTTTTTCAAGTAAATAAATACATGACACAGCAAGAAAAGTTGTCATGTTGTAATTTTATAATTAATTTATTAAATTTTCTTTAGATGAGTGGTGTATGTGATAATACTTCCACATAACACTGTTATAAACATCCCCATAGCGGTATCGCTTAAAAAATGAGCACCTGCTAACATTCTTGAAAACATAGCCACAAGAGTGTAAGCAATACCAACATAAAATAAAATTGTGCTCATTTTGCTATATTCATCATTATTTTTATTTAATTTTGTTATATATGGCAAAACAAATATCAATGTTGCAGCATATGTTGAATGACCACTTGGGAATGATTTGAAATTATCGCTCACTTCTTCTTTAAATGCTCTAAAAGCATCTATTTGCCAAAATGGGTGGAATAATTCAGATGGATTTTCAAATCCAAAAATATAACGTGGACGTGGTCTTCCGCATAAATACTTTAATCCTGTTGTGCAAATTGCAATAGCAAGGCAAATAAGAACAAGAATTAAACCGACTTTAAAGATTGCTTCTTTTGTGGCAGTAATCTTTTTGGAAAATAAACCGACATATAAAACTGCTAAGGTGAAAGCGATGGTAAACACGATACCTAAAATTATTAATAATGGGCTAGAATAATCATCGCTTTTTGGATCGAATTGTGATGTGGTTGGGAATTTGGAGATGTCCATCCATGTATCATAGATAAAATAAGCGCCGACAATAATTGCAAGTACGGCTATGATAATAAAAATGACTTTTTTAACTTTAGATTGTTCTTTAATCATTGATCTAATTAATAAAGAACCACCAAAAATCAAAGCAAAGCATACTGGAAGTTCGCAAACACCAGACATGATGATACCAAAAATATTTGGATTTGAAGGATTATATATTGCGCTTGATATTTGAAAATCAAATAACGCTCCAAGAATAAGCAATATTCCAGCAATGGCTAAGCCAATAATCATATCTCGCAGTTTGATTGGGGTTTTATAATTCATTATTTTGCTCCTATTTATATGTTAATAACCTGACATTTGTTAATAACAAGTTCATAATTATTTTAACATTATCTTCAATAGTGCCAATATCATAAATAATCCAATTGCGAATAATTCCATATATTCCCTGGACCATGTATTCAAGGGCTATTTTATTTTTAACATTATCAACTAAATTATTTGCGATTTTATCGCGAATTGTTTGGACAACACTGTTCATATATCCATATAAATTTTGATCGGTTAACACCAATCGATACAAATCGATATCATGATCAATCAATTCAAAGACTTGCTTAAAAATCATTTCAAGTCTTCTTTTTGTAGGTTTGACTTTTTTGAATACCTCATCGCTTATTTTCTCTAATCTTTTAGCGAAGGTTTTATCTAATATTTGGGCAATGATGTCTTCTTTTGCGCCATAACGAAGATACACCGTATTTCGATTGACATTAGCCCTTTTTGCAATATCTACTAAATGGACATTTTCGAATCCTTTGAGTTCGACTAATTCAAGAAAAGCATTTTCAATTTTTCTTTCTGTTTCAATTTTTCTTTCGTTTTGTTTCATTATAGGCATTTTATCATATTTGCCTTTTAATAAGCAAATGTCTAATAATGACCATTGTTAATTTTTATTTATAAAGGTATAGTGAAAATGTTCGAAGAAAGGAAATTTGATTATGAACAAATTTGCTATTGTTGGTGATTCAACTTGTGATTTACCTGCTGAATTGCGTCAAAAATACGACATTGATTACGCCCGTATGATGGTCGCTTGGACTGATAAAGATAAAAAATTCCATGAAATGTATGCTGATCTTGATTGGAAAGAAATTAGTCCAAAACAATATTATGATATTATGCGCGATGGCATTCGCATTATTACTGCCCAAGTAACTGAACAAGAATTCGATTCTGTTTTCAAAAGCCATTTAGAAAAAGGTGAAGACTTATTATATGTTGCTTGTTCTTCTGGTTTATCAGCGTCTGTAAAACTTGCTCAAAGACTTGCAAAAGAAAAATATTCAAAAGAATTCCCAGAAAGAAAAATTGTTATCGTTGATTCTCTTATTTCTTGTATGGGTCAAGGTTCAATGCTTATTCGTGCCTCAATGCTTAGAAGCGAAGGCAAAACTATCGAAGAAACTGCAAGCGAACTTGAGAGTACAAAATTATGTTACAACCAACTTGCGACTGTTGAATCTTTAGAATATTTAAAACGTGCTGGAAGAGTAAAAGCATCCACTGCCTTTTTTGGCAATATTTTTGGTGTTAAGCCTATTCTTGTTTCTGACCGCGTTGGCATGAACCACGCAGTTGAGAAAGCTAAAGGTCGTAGAAATTCACTTATTCGTCTTTCCCAAATGGTTAAAGAAACAGTGGAAAAACCTGAACTTCAAACTTGTTATATTTTGCACGCAGATGCTAAACAAGAAGATATCGACTTGTTGGTATCAAAAATAAAAGAAGCTGTTCCAACCTTTAAAGAATACAAAGTATTACCACTTGGACCAATTATTGGTGCTTCTACCGGTCCAGGTACATTTGGCGTATATTATTATGGTAAAGAAGTATTAGTTGAGGCTGAATAATATGATATTGAAAAAACTTAATGGCAAACAATTCACCGAATTGATTACCAATGGTGCCCTTAACTTAAGAGCAAACTACGAAGAAGTTGATAATTTGAATGTATTTCCTGTCCCAGATGGAGATACTGGTACGAATATGTGTCGTACGATTGAGGGCGGTGTTAACGCTATTTCAAAACTAGATACTGAATCAATTGGTGAAGTTGCAAAAGAATTATCCAAAGGCACATTAATGTCTGCTCGTGGTAATTCTGGTGTCATTCTTTCCCAAATATTTAGAGGAATTTGCAAAGGTTTACTCGACAAAGAAACCGTTGATGCTACCCAATTAGCAGAAGCTTATAAATTAGGTGTTAAGCAAGCCTATAATAGTGTCGTTACTCCTGTTGAAGGAACGATTCTTACAGTTTTTAGAGAAGCAACTGAATATGCTTGCAAAAATATTAAAAAAACATCCACTATTAATGAATTTTATGAACTTCATTTAAAGCAAGCTTTAAAAACATTGAAGAACACCAAAGAATTATTACCAGTTTTAAAAGAAGCTGATGTTATCGATTCAGGTGGCTGTGGTTATGTCTATATTGTTAAAGGTATTGTCAAATTCCTTGATGGTGAAAAAATAGAAGCAACTTTATCTCAAGAAAACGAAAAAGAGGGAAGCGCTCCTGCTATGGATTTTTCTGCTTTTGGGGCGGATGATATTTTAAAATTTGGCTATTGCACCGAATTTATTCTTCGCCTTCAAAATAGCAAAGTTGATGTCAAAAATTTCGATGTTCAAACAATTATTGATGTTTTAAATGATGAAGAAATATCTGGTGATTCAATTGTTGTCTTAAAAGATGAGGATGTTGTTAAAGTTCATGTTCATACAAAACAACCTGGTATTGTTTTAACAAAGATGCGTGAATATGGTGAATTCTTAACGATTAAGATTGAAAATATGTCTTTGCAACACAATGAAACAATGAGTGAAGAAGAACGTGAAACTAAAAAGAAACGCGAGCATAAAAAATACGCTCTTGTGGCAGTGGCCCAAGGCAAAGGCATCATCGAACAATTTAAAGCGTTCGGTGTTGATGTCATTGTCAGTGGCAATCAAACCATGAATCCAAGCACTGAAGATTTTATCAAAGCATTCAATGAACTCGATGCCGAAAATATTATTGTTTTCCCAAATAATAAAAACATTATCATGGCTGCAGAACAAGCTAAGAAATTATATAAAGGCGCAAAAGTTGTAGTCATTCCATGCGTTAGCATTCCTCAATGTTATAGCGCACTTACAATGCTCGACTTTAGCAGCGATGATTTGCAAATCATTGTTGGCAATTTCAAAGAAGCAATTCATAATGTTGTTTCTGCCGAGATTACAACTGCGATTAGATCTACAAAAGTACAAGGTATTAATATTATCAAGGGTCAACACATTGGTATTATCAATGGAAAAATGGCTCTTGCTACATCATATAAAAATAGAGTTGTTGTTGATCTTCTTAAGAAGATTCCTGATATCGAAGAAAAAGAAGTTCTCACTCTCATATATGGTGATGGAATAACCGAAGAAGAAAAAATCAAAAACGTTGAAGCTGTCCAAAAGAAATTCCCATTCCTTGAGATTGGCGCAATTGATGGTGGACAAAACGTTTACAAATATTTGATTGCAGTCGAATAACATTTAGAGCCTTTAATTAGGCTCTTTTTTAATCCAGCATATTATTTGTTTATTGATAATCATTATAACTTTATCTTTGATATAGTTTTGTTGTCGTGGACTTTGATATGAAAATAATTGATAATTATAGATATGAAAAAGATTATTATTCCTCTTTTGATGACAATATTGTTGTCATCTTGTTCAACAATGGCTTCTCCAAGTGATGATGGCTCTACTTCAACATCGTCTACTTCAACATCTTCGTCTTCATCGACTAGTGAAGAACATAGTGATGGTATTTTAGATTTTTATTCTATCAATGATTATCACGGACGAATTGAAGAGGACTTAGGTAAAAATGAAGCCGGTATTTCGCGTTTTGCATCATATTTGCATAGCAAAGAAAACGAGAATAAAAACGGTACAGTATTTGTTAACGCAGGTGATTTATGGCAAGACACTTATTCATCTTCTAAAAACAAAGGCGAACTTTTAACAAAAGCAATGGCGGAATTAAGATGTGAAGCGATGGCACTTGGTAATCACGAATTCGACTGGGGAATCGAAAATATCAAGCACAATAAACAAGTCGCAGAAACGCAAGTGGCTAATCATACATTTTCTTTGTTAGGAGCAAATATTTATAATTACGAAAACGGGAGCGTTACTACGCAAGCAAGTGATATCGCTTCTCCATATAAAATTATTTATCGCAAGGGATATAAAATCGGTTTGATTGGGGCAATTGGGAAAAATCAAATCACATCAATTACTTCTACAAACTGGGAAAATTTAACATTTTTAGATCATGTTGATGTTGTTAAAAATGTTAGCGATGAACTTCGCACAAAAGAAAATTGTGATGTTGTCATTTTATTGTTCCATGGTCCTTTTAATAATGTTGATGCAACCTCTCTTTCAAGCGTATCCCCTGTCAGTGGAAAACATTATGTTGATGCTGGTTTTTTAGGCCATTCTCATGCTTATGAAAATCAATCCGTCGATAATGTTCCATGGATTCAATCGTATCATCACGGCGTCGCTCTTGGCCATATTCGACTTAAGATTGACGAAAACAAGAATGTCAGTTGTACAATACAGAATGAAACTGAAGGAGCAAATATCATTCCAACATATGATGAAGACGTTAATATTAAAAATTTAGTATCTACTTATCTAACAAATGATTTTGTTGCTCAAAAAGAAAGTGTTGTTGCTAATTTAGTTAACTTTTCTAAAACATCAATTGGTAAAGAGGTGGGCTATATGAGTGCTTATTCTACTTCCTGGCTTATCGATGAATTAAGAAAAACTAATACTAAAATACCTCAAATTGATATTGTGATTAACAACGGAAATAGAGATACGATAAAACTTAACGGCAACACGTTGACTACCGAAAATGTTTTTAATCTCATTCCATTTACCAATAAAACAATTATCGCTAGAGTCAAAGGTCAAGATATTATTAATGAATGTGTGAATTATTCTAATCCTTATTATTTACCAGGAGAATCCGCTTTAGCGATTGATTCTAATAGTTATTACAACATCGCTTGCATTGATTATTTGTTATATCATAAAAACACATCTCGAAATTACAATTATTTTCCATCCTTTGATGGAAATCCAATATATGTGGTCGAAGATTATCCTTGCGATATTATGATTGATTATCTTAACAATCACGGCAACAGTTTTAATATGTCTATCTTAAACACCACTCCATTTACCGGTTTAAGCGCAGCGTAGAAAGGGCAACAAATATGAAAGATTTTAAAGATTTAAGAATTGTTGATAATTTTTATCAAACATCATCATTTTTCCCAATGCCACTTACTCTTATTGGCACTCTTGATGAAAATGGAAACCAAACTAGTTTTGGCGCCTACTCTTTAATATTTCCATATTATATTGCTGGCAAAGAATTTTATGCGATGGTTCTTGAATGCCGTAATACATCCAATACAGCAAAAGGTTTATTAAGACATAAGAAATGCACGATTAATTTTTTGCCGATGAAAAATGGATATTTTGAAGAGCATGTCCGTCTTGGTTTTCCTGGTGATACTCCAGAAGAAAAAATGAAGGATTTCAAATTCCATTTAGAAGATGGGAAAAGCAAAGAAGATGACCCACAAGGTAATTATCCAAAAATTATCAGTGAAGCTTATCAAGTATTTGAATGCACATGGGTTGATGAATTAGATAATGCAACTAATGATAAAGTCTTGGAAGAATATGAAGGACCATATCATAATTTCAACGGTATTACTTCAAAATTTGGTGCTCATTTCATTTTGAAAATTGATCATATTTTATTAAAAGAAAAATACTACGATGCGTTAATAAATGGTGTTAATCGCCATAATTTCTGTCCTCTTCCGACAAACTGGGGATATCGCGATAGTAAAGACTTTTGGTGTTCATCATATCGCAAACCAAAAGCGGTGGGCATTCCAAATCGTGAAGTTGATTTGACATCGCTCCGCTATGTGGCAAATCGCGCTGATAACGAAATTAAATTTAGCGATGATGCATTATTAAAGCTCGTCAAAGTTCCTCGACCATTTTTAAAATTAGTATTAAAAGGTTGTGTTGATTGGGCAAAACAAAATAATTGCAAATTAATAACAAAAGTTGAAATGGATATTATTAATGACAAACGCAACAAAGAAAAGAAACAAAGAAAATAAACTTAATGTACTAATTACTGGCGCAAGCAATGGAATAGGCAAAGAAGTTGCTGATATATTTTTAGCAAATAATCATTTTGTTATTGGCCTTGATATTGTTGAAGGAGAAAACAAAGAAAACCTTGTTTCTTTTAAAGTCGATATTTGTGACAAAAATCTATTAAATAATGTAAAACAATATTTAATAAATAATAATATTAAGCTCGATTTAATTATTAACATTGCTGGCATTCACTCAATGGCGTCTTTAGTCGAAACTAATTTTGATGTCATTAAAAGATTGATTGATATTGATCTTATTGGCACGATGAATGTAAATCATACTTTCCATCAATTTTTAAAAGAAAACGGCAAGGTCATTATTTTAACAAGCGAAGTCGCATCATTTGATCCGATGCCGTTTAATGGATTATATAATATCGCCAAATCGGCATTAGAAGTTTATGCTCAAGCTTTAAGGCAAGAACTTAATTTATTAAATCAACAAGTAGTCACTTTTCAACCAGGTTCTATAAAAACTAAATTAAGTGATGGCTCTTTAGACGCTACTAAAAGATTTGCAGACGAAACAATTTTATATAAAAAACAAGCCCATAAATTTTATGGCATAGTTAAGAAATTTATTGGTAAGTCATATCAACCAGAAAAACTGGCGAAGAAAATTTATAAAGTCTGTCTTAAAAGAAGATGTAGATATACATATAAAACCCATCGAAGTGCTGGATTGGTGTTATTAAACATGCTTCCAAAAAGAATGCAATGTTTCATCATTAAAAGATTATTAAAACCTTGATATAATTTTGCTATGTTAAATTACAAGCCATTTATTGGAGAATGCATCGATATTTCATTTGAAGGCAAAGGTGTTGTTAAAACACTCTTTGGCACTTGTTTTGTTGATGGTCTTTTTATTGGCGAAAAAGCGGAAATAAAAATTGAATATAAAAAAGCTGGTTCTTTCTTCGGTAGAGTAGTGAGATTAATCAATAAATCACCAAATAGAATTCAACCAAGATGTGGTGTTTGCACTGCCTGTGGTGGTTGTCAATTTCAACAATTAAATTATCCTGCTCAACTCGATTATAAAACCAATAAAGTTATCGATGCATTTCGAAGACATAAAGTTTTATATAACGATATTTTGAGATGTATTGGTATGGATGATCCTTACAATTATCGCAATAAGATACAAGTGCCAATTGCAAGAGATCCTCATGGTCATATCGTTACTGGTTTTTATCGAAGTGGCACTCATAAGATTATTCCGATTGATGAATGTCATATCGAAGATAAACGCGCTTCACATATCGTTAATGAATTTAAAAGACTTATCAAAGATTTTCGCCTTGAACCATATAATGAAGACAATCGAAGTGGCATATTCCGTCATATATTAATCCGCACTAGTTATCATTATGATGAAATTATGGTGACTCTTGTCACAAATGTTTTTGAATTTAAAGGCAAAAATAATTTTATTAAAGAATTTGTCAAGCGCTGTCCTAATATAAAAACAATCGTGCAAAATATCAATCCAAGAGACACGAATGTGATATTGGGTGAAAAAGAAAAGATTTTATATGGAAACGGAGTTATTAAAGACTCAATATTAGGAGTTGATTTTCTCATTTCCTCAAAATCATTTTTCCAAGTCAATCCTATCCAAGTTGAAAAATTATATTCTTTAGCTATTGAAAACTCCGAAATCACAAAAGATGAAGATGTTTTTGATGCCTATTGCGGTATCGGAACAATATCATTGATTGCTTCTAAGAAAGTAAAATCAGTTATCGGTGTTGAAATTGTAAAAGAAGCCATTAAAGACGCAAAAAATAATGCGAAGATAAATAATATTAATAACGCCACATTTGTATGTGATGATGCTTCTAATGTCTTAACAGAATATGCGAATGAACATCGTCATTTTGACTGTGTATTTATCGATCCACCACGAAAAGGAGTGGATGAAAAATTTATTAATGCTTTAAAAACCGTAAAACCAAAAAAAGTTGTTTATATTTCGTGTGAACCTGAGACATTGGCAAGAGATTTATCATTACTACAGGATGAATATGAAATAAAATACGTTCAGCCTGTTGATATGTTCCCGTTCACATTTCATGTTGAATCTGTTGTTTCACTTGAGTTAAAGGCGTAAAAAATACTAAAGTACAAAAAAATACCCCCATAACTTGTGTAATTATCTAAACTCAATTATTCAAACTTAGACAATAATTTCTATTCAATAATTAACATAGAAAACTTACACACAAACATATAACAAAACCATAAATCTAACATTAAAAAACAAAATAAAATCTAATTAATTTTTATATCTTTTTTGTCTGGGCAATCTGCGAACGATGAGCGAGTTAAAACCGCCAGATAGTGGTGGGAGCATGTCACATAAATCCTGTTGAAAGTTTAAATAAAAATGTTAAAACGTACCTGAAAGTTTTGACATAATTTTAAAAAGTTTAAGGAGAAAAACAACATGATTAGATGAGATGAATACCTAGTAAAATTAAAAGAATCGTATGCCTAAAAGCTTTCCATCCTACCGTTAAAATATAGTTCATGTTATCCTCCACACTAGGAGGATTTTTCATGCAATGTAGGACATATTCTGCTGAATACAAGATGTCTATGATAAACGAATATTTATCAAGAGATATTTCAATTCGCACATTGTCAAGATGGATGTCTTTCAGGCATACAATCAGAGAAGCATTAGCGTATGGTGATGAGCTTCTTAAAGCAGATCTAATGTCTGCTCTTAAAAAGAGAGCTGTTGGATATATGTCTACAACAAAGACTAGACTCATGCAGAGGGAAGGCGGAAGAGAGCGTTAAAAGAACCAAGAGGATGAGAAAGAATTTCCACCTGATGTTGATGCTATTAAATATATTCTTACAATAAAATTTGGTAGAGAATTCCATCCTAAGAAAGAAGAGTTAGCAATCATGAAAAAAAGCAGAGCCGGTTGTTTGGACGGATGTTAATGATGACGAACTTACTGAGGCTACTAAAATAATTAGAGAAGATCGTTACGATAAAATTAAGCAGAGAACCAAAGAAATTAAAAGCAACAAGCAGTAATAATACTTATATTATAAAATAATATATGCCCACCCCATGTGGGCTTTTCTTTATAAATGTTTACAATATTGCTGGCCCAACCTCAAAAATACGGAAGGCTAGATTTTTAGCACTTTGAAATAAATTTTGAAAATATTAAAACAGCATTCGTTTCTTTGTCTTTTTATAGAAGAAAAGTGAACATAATGGTAAAATAATGTGCGATTGGGGTAGGGAATATGGCGAAGAAAGACTCAGGGGTTCTAAACCTAGATAATATTTTATTTAATTGTAGAGACATCTTAAGAGCAGCGCGTAACTCTGGTTCATTTTTTGAAAAAAGAGACATGATGCTTACTTTGATTTTCTTAAGGTTTATCGGTGAAAAATATGATGATGGTATTGAAAAATTAAGAAGTCAATTAATTGAGCAAGGATTAGATCCTGATAATGAAGACATTAGAAAAGCATTCTTTGATGACGCTACTTTTACTGATGGCACATACAATCTTCCACCCGAAGCTAGATGGTCAACAATAATAAATACTCCTGCTCCTGAATTAAATGTAGCATTAGATACAGCGTTACAGAGTATTTCTATGAATTCAAAGCAACTTAAAGGTTGTTTTATTGAAGGAACATTTACTACAAGAAATTTAGCAGCGAATGACATTAAAAAAATTGTTGATGAAGTTAACAAAATTAGTCACAAAGCTTTTGGAGAAGAAAAAGACCTAATAGGCCACGTCTATGAGTATTTCTTGAAGGAGTTTGCTGTGAACGCCACAAAAGAAGAGGGCGAATTCTATACTCCTCATGATGTTGTTAAATTAATTGCGACATTAGTAGAGCCATTCGATGGAACTTTATATGATCCAGCTTGTGGGTCTGGTGGTATGTTTATTCAAAGCGCAGATTTAGTAAAATCAAAGCAAGGAAATTTGAATAGTATAAATGTATATGGACAAGAAAAGGAACCAGCTACATATCGTTTAGCCAAAATGAATTTGGCTTTAAGAGGCATAAGTCATAACCTTGGTGAAATGGCTGATTCGTCTTTTACCAATGATCAGCACAAGGGTTTGATTTTTGATTATATAATGGCTAATCCTCCATTTAATTTAAAAAGTTGGTATGATGATAATTTAAAAAATGATGAACGATGGCAGGACTATGTTACTCCACCCGAGAGTAATGCTAACTATGCTTGGATATTACATATGCTTTATCACTTAAAACCATCTAATGGTGTTGCTGGGTTTTTATTGGCTAACGGAGCGTTAAATGATAGTGACACGATAGAAATTAGAAGAAAACTCATTGAAAACGATAAAGTAGAAGCAATTATTGTTTTACCTAGAGAATTATTTATTACAACAGATATAAGTGTCACCTTATGGATTTTGAATCAAAATAAAAAAGGCGGATTATATCATGGCAGAGAGCAGAGAAATCGTGAACATGAAATTTTGTTTATGGATTTGAGAACTTGGATTGATAATCCAGTAAAAAATGAAGCAAAAAAGAAATTTTTATTATCTGAAACACAAATACAAAAAGCCGCAGACATATATCATAATTGGCAGAGCGTTAAAACAGATGGAAAAAATTATGAAATTCCTGAACTCTATAAGTCTGTTTCTATTAATGAAATCAGAGAGAAAAATTATACCCTCATTCCTAGCAAATATATAAAGTTTGTAGATCATGACTTAGAAATTGATTACGAATTTGAAATGAAAAGAATACAAAAAGAATTTTCTGATATCTTATCGGCTGAAAAAGATTCACAAAGAATGCTAGAAGAAGCATTTAAAGGAATTGGCTATGAAATTAAAAAAAATTAAACTCGGAGATTATATTAGACAAGTAAATGTTAGGAATTCTGATAACGCAGTAAAAAACGTTAAAGGGGTTAGCGTATATAAGACGTTCAGAGATCCGACATCGAAAGTAAATAAAGAAGAACTTAAAGGATACAAAGTAGTTGATTGCAATCAGTTTTCATCTGTACCAACTACACACAATGAAAAGTGTTTTGCTTTTGCTTTTAATGATACTGGTAAAAAAATTGTCGTGACTTCTATTAATTATGTTTTTGAAGTTGTTGATAAGAATTTATTAAATCCAATTTGGCTAAAAATGTATTTTTCATCAAAGGAATTTGACAGATATGCTAGATTTAATTCATGGGGTTCTGCACGTGAAGTATTTTCGTGGGATGAAATTTGTAGTGTTGAAATAGATTTACCGGATATAGTAATTCAGAACAAATATGTTGAACTTTATTCTGCTATTACAAAAAATTTAGAAAATTATTGTCGCGGTTTAGATGATTTAAAATTAGTTTGCGATGCTTTTATCGAAAATTTGCGAAGAAATTATAAGTGCGAAAAAATTGGATCTTTCATTAAAGAAGAAACATCTAGAAATAAAAATCTTTTAGTAACAAACGTTCAGGGTGTCAATAGCAGTAGTTCATTTTGCGAAACAAAAGCTGATACAAACGGATTAGATTTTAGTAATTATAAAGTTGTTAAGAAGGACCAGTTTGCATACAATCCTTCTAGAATTAATTTAGGATCTATTGCTTTATACGATAAAAGCGATGATTGTATTATTTCTCCAATGTATGTTGTTTTTTCAGTATTAGATCAATCAAAATTATTACCAGAATACCTGATGCTTTGGTTGCTTAGAGATGAGTTTTTACGAAGCACGCTTTTTTATGCGGTTGGCTCGGTTAGAGATACTTTTGATTTCGATTTAATGAAGGAAGTAGAAATTCCAATACCTGATGTTGAAATTCAAAAATCAATCGTAAACATTTTTAGAGTTTTTAATGAGAGAAAAAATATTAAAATGACATTGGAAGAAAAAATAAAAGATATTTGTCCGATACTTATTCGATGTTCTGTCGAAGAAGGCAGGAGGTCTTGATTATGGCAAAGCTAACTGAATTTAATGGTCATTTTTGTGAATTTGAATATGAGTATGCTTTTATAAGTTTTCTTGAAAATGAAGGCTGGACATATTTGTCGGGCACTTCTATTGACAGAACTACCAAAAGAGAAGTTCTTCATAAAGAAGATCTAATCTCTTTTTTACGAAAAGAAAACAACGATTTAAAAGAATCAGAAATCAACTCAATTGTTAATAAAATAGGTTTAGCTGGTGCTGATACAGATTTCGCTACGTTGCATATGGTTTATGGGTGGCTAGTAAATGGAATTCAGTTTAAACCTGAGGGAAAACTTGCAAGAATGGTTAAACTAATAGATTTTGACTGCCCTGAAAACAACCATTTTAAAGTCGTTAATCAATTAGCAGTTGAATATATAAATAATGGTAAGGTTGAAAATAGAAGACCTGATGTTCTTTTATATATAAACGGTATACCTTTATGTTGCATTGAATTAAAGAATCCTGCAGATGCTTCTGCCAAAATTATTGATGCTTGGGAGCAAATAACAATTAGATATTGGAGAGACATCCCCCATCTATTACATTATTGTCCTCTGGCCTGTATTTCAGATGGAGTCAAAACAAGATTAGGAACCGTTAAAACTCCTTATGAACATTTCTATGCTTGGCGTAAGGTAAATAATGAAGATAAGTTATCTACCATTCCTTTTGAAGAAACTAAAAATATGATTAAAGGCGTTTATTCACCTTCTAGATTCTTGGAAATTTTTAGAGATTATATTTATTTTCAAGATACAAATTATGATAACGAAGAATTAGAAATTGTTTGCCGTTATCCTCAGTTCTTTGCTGCAAGATTATTGAAAGAAAGCATCTCCAAATCAATAAAAGAAAAAACTGGTAAGGGTGGCACATATTTTGGTGCTACCGGTTGTGGCAAAACTTTTACTATGGCTTTTTTAGCGAGACAATTAGCTCTTCGTTGCACCGATGTTCCTGAGATTGGATCACCAACTATTGTTATGATTGTTGATAGAGATGAATTACAATCTCAAGGCGCAAAATTATTTACTAAGAGCAAAGAATTTCTTAATTTGGGCGAAGTTTCTATTGTTAAGAGTAGAAACCACTTAAGACAAGAATTAGGGGCCAGACAAAGTGGTGGTTTCTATATTTGCACTATACAAAAATTCTGTGATAGAGAAGATGACAAAATCGGTTTAATTAATGATAGACAAAACATAATTTGTTTTTCTGATGAAGCACATAGAACTCAAATTGAAAGATCTAAAAAACTTCAATTTAGTGAAGATGCTGATAAAAACATGGTTGCAATGGTATCCAAACCATATGCCAAAGTTCTTAAAGAAGCTTTCCCTAATGCTACTTTTGTCGGCTTCACAGGAACACCAATTGCTGAAACATATCAGACTTTTGGTGCCGAAATTGATAGATATACAATGGACCAAGCTGTTGCTGATGGATTAACGGTTTCTATTAAATATCATCCGCGTATCGCTAAGGTTTTGCTTGATAAAGAAAAAGTTAAATTAATCGAAGAATATTATAAAAAGTGTGCAGATGAAGGCGCTACTAAAGAAGACATTGAAGCCAGTAAAAAAGCAATGAGCTCAATGGAAGTTATTTTAGGTGAGCCACAAAGATTAGAAAGATTGGCAACCGATATTCATGATCACTATGTTGAGTCATGTGAAAAAGATCCTAACAGGATTCAAAAAGCAATGATTGTCTGTTCTAGTAGACCTATTGCTTTTGCTTTATTAGAAAAATTTAGAAGTAAATATCCTGAATGGTTTGTAGAAAAGAAAGTGCCAGACGGAACTGAAATTTCTAAAAAAGAGTTAAATAAATTAAAAGCAATGCCGTTTATGGCTATGGTTGCCAGCGTTGGGAAGAACGATCCTGAGAAGATGTATAACTATTTAGGCGGTGCTGCAAACGATACTCGCTGTAGCGATCTTGATGCTGCATTTAAACAAGAAAAGTCTAATTTTAGGATCGTTATTGTTGTTGATATGTGGATCACAGGTTTTGACGTTCCAACATTGACATATATGTATAACGATAAACCACTACAAAAACATCAATTAATTCAAACAATTAGCCGTGTAAATAGAAAGTATCCAGGAAAAGAATATGGAATGGTTATTGATTATATTGGTATTAGACATAACATGAGGACTGCGCTTAAGACATATGGTGGAGATTCTACAATTGCTCCAACAGATGACGATGTCCAGCAAGCTAAAAACGCATTTAAGGATGAATTAGAAATTCTTAAACGTTTATTTAAAGATTATGACTTGGAGCCTTTCTTAGATCCTAATTGCAATCCAGCCACTAGATATGAATTATTGGCAAAGGCTGCAGAGTTTGTATTTGAATCAACAGAGCAGCTAAAATCTGAAGCTAAAAATAAGGACGGCTCGCAAACAGTATCATTCAAAACTTACTTTTTGCGTACCGTAAGACGTTTAAGAGCTGCTTATGATATTTGCCAACCTTCTGGTGAGCTTTCTGAAAAAGACTCCGCATTAGCGCAATGCATGATGGCTATTGCCGGATTTGTCCGCAAGATGAGTGGCACCGGTAATATCGATCCTGAAACAATGAACAAAAATGTTCAAACAATGGTGGAAGAAGCTCTTAAATATAGTAAGGTTGAAAGTATATTAGATAATGGCGAAGAGGAAGATATCTTTAGCCCAGAGTTCTTTGAGAAATTATCTGATATTAAAATGCCTGCAACCAAGCTAGAAATATTGGTTAAACTTCTTAAAAAGAAAATTAAAGAATATCTAAAAGTTAATCAAGTTGCCGCTAAGAAATTTGAAGAAATGCTAGAAGCAACAATTAAAGAGTACCATGAGAGACGTAAGCATTTGTCTCAAGAAGAGGCTGGAGAAGCCCAAGAAAAAGCTTCTGAAGATATTATTAAGAATGCAACTGAACAGGCCCTTAATATTTTAAAAGGACTACAAGAAAGCAAAGAAAGTTTCAGAAAGCTAGGGTTAACTTTTGAAGAAAAAGCTTTCTACGATATTTTGGTCTCATTAAGAGACCAATATAACTTTGTTTTTGGTACTGATAAAACTGTTGATGGAATCGTTATTAATGATAAATGCAAAGAGTTAGCCAAAAAGGTAAAAGAAATCATTGATACTAAATCTTCTTTTGCAGATTGGCTAAATAACCAAAATGTTCGCAATCAATTAAAGCTCGATATAAAGATTTGCTTAGTAAAAAATGGGTACCCTCCACAATATAGTCCAGAAGTTTTTAGCAAGGTTATGGAACAAGTTGAAAATTTTGAAGAAAACAATTAATTTTTCATGAATGAAGAAGGCTTAAAAGTCTGCAATGAACTAGCAGATGCTCTAAACAAAAAAGATAAAGATAGAATTTTCAAAGCAAAATACGATTTTCTTTATTTCGGAAGTAGTATTTTAGATGTTGTTATTAATTATTTGGTGCTATGTGAAAACAAAATTGATATTGAATTTGGTAGCAAAATAATCAAAAAAGGAAGTAAGTTATATCGAATAAGACGGTTTTCAGATAGAACGGATTTTGACGATCCAAATGAATGGAAATACCCTCCATCGATGCCTGAAAATAGAGCAAACAAAGAAGGGGAACCAGCTTTATATTTAGGAACAACCGAGAATGTGTGTCTTTTAGAAACCCATATTAAAAAAGACGAGAAATATGTGCTTGGTGAATATGAAGTAATTGAAGATATTAAAGTTGGTGGCTTTTTGGCCTGTGAAGATATTAATTATGTATATTCATATTTATCAGGCGTCATACTAAATGCGTTTTTAATAGCTCCTTCTAGAAATGAGAAAAATACAAAAATATTTGAATATCTAGATAATATTTATGGTGATATCCAACTGTCTGATTTAACCATCAAAATTGCAAAGGATATTGATTTGCCATTAAAGTTTGGCGTTTTGAATAAAAAAGATCTTTATTACAAAACAACAAACAAATTAATTAGTAAGATAAAAGAAAAATATCCAGAGGGTTTAAGCTATAGTTCATGTTACATTCCTATGTCTACAATTTATATTGAATGCTCTGATAGCAATCTTGTTTTATATGAAGCCGGAATGGAAAAAGTAAAATTTGTTAAATCTATAATAAAGAATAATACAACCAAGTTTACTGATTTAGATTTTTACAAAATTCTAATAGAAACGAAGAATAAAAATTTTGAGAAAAAAGATGAAAATATATAAATATTCAAATTTAGAATCTGCAAGAAAGATCATTGAACAAGAAAGAGTTCTTTTAAACTCGCCTTATAACTTCAAAGATATTGCAGATTCATTAATTAGCATTTCTAAAAAAGCAGAAAGAAAAACTATAAAGTTAATTGAGAATTATGGAATGTTTAAGTTTCTCTATGATTTTGTTTATTCTTTAGATCTGACTAGACCATTCAAAGGTAAAGGACTAATTAAATGGATAAGATGGGAAATATCTATTTATTTAAAAACTCTTTCTTTAGAAAAGGTTTATAGCCCGATGAAGTTTTTGGATTTTATATATTGGTTATTAAAAAAGAAACTTCCTAAGATAGAAGAAATAACTAAAGATGCTGAATATTTATATTCACACAAAACTATTCCAAACATAGTTGCGTTGAGAAAGAAGGCGCGAATTTCTTGCTTCAGCAAAACGTCAGACAATTTATATTGTTGGAACGAACACGCTAACGGTCATAATGGTGTTTGTATTGAATTTGAAGAAGACAGAAAATTCTTTAAGGAAGTTGAATATATAAAGAAAAACGAAGAAATGGATATTTACAATTCAACTGCCAAAATACTCGCATATAATGTTTTAAATCAAGAATTAACATATCAAGAAAAAGAATTTGCAGATACTATGTTAAGACCATTTTTTGTAAAAAATATCTCATATAAACCAGAGGATGAAATTAGATGCCTTTTATCAGATAAAGAATCAGAGAAGATTGGTTATGAAATCGAAGGCGACAAAACATTTTTAAAGATGAAGATTTCTAGAGTTTTCATTGGCTGCAGGATTCCAAACAGCAACGAGCTTCTAGAGTTTCTTAGATTGTGTGAGAAAAAGAATATTCCAATTAGTTATGTTAATTTCGATGCAACAAATAAACGCATAGTTCCTGTAACAATTAATGCTGAATAGAATGAGATTGTCTACGAAGTGATTTTCTTTTGTCACTAAACATAGCAGGTACAATCATTAACACGTGCTTAACGTACACGTAGCACCAGCCACAAGATAAGGGGTTATAAAATTCCTTAAAAAGGTAACATGTAGTTAACGAAATGTCTATTGAAACTGACAAAAAAGCATAAACGTTTTGTAACGATATAATCGACAAAAGCCTCAGCAGTGATAAAAATGTCGATTTTACCTTTTAAACTTTTTAATAATGTGTGTATAATAGACTTGACAAAAATCTCAGTACTGAGAGAAACGGCAGGTCTATCATGTTTAAAAGAGATAAATATTTAAATCAATTAATTCGTAGTAGAGATAATCACCAAGTCAAAGTAATTACAGGAATACGTCGTGCTGGAAAATCGTATTTGATTAACAAAATCTTTTTCGATTGGTTGGTAGAGAACGGTGTTGATGTCACACATATTATTAAGTTTTCCTTTGATTCTGAAATAGATATTCGAAAACTTGATTCATACTTGCCAACCGAATCAACAATTGTGCGAGTCGTTGAAGGCCAAAATATAATCAACAATCGAAAATTCATGCTTTTTATTGACGACAAAACTAAAGATGAAGGTAACTATATTTTATTATTGGATGAAATTCAAAATTTAGATGATTTCGTTAGAGTACTAAATGGTTATCTTTATTTGAATAGATTTGATATTTATGTTACAGGAAGTAATTCCCGCTTTTTATCTAGCCAGGTTGATACAGAATTCAGTGGTAGAGGTAACAGAATCCATTTATTGCCGCTTTCTTTTTCGGAATATTTAACGGGCACCGATTTGTATAAGCGAGATGCCTTAGATGAATACATTCGTTATGGAGGGATTCCTCTTGTTGAGCTTCAATCCAACGATGAGGAAAAGGCTAAAATGGCAATTAGTATTTACAAAGAAACTTATTTAAAGGATATAAAGAACCGCCATCCTCAAGTTGAAGAGAATAATCTTCACACAACACTTGAAGTAATTGCTTCTATGATTTCAACACCAATTAATCCAACAAAAATAGAAAACACTTTTAAAAGTGCCTTTAGTATAAAACTATCCAACAATGTGATAGGTAATTATATCAACTGGTTCGAAGAAGCATATTTGTTAAATAAAGCTTTGCGATATAACGTTAAAGGCAGACATTATATAGGTACGCCATATAAAGTTTATTTTGAAGACGTTGGAATAAGAAACGCAGCATTGAACTTTCGAGAAGTTGATGAAACCGATATAATCGAAAACATTGTTTATAATGAACTTAGATATCGTGGTTTCAATGTCGATGTCGGCATTGTAACAATTAAAAAGAAAACGGATCGAAAAGATAAAAATGGTAAATGGATATATGCAGATGTGGATACCGAATGTGACTTTGTTGCTAATAAGGGAGATAAAACATATTACGTTCAAGTTGCTTTAACGATAGACACTCTAGAAAAGAAAGATCAAGAATATGAATCTCTTAGAAATATTCCGGATTCTTTTAAAAAGGTAATTATTGTAAAAAATGAAGGACTTCACTATCGAACTCGTGAGGGCTTCTTGAGATTAAGTCTATTAGATTTTTTGACAAACATTGATTCATTAGATTGGTGATGGATATTTTTTAATCACCTGAAATGGCTATACATATTTGATTTTGTACGCGTTGAAACCATAATAGGACTATATCGAAAATAAAAGATAATGTTTAATATAATAGACATTAACTTAACTTTCTTGTAAACTATAGGTGTGGAAAGCAAATTTGAAATTGGTCAAAAAGTTAAAAACAAAAGATTAGAACTTAATTTGAGAATGGATGATGTTGCTAAAGAAGTTGGAATCACTAGATCCACTCTGTGGGCTATTGAAAACGGAAGTGGCAATTATACAATCGACAACCTTCTTAAATTAGTAAGTTTTTTGAACATGTCTATTGATATTAGTAGTCAAACACAAGGAACTAGAAAAAGAGCCACTCGAACAAATAGTGTCCTAGACAAAAAGATAAATAGATTCATAGTTATGTGTGTTGAACAATATGCCTCTAGCGTTAATCGAAGTAGTGCAACCATTTATAACGAACTTAATAAAGCTGGCATTATCAAAGAATTAAAGGATGATTATGAGGATATGCATGGCATGTCCACATATTCGATAAATGAATATATAAGTAGAAGATTAATTCACAAGTAGCTTTTTGTAGTGAAGACTCTTTGGAACTAATAAGTTTTATTAATAGTTATGAGGTCAAATAATGAAACATGTTCTTTCTAAAACAATACTTATATCTCAGACCATTGAACTAATAGCGAAAAAATATAAGCTGAGCATTGAAGAATCTCGAAACAGATTTTATCAGTCAGACGTAATTGAAATGTTGGATGATGATGATACAGGCCTTTATGGTGAATCGGCGTTATATCTTTTATCTCTTTATGAGAATTATTTTAAAAATAAATGCATTGAAACAGAGAGGCTTTTACTCAGAAAGATAAGGATTGAAGATGCCAAACCAATGTTTGACAATTGGGCAAGTGATCCTGAAGTTACTAAATATTTAACTTGGAATCCTCACGAGAATATAGAAGTGACTAAAATGATTATTAACCGTTGGCTTGAAGAAGAAAAAGATCCGAAAACCATTAGATTTGTTATTACTTTAAAAGATAGTGGCGAACCCATTGGTTCTATTGATGTAGTTAACTATATTGATGGCAATCCCGAGATTGGATATTGTTTATCAAAAAAGTATTGGAATCAAGGTTTGATGACTGAAGCATGTAAAGCTTTTACTAAATATCTTTTTAATAAAGGTTTTAATAAAGTGTTAATCAAAGCACTAGTGGAAAATATCAGTAGCAATCGAGTAATTGAAAAATGTGGATTTAAATTCACCCACCAAGAACATCTTGAACATCTATCATCTTTTAAACCCAATCCAACAACACTCAATTGTTACGAATTAATTAAATAATCATACATCATCTTTGTTGCAGTGAAGATACATATTGAAACTCCTTGGATTTAAAGAACAAGACAACAATCTCATCTGGTATAATAAGGAAAAATGCTCAAACTATTGGTCATT
The DNA here is from genome assembly GCA_022777645.1 of Erysipelotrichaceae bacterium. Lineage (GTDB taxonomy): Bacteria > Bacillota_I > Bacilli_A > RFN20 > CAG-826 > Fiminaster. The sequence goes on from JALFFX010000005.1 coordinate 51,066, forward strand.
GAAAAAAGGATTAGGTTTTTTTCTAAATATGATATACATAACAGGTGATACACATGGAGATATTGATTATGAGAAACTTCTCATTTTAAAAGAGAAGAATCTTTCTTATGATGATTTTCTAATTATATGCGGTGATGCTGGAATATGTTGGTCGCCTCAAGTGTTTCAACATTTCTTAAACTTATATAACGACATTGGGTGCACAATCATTTTTGTTGATGGGAATCATGAAAATTTTGAAATGCTGAACGATATGCCTTTGGTGGAATATAAATGTGCGTTAATGCATCAAATCGATAAACATATTTTCCATGTATTACGTGGCGAAATAATGATATTAAGCGGTAAAACCTTTTTATGTATTGGCGGTGCTGTTTCTATCGACAAAATGTATAGGACTCCTTATGTTTCTTGGTGGCCTGAGGAAGAGATAACGTACCACGACATTGATAATGCGTTAAATAATTTAGAGAAGATTAATAACAAAGTTGATTATGTTATAACTCATTGTTGTGATACGAAAACCGTTTTAAAAGAATTTGGCTTCAGAAGGGATGTTTGCACAGACCAATTGATGTTTATAGACAAAGTTGTGGATTATAAACATTTGTTTTTTGGTCATTACCATTTTGATAGAAACATATCAGATAAAAAGACTTGTTTATACAATAATGTCATAGAAATGCTATAACAAAAAATCGTTTCGTTGGCTTGCATTAGATAAAACTGAACATGTATGACTGTCCAATATCATCGTTTGTTGCATATAATAAGGCATTAATATCAAGAAGAATAGGTGATAGCAATCTGCATTTCGCTATTGGTTTTGCCAAACTTGCCGTTATTTTTATGCCAAACTTGCGGTTAAATATGCGCCAAACTTGCGGTTTTGTTTAATCTAAACCCTTGGTTTAATCTTAAAAAATTATGACATTATCAAGATTGATAGAGAAACCAATGCCGTCATTTTATTTGCAGATGGTTCTAGGGCGTTAGTTGAAGTAAAACCAAGTGATAGCAGGTTGCTATTATCTATTTTTGTATAATAATCGGAAATGGAAAAGCAGACTAAAAAACAGATTAAAAAGCAGACCAAAAATAAAACTTAAAGTTCTTTTTTCACTTCATTTTTGGCGCTAATTTCGTCGATATTTGCTATATTTTTAAGGTTTTATTTTTCCAAATAACTTTTATTAAGACATTTAATAATGTAAAATAATTTCAATAGGAGTTTAAGTGCTTATGAAAAAAATACACAGTTTGATTTTTTTGTGTTTATGCGCGTGTGTCTTTAGCGCATGCACAAATAAATCTAATATTTCTAACACCGGTGAACCGCCTACTGGTGGTGAAACTGGAAACGTTGGAAACGAGGATAATGCCGATCACTATATAACGGGTGTTAAGGTCTTATCTTGGCCAACGAAACATGAATATTTGCCTGGTGAAAAAATTGATTTAAATGGCTTAACATTAGAAGTAACTTGGGAAGACGGTTATATTGAAACCGTAGATCATAAACATGTTTCTTGTAATATGAGTACGTATGTCGAAGGTACTACTGAACTTATATTAACTTACGCTGGTTTTGATTTCCATTTTGTTTTATCCGGAGATATTGATGTAGACGGAATCCAAGTTGTTAAGAAATCATATCGTTCCACTTATATAGTAGGAGAATGTTTTAATCCTACTGGTTTAGAAGTTAGATATCACAAAGATGGAGTTCCTTTTGGAAGTAATATTGAATTTGATTATTCTCCAAAGACACCTTTAACAATTAATGATAATAAGATTGTTATTAAAGTTGGACAATATACAGTTGATTATCCAATTGAAGTTTCTAATGGTGTTTCAGTTGAAACTGAAGATGCTAACGAAATTGTTGGTGGAGAAATTGCTAGAACTGGTATGGTTGCAGGATATGCATCTGGTTCAGCCATGACAAGAAATTTTGGTGAAGGAGATACAATGAAATTCCTCATCACCGCAAATGAAGATGTAACAAGCAATATTTATATTGTTGGTGCCTCTGCTTGCGTTTCTCAATATGTTAATGGTGTACCACTTGTTACAGAAGACATGCAATTAAATAGACTTTTAACCTTAAAAGTAAATAATCAAGAAATCGAAGTCGGAGATGAAGCTATATTTAAAGGCGAAACTTTCGAAACAGCAGATTATAAAAACCTCGCAAACTGGACAAATGTTTATTTAAATAAAGTTAATTTAGTTAAAGGAGATAATGAAATTGTATTTACATTCAAAGCCTCGCCTTATGTAAATGCGGATGAAGGTAAGACAACTGCCTCTCCTTTCTATGACAAAATGATGTTCTCAGGAGATGGTATTTCACATAATACTGGAAGTATAGAAACACCTGATGTACCAGATGTACCAGATGTACCTGATGTACCAGTACTTCCTGAATTAACAGCCACAACAAAAATTGAAGCTGAAAATATGGAAATATCAGGTATTGTTAAGGCTGGAAATCAAAGCTTACACCCTAGCTATGCAAATAGTGGAGTTGCAAATAATTTTTCTAACCAAGCATTCGTTAAAAACTTTAATACAGATGGTTACTTAAAATACACATGTAAAGTTAATAATGATACATCAATTAACCTCAACTTAGCAGGTTCGCCTGTTAACACAAATACCGCAGTTGATTTAAAGAATATTTTTGATTTATACATCAATGATCAAAAAGTCACTATTAACGGAGATGCAACATATGCTACTTCTTCAACTGCATGGCTTGTTAGAGAAGGTGATTTCGGCACTTATAATGTATCTAAAGGAACTCTAGAAATTAAATTTAAAGTAAAAAGTGCTTACAACGAATCTATATTCGTAGACTATTTACTTATTGAGATTTAAGGAGGATAAATAATAATGAAAAAGAAAACAGTATTAAAAATTATATTTACGCCTTTCTTCGCAATTTTACTTGCAGCTTTAGCGGTAGGTAATGGAGTTGCATTATATTATTTTGATACAATTACTGAATTCTTCCATGGTTCTTCAACAGTATTTGAAGGAGAAAAAGTCGAACAAGCTTTAGAAAACGGAGATAAACTAAACGTTCAAATCGAAGAAGAAGGTATCGTTATGTTTAGAAACGAAGACATGAATAGACATAATGAATACACAAGCGTTGTTAATAACGCTCTTCCTATGACAAGTGAAGAATTAGAAAAAGTTAATGTCTTTGGCTGGTCTGCCACCGATAGAGGTTGGGTTGCTGGAAGTGATGGCTCTTGTAACGCAAATAACGGCACCAATAAAAATAAATATGACAGTATTCTTGACGCTTTTGATAACGCTAAAATCGGCGATGAGGAAAAACCTATTTTGTACAATCAAGAACTCATTGATATGTATGAAGAATTTAGAGTCGGAAGAGCGGAAAGAAGAGGTTTAACAGGACACGACCAATTCTTTATGCTCATCGAACCAAATCGCGCTAGTTATGATGCGATCGGTTTAAACAATCAAACATTATTACAAAACGCAATTGATTTTAGCGATGTAGCGATTGTTGTTATTTCTAGATTAGGTGGGGAAAATAACGATTTACCTTATTTCCAACTTAAAAATACAACAGGTAAATATACTGACTCTGATACATTACCAAGAGATGACACAAGAACTTATCTTGATTTATCAACTGAAGAAGAAGATATGTTAAGAATGGTTAGAGATAACTTTAGAAAAGTTATTGTAATCTATAATGGTTGCAACAATATGAATCTTGAATACCTAGAAAGATTTGACGTCGATGCTTGCTTAAGTGTTAACGGTACAGGTCAATCTGGTGTTGATGCAATTCCTAAAATTTTATCTGGTGAAGTTAATCCATCAGGTAAATCAGTTCAAATTCAACCATATGATTTAACTACAGATCCTACATATTTAAATTGTGGTAAAAGAACGAGAGCTGCTAATACAGCAGTGTACGCTGAAAACATTTATGTTGGTTATAAATACTATGAAACCGCAGATGTTGAAGGTGTATTCGACAATGTAGATAATGAATTTGGCAAAGGCTATGAAGGTATTATTCAATATCCATTCGGATATGGTTTATCCTATACAACATTTGATTGGGATATTGTTGAATGCTCACCAGCGCCTTCATCAAAAATTACCGAAGACACTCAAATAAGTGTTAAGGTTGATGTTACAAATACTGGTAATGTATCTGGTAAAGATATTGTTGAACTATATGTAACCCCTCCTTATTACGACAAAGAAATCGAAAAAGCACACGTCAATTTAATGGCGTTTGCTAAAACAAGCGAATTAAAACCAGGTCAAACAGAAAGACTTACTTTAACTTTTGATGCCTATGATATGGCAAGTTATGACTGTTATGATTCAAACCATAATAGATATTATGGATATGAACTTGATAGAGGTACTTATGAAGTTAAATTAATGAGAGACTCTCACACTCTTGTTTCAAGTGATAGTGTTATTAAATACTCTGTTGATAAAACAATTAAATTTAGAGAAGATCCTGTTACTGGAAATAAAGTTGAAAACAGATTTACAAACTATACTCTTGTGAAAAAACAAGATGATGGTTCATTTACTTCTAAAGTTATTAAAGCATACGCAAATTGTGCTTTAGATGGTAGTGATTCTACAAAAAACCCAATTACTTATTTATCAAGAACTAATTTTGTAGAAACATTCCCAAATAAAACTTATGGCGCTATGTCGGGTGATGCTGTTACTAACGCTTATTCATATGTTCCTGATGTTCAAACAGACGGAAATCCAGTAATCACTGGTGTTGAAGCTAATTTAAGATTAGTAACAAAAGAAGATGGCTCTTATTTCAGTAAAACTGAATTACAATCTGGTTTAAAAAACGCTAAAGTAAACGAAGAACTCATGTTGAAATTAGGCGCTGATTATGATGATCCTACTTGGGATACATTATTAAACCAAATGAGTAAAGATGAGATTAATACTCTTGTTTGTGATGGCAATTATTACAATAGAGAAGTTGCATCAATTGGAAAACCTAAATTATTAGACTCTGACGGCCCAAGTGGACTAAATAGACACGTCGCAGGTATTGGCACAGGTGATAAATCAAATTGGACAATGTATTCTATGCCTGCTGTTATTGCTCAAAGCTGGAATGTTCATTTATCTTATAGCTTTGGTTTATCTGTTGGTGCTGAATCTCTTGCCACAGGTAATAATGGATGGTATGCACCTGGTGCAAATATGATGCGTTCTCCTTTCTGTGGAAGAAATAGTGAATATTATTCTGAAGACTCTGTCTTATCAGGTTATATGGCCTCAGAAAGTTGCAGAGGCGCTATCGCTAACGGCATGAATGTTTATTTAAAGCATTTCGCATTAAATGAAACTGAAAGCGGTAGAATTAACTTACCAACTTGGTGTACAGAACAAACACTAAGAGAAATATATTTAAGACCATATGAAATCGCTGTTAAAAAAGGCGGATGCAATGGCTTTATGACATCATTAAATAGGATTGGTAATGTTCCTGCAAGTCACTGCAAAGCACTTGTTACTGATATTGCAAGAGATGAATGGGGATTTAGAGGATCTGTTGTTACTGATTCCTATATTGGATCTAAAGATATACCTTCAACAGCGGTTAAAGCGGGTGTTAACTTAATGCTTGGTGTTGCTACTTCACATAATGTTACTAATGATGAAACAACACTTTATTACGCACGTTTAAGCTGTAAAAATATTATCTATGCATGGGCTAGATCATGGTATACATCAAAGACACATGATCATAGCCAAGATATTATTTCTAGCGATGTTGGTGTCTTTGTCCAAGGTGAAAAACCAACACCATATTGGTGGTATGGAGTTATCGCTTTAGATGGAGCTATGGCAGTAACCGCAGGTGTATCATTATTCTTTATTTGGAAAAAGAAAAAAATCAAAGGAGGAATTAAATAATGGTTAGTAAGAAAACTTCCGCTTTACTTATTGGTATTTTGCCAGCGGTGATGGTTGTAGCATCTTTGACTCATAATCACTCATTTTTAAAAACCGTTGCGAGTGGAGAAATTTACACTCGCAATCTCATATTAAATGACACTAATACTCCTACAATTAGTGAAGGGAACGCTATTTTAAATACTAGAGCTCATAATGCCGATATTACTGTTATTTATAATAATGTTAAAGACACCATTAGTGATGGAGCACATATTGATTTAAATAAAAATGGTTATTTTTATAAAACAGCAGCTTCAAATGAGTTAACTAGTGTCAACGCTACATTCATAGGAAGTTTAGCCATATATACAGGTGGTTCATTAGATGATTTAACATTTAAATACAATTTAATTTCTGGTGAAAATACATCTATTATTGGTAACTATTTCAAAGTAGTTGCTGAAGAAGAAACAGTTGTTAATAGTGTTACATTTGGTTATGGCTGTCTAACACCAATTACCATTAGTCCACACGTATATGCTGAACAATATTCTCATGATGAAACTCATCACTGGAAAGAATGTGTGGCTCACGCAAATTGTATTTCTAAAATTGAATATGAAGCCCATGATCACTCAGCAGAACTAATCACAAAACCAGAATATCAAATTCCTGGTTCGGAAAGATTAACTTGCTCTATTTGTAGTGAAACTCATGTAAGCGAAATACCTGCTCTTACATATAACGGTATTGGTGTTTATAACCCTGCTGCAAGAAGCGAATATATAGTAGGAGAGTCTTTCTCCGCTAATGGCTTAGCAATTAGAAAAGCAGAAAATGGTGTCTTGCAAGGTGAAAATGTTGAATTTACATATACTCCTACTGGAGCATTAACTTTAGATGATCATGAAATCTTAGTTAAATACACTAATGAATATGGTGATGAATACACCACAACAATTGATATTAGTGTTTCTAACGGTGTTTCAATCGAAACTGAAGATGCTAATACAATTACAGGTGGAGAAATTGCTACAACTGGCATGGTTGCAGGATATGCATCAGGTAAAGCTATGACAAGAAATTTTGGTGAGGGAGGTACAATGAAATTCTTCATCACCGCAAATGAAAATGTAACAAGCAATATTTATATTGTTGGTGCCTCTGCTTGCGTTTCTCAATATGTTAATGGTGTGCCATTTGTTACAGAAGATATGCAATTAAATAAACTCCTCACTTTACAAGTTAACGGCGAAGAAATCGCAATCAGCGATGATGCAGTTTTTGAAGGTAAAAGATTTGAAACAGCAGACTATAAAAATCTCGCAAACTGGACAAATGTTTATTTAAATAAAATAAATTTAGTTAAAGGCGATAATGAAATTTTATTTACATTCAAAGCTTCACCTTATGTAAATGCAGATGAAGGTAAGACAACCGCCTCTCCTTTTTATGATAAGATGATGCTTACTGGTGAAGGTATTTCACATAATACTGAATATATAGAAGCACCTGATGAACCAGTACTTCCTGAATTAACAGCCACAACAAAAATTGAAGCTGAAAATATGGAAATATCGGGTGCTACTAAGGCTGGAAATCAAAGCTTGCACCCTGGCTATGCAAATAGTGGAGTTGCAAGTAATTACTCTAACCAAGCATTCGTTAAAAACTTTAATGCAGGCGGTTACTTAAAATACACATGTAAAGTTAGTACAGATACATCTATTAGCCTCAATTTAGCGGGTTCCCCAACAAGCACTAATACAGCCGTTGATCTTAAAAATATATTTAAATTGTTTATCAATGGTGAAGAAGTTTCAATTAATGGAGATGCAACATATGTTGCTTCTTCAACTACATGGCTTGTTAGAGATGGTGATTTCGGAACCTATGATGTAACTGCTGGAACACTTGAAATTGAATTTAAAGTCATATCAACAACAGAATCAATCTTCGTTGATTACCTTGATATTTCGATTCTTTAAAATCTAAGGAGATGTACCAAGTGCGGTACATCACCTGCAGTTTATCTAAATTTAAATAATGTAATTTTCTAACGCAAAAAAATCAATAGATCTACCGAACTGGTGGGTCTTTTTTTAGTTCTTCTCGACAATTAAGTAAAAAAATATATTAATTCTTGATAAAAGCAACATATCTTCTTATTTTTAGCGATGCGTTATTTTTTTCAATTTTAATGTATAAAGTTGCTTGGAATTTTTCCAAAAACAGAAAAAATCTATGAGGACCTTACTTGAAATATTATAATTTTGGATTTGTTCTTTTCCATTTCTGGGATTTAATTAGTGCCAAAAATGGGATTTAATTTATGCCAAAAATGGGATTTAATTAGTGCCAAAAATGGGATTTTATATTTTTTATTTGGATTTCTGCTAAAGCAGAAGTGGATAAAAGTAATTCTTTTGGACAATTTATTCTTATTAGGAAGCGTCGCCGATAAAATATTAGTTGATGGTAAAGAAGATAAAAGCTGACACACTGGAACTAGTAGAATCGTTAAAATCAAGAAGAACAGGTAATGGCAGTATGTTATCACTTAGAAGAAAAACAAAGCAAAATCATGTTCTCTTAATGACCATTTAACTAGTGTGTAGCAAAAATATTAAAAATGTTTCACACGCATTAGGTTAATTGTGGTGCCAGCAGAATAAGTTAAAGAATATAAAAAAGTCCTAGTATCATATTATGAAGTTGATCAAAGAAACATCATCGCCGCATTTAGAGACCATCCTTATAGGATATTAAGTGATAAAACTTTTAATTATCAAAACTGAATTATTTAAATGATAAAGCAATATAATTTTTACCAATTTGTAGTGCGGACAAAAAAACTTGGCCTAAAGTAGTAAGGACAAGATATGCGCAAATTATTTCAAAATTCCAACAAAGTAAACTCTAATATTATCTCTTGCAAACGCACATTAAAAAATGTAAAATAAGGTGCAAATGGAAGAAAGTACTAATTATTCTCTACTTGAAAAAATCTTTAAAGCCAATGGTGGATATATCACTCGTGAAGATGTTAATAACGCTAATATATCATCATGGTTTCTTTCTGATTTTGTTAAAAGGAACAACCTTAGTAAGATTGCTCCCGGCTTTTACGCCGATGATAATTATATTATCGATAATTATTACATCATTCAAAGAAGATATCCTAAATATATCTTTTCAGGACTAAGTGCTCTTTATCTACTTGGGCTTACTGATAAAATACCAACTGACATAGAAGTAAGTTCACCACAAAATTATCATCCTTCTAGGAACAAAATCGATTTGCTTATTATTCATAAACTATCAAACAAAAAAGTTTATGAACTAGGTATTAAAGAAGTCAAAACGATGTTTGGTAATATTGTTAAAACTTATGACGAAGAAAGAACGATATGCGATGTTATTAAATATCGCGATAAATATGATGTGGAAACATTTATTAAGGCAATTAAGTTTTATGTTAGAACCACCAACAAACAAACTAAGCTTTTTGAATATGCTAGAGAACTAGGTATCGAAAAGAAAGTATATGAAGTAATTGAGATAGTGGCAAATGCATATTAATAAAGAATCACTAAAAGCAAGAGCGAATAATCTTTCTAATAAGTTAGGAATATCTCAAAATATTGTTTATGATAGATTCTTTTTCGATGCATTTTTAGCTAGGCTATCAATTTCTCCATATAAAAATAAATTTGTGCTTAAGGACGCTTTCTATTTATCAAACGTTCTTGGAATAGTGTCCTAGAAAACCAACATTTATCTACGATATTTCCTACAAAACTATTCTTTTTAATTCAAACATAACTTTTTTGGATTTTGTGATTTTCCACCTAATTTATATACAGAATTTTGTGATTTTTATTCTTAAATTATGAGGAATTTTGTGATTCTATGTAATCGCAATATCATCGTAATGGAGTATTTAAGAAGAAAAAAGATGCATTCTTGGATGAATGGTTCAATAGCAATAATAAGAAACCGTTTGAGCATATTATTTAAAAATAATAATTAATCTTGCTAATATAAATATAAGGATACTATTTTGGAGATTAAACAATATGAGCCAAGCAAGAAAAACTGTCATTATTGGTGGTGTTGCAGCTGGTGCGAGCTGTGCAGCAAGATTACGTCGACTTGATAATAAAAGAAAAATCATTATTTTAGAACGTGGTGAATACATCTCATACGCAAACTGTGGACTTCCGTATCATATTGGAGATGTCATTCAAAATAGAGGTGCATTGTTATTGATGACTCCAGAGATGATGTGGAGCCGTTTTCGAATTGAAGTTAGAACTAAAAACGAAGTAATCAATATTAATAGAGAAAAGAAAACAGTTTTGGTCAAAGACTTAAATAAAAATGAAACATATGAAGAATCATATGATGATTTAGTCATCGCAACTGGTTCATCACCATTAAGACCTGCAATTCCTGGTATTGATAGTGATAAGATCCACACTGTATGGACAGTCCCTGATACTGATGAAATAAAACATTTGATGCAAAAGGAAGGCGTTAATCATATCGCTGTTATCGGTGGTGGTTTTATCGGACTAGAAATGGCCGATAATTTAATACACGCTGGTAAAGAAGTTACATTAATTGAAGCTCTTAACCAAGTGATGGCACCACTTGATTATGAAATGGCGCAAATCCTACATCAAAATATTAAAAGTCATGGTGTAAACCTAATTCTCAATGACGGTGTTAACTCTTTTATAGAAGAAGATAACAAAATCAAAATCGAACTCAAAAGTGGCAAAAAAGTTAATGTCGATTTAGTGATATTAGCAATTGGCGTTAGACCTAATAGCAAACTTGCAAAAGAAGCAGGTTTAAAGCTCAATGAACGCGGTGGGATTATCGTTGATGACCATATGAGAACAGAAGATCCATCAATTTATGCAGTAGGTGATGTTATTGAAGTAGAAGATTTTGTCTTTAAAGGTCGCGCGATGGTGCCACTTGCAGGACCCGCGAATAAACAAGGAAGAATTCTCGCTGATGTTTTAGTAGGAAGAAATTCAACTTACAAAGGAACTCAAGGTTCATCTATCGCTAAAGTCTTTGATTTAACTGTCGCTTCAACTGGTGTTAATGAAAAGACGCTTATTAAAAATAATATGAAAAAAGGCGTGGATTATGAGAGTTTAATCATTAGACAAAACTCACATGCTGGATATTATCCAGGAGCCACTCCAATGTTTATCAAATTAATTTTCTCACTAAAAAATGAAAAGATATTAGGTGCTCAAATAGTAGGTATTGATGGTGTAGATAAACGAATCGACACCATTGGAGTAGCGATGAGACTAGGCGCTAAAGCAAGAAACTTGAAAGATTTAGAATTAGCCTACGCTCCTCCATATTCATCAGCAAAAGATCCAGTTAATATGGCAGGATTTGTCGCTGAAAATATTCTTACCGGTTTAGTTAAACAAGCACCTTATGATGTCGTAAATAAAGATCCTAATGCTTTCTTATTAGATGTTAGAGAACCAAAAGAAGTGTTAATGTATGCAATTCCAAAGGCGAAGAATATTCCTTTAGGAGAACTTAGAGATAGACTATCTGAACTTAATAAAGAAGATAGAATCATTGTTTTCTGCGCGATTGGTGTAAGAGCATATACAGCAGCGCGTATTCTTATGCAAAACGGATTTAAGAATGTCGAAATCTATCCTGGTGGCGTAGCATTCTATAAAATTAATTTCTAAGAACTATATTATAGTGTTTATGTAAAAGTGGATATTGGTAAAAACTATCCACTTTTTAATATAATTGTGAAACATTTTTTAATCGCTTTGCAAATATTAATTACCGCAATAAAAACGGAAGGAATGTGTGCCAAAAATAAATAAAACAGTATATTAGGGTATACCAATATAACAAAAACAAGTACACGAATTGATTGTGGAAAGAGTGATATATCTTGACATCGAATTATATTAAAAGAATACATATAAAATTAATCTAGCAGTAAAGAAAAAAGTTGGTAATTAAATCTTGTGATATAATGGTTTTGTCAAACAAAGGATGTTGAAGTAGTTACTGAATCTTTGTTTGACGACACCTGTTCGGTAGCTACTTCAACATATAGGTGTCTTTTTATGTTGCAAGAAACTAATTTTCGTGATTTCGTCGAATCTTTATCTATTGATGAACTATTAGATTTAGAAAGAGAAATTAGATATAGGAAAT
>JALFFX010000010.1 GCA_022777645.1 Erysipelotrichaceae bacterium
GATATCGACAAGTGAATCTTCAGCGAGTTCAACAAGTAGTTCAACTTCTTCATCCACAGGTGGAGAAATTGATTATGAAGCTTATGATGGATATTACAAATCTGCAACCGGAACTAAGCAAACACTACTTCAAAATCTTCGCAAGATTACCGCAAGCGGATATAAATCTCTTGGTTATGATGGATTATATAGTGCTTATACCAAAACAGATTTAAACGAAAAAGGTTACATTAACGACTATTATTCTAATGTAACTTCATGGTCAGCTAGTTCAATGAAAACATGTGGTAGTTATAAAGCTGAAGGCGATTGTTTCAATCGCGAACATTCGATTCCAAAATCTTGGTGGGGTGGTGCAAAAACCAACCAAGGTTGTGACGTATATATTGTTGTTCCTACAGATGGTTATGTTAATAACCGTCGAAGTGCTTATCCGTTTGGTGAGGTCAAAACCGTCGAATATGCCTCAAAAAACAATTATTGTTTGCTTGGAGAGTCATCTATTTCTGGCTATAGTGGAAAAGTATTTGAACCAAACGATGAATGGAAAGGCGATTTTGCGCGTATTTATTTTTATGCATTAGCAAGATGGAATAATTCTGAAAACTGGACAAGTGGAGATGGCAGTGTTATTTTTTCTGGTTCGTTATCTAAAAACTGTGGCTTAACAGATTACGCCTTAAACCTCTTTTTGAAATGGCACGATCAAGATCCTGTCTCAGAATATGAAAGAGTGAAAAACGCCGAAGCATTTAAACTTCAAAAGAACCGTAACCCATTTGTTGATTTCCCTCAATTTGTCGATAGCATTTGGCGTTAATAGTCATATTGAAAATATATTAAAAATATATTATCCTTATTTATAGGGGATTTTCGGTATGAAAAAAAGTTTTAAGTCTATTTTTGTTTTATTAAGTTTGGCAACAATGCTTGCAGGATGTAATTCTGGTGAAGGAGGAAGTGGCTCAACAACAACACCAGAAGAATCTGTTGAACCAGGCCTTTATTTTGAAGATTCAAAGACATATAAAGGCGACTATTATGATTCGATTGATAGTTCATTAACTGGATCAAATCTTCGTTCAGCACTTAACACCCTCAACACCCAAAAAAGAAAAAGAATGATTACCTATGGTGGTTTCAAAGATTTTTACAAGTATAGTGAAATCGATTGGAATGGTACAACACCAGAAGGAAAGATGATTGGCTTTTATGATAATGCATTAGTCAATAATTATTGGGACAGTCAAGCCACATGGAATCGTGAACACGTTTGGCCAAATTCATTAGGTGGCAGCTCAGTTGAAGGTGATGCGCATATGACTCGTCCAACAAGCGTCAGCATCAATTCAGGCCGCGGAAATTCATATTACGCCGCAAGTGGTGCATATGATCCAGGACAATATGATGCTAATTATCGCGGAGTTGCTGCAAGAATTATCTTTTATTGTGCGATTGCGGATACTAACTTAAATATTATCGACGCTACAAAAGGTGGCTCTAACCAAATGGGTAAATTGTCTGATTTATTAAAATGGAATCTCCAATATGCTCCAAATAGATCAAAAGATGCTGCTTTAGCACTTCGCGTTGAACAAAATAGAAACCAAATTATCGGTATTGAAACTAGAGGACAAGGAAACCGAAATCCATTTATCGATCATCCAGAATATGCATGTAAAATCTGGGGATCAACTAATTCAACAACTAAACAAATTTGTGGAATGTAATCCCACTATTTCTAGAACAAGGAGTACCTCATATGAAAAACAAGTTCTACATTACAACCCCAATTTATTATCCAAGCGCAGAAGCTCATATTGGTCATGCGTATTGCACAACAATGTGCGACATTTTAGCGCGTTATAAACGTATGAGAGGTGTCGAAACATATTTTTTAACCGGCACTGATGAGCATGGTGAAAAAATTCAAAAGAAAGCAACCGAAGCAGGTGTAACACCTCAACAATATGTTGATGATATTGCTAATAAATTTAAACAATTATGGAAAGCAATGCGCATTAGCAACGACGATTTTATTCGCACAACCGAAGAACGTCATACAAAAGTAGTACAAAAGATTTTTACAAAACTTTTTAACAACGGTGATATCTATCTAGGGCAATATGAAGGATGGTATTGCACACCATGTGAATCTTTCTGGACTGATACTCAAGTTGGAGAAGAACATCTTTGCCCAGATTGCCATCGTGAAGTCCATCGCGCCAGCGAAGAAGCATATTTTTTCAAAACTCAAAAATATTTACCTGACTTATTAAAATACATGGATGAACACGAAAAGTTCATTTTACCTATAAATAGGAAAAATGAGATGATGAATACTTTCATCAAACCAGGCCTTTCAGATTTATGTGTTTCTCGTACATCTTTTGATTGGGGCATCCAAATTAAAGAAAATCCAAAACATGTCATATATGTCTGGATGGATGCTTTATCAAATTACATTACCGCTTTAGGATATGGTTCAGAAAACGAAGAAAAATTTAAAAAATTCTGGCAAGATGAAGACACAGAAATTGTTCATGTTGTCGGTGCTGATATTTCTCGTTTCCACGTCATTTATTGGCCAATGTTTTTGAAAGGACTTTCCCTTAGATTGCCAGATCGAGTCTTTGTTCATGGCTTATTAGATTTAAATGGTGAAAAGATGAGCAAGTCTCGTGGCAATGTTGTTTCTCCGCTTCCATTAATTGATCGCTATGGTGTTGATGCAGTTCGTTGGTTTTTAGCTCGTGAATTTGCGTTCGGAAGCGATGGTAGATTTACTCCTGAATTATTTGCCTCCCGTATCAATGTTGATTTAGCCAATACATATGGCAATTTGATCAATCGCACAGTTTCAATGATTATCAAATATTTTGACGGTGTTGTTCCAGAAATTGGCGAATTAAATGAATTCGATAAATCACTTCGCGACTTGACCGAACAAACAATTGCAACATATGAGAACTATATGGATGATTTAAAGATTAGTGAAGCTTTAACATCTGTTGGTGAACTATTAAACGCCGCAAACAAATATATTGAAGATAGCAAGCCATGGGTATTATCAAAAGAAGGCAATATATCTGCTTTAAAAAATGTTATGGCAATATTGGTAAATTCAATCATTGTTTCAAGCAAATTATTATCACCTGTTTTAGTCGAAACAATTGATAAAGTTTACGCTCAATTTGGGGTGAGTGAAAACTTAAGAGGATATGATGTTAATCACACATTCTGCCCATTTGCAGGGCTTAAGGTTACTAAACAAGATCCATTGTTCCCTCGTCTTGATGTTGCAGTTGAAACTGAATTCATCAATTCTATATCCAAATAAAAGAGTGGCTTTGCCACTTTTTTATATATTTTAAAAATGTCTATTAAAATACCATTAAATTTAATTCTTCATTTTGTCAAAAAAGGCGATGAAAAATATCTGAAAAATCATCGCACTTTTGGCAATTTTTCCTTGATAAAAGATTTAACGTATAAAACAAGCGATTCGAGTTTTCATAAGCTTGATATTATTGCCCCAGTTTTGAATCATGAAAATGGCATTTTATTATTTTCTGTTCATGGTGGCGGATATGTTTATGGCGATAAAAAATATAACAGTATTTTTCATTCATATTTCGCTGATAAAGGTTTTACTATTATCTCTGCTAATTATCGATTAATTGATAACGATTACGATGTCTCAATTATTGAACAGCTTCAAGACATTGTTGATGCCTTAACTTATGCATATGATAATCGTCATTTTCATAAATTAAATTTTGATAAATTATTTTTAGTTGGTGACTCTGCTGGGGGACATCTTGTTTTTCTTTTAGACATATTATTTCACGATGAAGAAGCGCGTAGATATTTCAACATTAAAAATTTGCCACCTATCAAGATTCGTGGAGTGTGTCTAAATTCAACAATGTATGATATGAAATCTCTATATAAATATGCTGAGAAATTTTTAAGCAAAAGAGGACTTAAAAAAGTATTTTCGAAACGATGTATAGATGAGGAATTCATGTTAAAAACGTCACCTTCATATTACATTAGAAAAAATATAAAATTAGATCCGTTATTTAATTCTAGTTCTTATAAAGACCAATTTTTATCGCAATCTCTTTTATTAAAAAGAGATATGATTGCAAATCAATACGATTTCATGTTTGATTATTGTCGATCAAGTGATAAAAAATACGGACATATATACAACCATTTTAATTTCGATGGTGAAGGAAAACGATGTAATGAGGCGATGATTAATTTCTTTATGAAGTGGGCTAATGTTGATTAGTTTTACAAACTAAAATATAATTAGTGTCATGAAGAAACTATCACAAAATTCAACACCATATTTGTCCGCTCTGAAAAAATATGTAAGCGGCGATGTATTACCACTTGATGTTCCAGGACATCACATGGGAAATGTCAAAAATAAACTAAAAGATTTTTTAGGCGAACAAGTGTTTCGCACAGACGTAAATGCTCCAATCGGAATGGACAATCTTGCCAATCCGCGCGGCGTTATTGACCAAGCTCAAAAATTAATGGCAGAATTCACTCACGCGGATGAATGCTTTTTCTTAATCAATGGCACTTCAAGCGGCATTTTGGCAATGATTATGTCAGCGTGTAAAGCAAATGACCGCATCATTTTGCCACGAAATGTTCATAAATCTATTATTTCTGCTTTGATTTTATCAGGGGCAAGCCCAGTTTATGTTGCTCCAAAACTTGATGCCGATTTGGAAATCGCCAATCAACCAAGCGTTGAAGATTATATTAAAACGATGCAAAAATACCCATCTGCTAAAGCTGTTTTTGTCATCAATCCAACATATTTTGGTAGTGTTAACGATTTAAAAACAATTGTTAAAGAAGCTCACGCAATGGGGATGGCCGTACTGGTGGATGAAGCACATGGTGCTCATTATTATTTTGATAAAACTGGTCCTGTTTCAGCAATGGATGCAGGGGCTGATATAGCTTCTGTTTCGTTCCATAAAACTGGCGGTTCATTGACTCAATCATCTGTCCTTCTTTTGAAATCAAAAATCATTGAAAAAGAAATCGTTCAAAAAAGTCTAAATATTTTAAATACAACATCTCCATCATCAATTTTACTCGCTTCTCTTGATGCGGCCCGTGCCTATGTTTATAAATATGGCCAAAAGAATATGGATAGAGTTCATGAATTATCGCGTTTTGCTCGTGAACGTATTTCTAAAATCAAAGGATTCAAGACTTGTGATCGAGAACATTTCCTTGCTCGTGGTTCATATGACTATGATGATACAAAGCTTGTTATCAAATTAGAAAATCTTGATATCAATGGTTTTGAATTATATCAACTTCTTAAAAAAGATTATCAAATCCAAATGGAACTTGCTGAAACCTATGTTGTTATGGGTGTTTTAGCAATTGGCAATGATAAAAAACAAATGATTAGATTAATCAATGCTTTAAAAGATGTTTCAAAGAAACACTACAACAAGAACAATACATATCCAAAACACAATTTTGGAATTGATTTCCCATTTCAAATTATTCGTCCACGTGCTGCATTCCACGCGCCTGGCAAGAAAGTGAAACTTGATGAAGCAGTCAATTGCATTTCTAAAGAATCAATTATGATTTATCCACCTGGAATTCCATTAATTGTTCCTGGCGAAGTGTTTACAAGCGAATTGGTGGAACGCATTAAAGCTTATAAAAAAGATAACGTTACAATTTTAAGCGATTATGGCGCGGATAATATCAATATTATTGATGTTGAACATTGGAGCAGATATAGCGTTTACAAAAACAAATTGGAAGATTATTCAACCAAACGTCTTTCTAATCCAAGAAGCGATGGATATGAAATGCCTTTTGAAGGTGAAAAACATACTGGAACATTAATTCTTTTACCATTTAGAAAAGATACTTGGAGAGATAACGCAAAACCAGCGCAAAAAAATTATAAAGAAGTTATTTTTGCAATTGCTAAATACGAAAAAGTATTTGTTGGTATTCATCCTCGAATTTATGATTCAGTCATTGAAGAATATGAAGGTAAACCAAATATTATTCCAATCAAAATCAAATACGATGATGCTTGGGCAAGAGATACTGGTCCAATTTGCGTTAAAAACAAAAATAAAATGCGCATTGTCGATTTCCGCTTCAATGCTTGGGGTGGAGAAGTCGATGGTCTTTATAAAAATTATAAAGATGATGATTTGTTGTGCGGTAGATTGTGCAAATTATTTGAAAAAGAAAGATATTATCTCGACGATTTTGTTCTTGAAGGTGGATCAATTCATGTCGATGGTGAAAAGACTTGTTTAGTCACCAAGGCATGTTTGCTTAGCAAAGGTCGTAATCCTCATTTAAGTCAAAGTGAAATTGAAGAAATATTAAAAACAAATTTAGGTGTTAATAAAGTCATTTGGCTTGATAACGGAATTTATGAAGATGAAACAAATGAACATGTCGACAATATCGCTTGCTTTATTAGACCTGGCGTTGTTGCCTTAGGCTGGAGTGATGATAAAAACGATCCTCAATATGAATTCTCTTCTAAAGCTTATAAAACTTTGAAAAACGCGACTGATGCAGCTGGCAGAAAACTTCAAATTGTTAAAGTCAAATTGCCAAAACCAATGTATTCAACTAAAGAAGAAACAAAAGGAATCAGAAAGGGTCGATATGATGCAAAACCTCGTCCAGTAGGAAGTCGTCTTGCCGCCTCGTATATCAATTTTTATCAAGGCGAAAAATTTGTTATCTTACCAGCTTTTGGAGTTGAAGAAGATATCCTTGCCAAAAAACAATTTATGAAACTTTATCCAGATAAAGAAATTATTCAAATCAACAGCAAAGAGATATTGCTTGGTGGCGGGAATATTCACTGCATAACAATGCAAATACCTTATGACGAGGAGTTAAATAAAAAATATGAAAACTAAAGTTGCAATTACCCAATTTGCTTGCACTTCTTCTTATGAAGAAAATGTCAATAAAGCCATCTCTATGGTGGAAAAATGCGTTAAAGAAGGCGCGAATATAGTCTTATTGCAAGAACTTTTTTCCTCATTATATTTTTGCCAAGTTGAAGACTATGATAAGTTCTCTTTAGCCCAAGAAAGAAAGACATCAAAACTTATTTCCACTTTCAAAGAAGTTGCTAAAAAATACAATGTTGTTTTACCAATTTCATTTTTTGAAAAAAGCGGTGTGAATTATTTTAATTCTATTGTGGTCATTGATGCAGACGGAACAGATCTTGGTTTATATCGTAAGACCCATATTCCAACTGGAGAATGTTATGAAGAAAAATTCTATTTTTCCCCAGGAGATACACCTTTTAAGGTATTCAAAACAAAATTTGGAAAAATCGGTATTGGCATTTGCTGGGATCAATGGTTTCCAGAAACTGCTCGTATTTTAACGCTTAAAGGTGCTGAATTATTATTGTTCCCAACTGCGATTGGAAGCGAACCAGTTTTAGTTCGCGATTCAATGCCACATTGGCGAAATACAATGTGTGGACACGCTGCTGCAAACATCATCCCCGTTTTAGCGTCTAACCGCATCGGAGTTGAAAAAGCTAAAAATTCTTCAATGACTTTTCAAGGCTATTCATTTATTGCTGATAGTCATGGTGAAGTTGTTAAATCTTTATCTAGAGATGAAGAAGGCTATGCTCTTTATGAATTCGATTTAGATGAAATAAATAAGGAAAGAGTTTCTTGGGGCGTATTCCGTGATCGCCGCCCAGAAATGTATATGGATTTAGTCCATTACAGCAAAGAAGATGAATAAAAACGATAAGAAAAAAGATATTAGAAAAGGAAAAGTTGACCCAAATTCCATAAAAGAATTTAAGGTCCATGAAGAATGTGAACTTCTTCCTTTTTTGCTTGCAAAATATCCGCACTTATCTCGCAATAATGTCAAATCGCTTTTATCAAATCATCAAGTTTCTGTCGATGGTGCACCAGTAAGCCAATTCAACTTAAAACTTGCTAAAGAAGATACAGTCATCGTCTCTAAAAGAAGAATTGCCAAAAAAGAAAGAGCAAAACTTCCAATCATTTTTGAAAATGATGAGATTATTGTTATAAATAAGCCAAGCGGTTTATTATCAATCGCAAGCGATACCGAAAAAGGAAGAACTGCTTATCGCATGGTTAATGATTATGTTCAACAAAGCGATAGACATAACCGCATATTTGTTGTTCATCGTCTTGATGAAGATACATCGGGTGTTTTGATGTTTGCAAAAAACGCCAAGATTAAAGAAGCATTGCAAAGCAATTGGCAAGAAATTGTCAAAACAAGAAAATATTACGCCGTAGTTGAAGGTGAAATGGAAAAACCAAGCGATACATTCACTGATTATTTAAAAGAAAATTCACTCAATTTGATGTATGTTTCTAAGAGCAGTAAGGATGCCAAAAAGTGTGTGACATCATATAAAGTTATTAGATCAAATAAAACATATTCACTTCTTGACGTTGAAATATTTTCTGGTCGAAAAAATCAAATTCGTGTTCAACTTGGCTATCGCAACCATCATGTTATTGGTGATGATAAATATGGCGAACCAGCTAACCCAATTAATAGATTAGGCCTCCATTGTTATGAATTAAGTATCGTTCATCCTTTTACGCACAAAGTTATGAAATTTGGAGCGCCAATCCCTCCTGAATTTGAAAAAATCTTTGTAAAACCCACACCAAAAAGTGAATTTGGTCCGAAGAAAGGCAAAATGAGACGATGAAAAATAGATATCTAAACGCATTATTATCGTCTTCTCTTTCAATTGTGCCAATGATTGCAATTGTTTTGATTTTGCATTTTACTAACCTTGCAAAAATCACAACTCATGATTCGTCAAATATTATCTTATTGCTCATTGGAATGGTTGTTTTAATTTTAGGATTAGCCCTTTTCCAAATTGGAGCATCTTCATCATTAAGTAAAGTTGGTGAATATATGGGTTCATCACTTTCCAAACAGAAAAATATTTTTATTGTCATCTTATTTTCATTTGCTTTAGGACTATTGATTACATGTGCAGAACCATCAATTTTAATCGTCTCAAAGCAAGTGACAATTATCTCTGGCAATGAATTTTTAAACGCTTTTGTCCTCGTTGGAGGAATCGCAATCGGTGTTGGCATTTTTGTTGTCATCGGTGTAATGCGAATTATCAAACATCAATCATTAAAATTTTGGTACGCCATGTTTTATTGTTTAACATTCATGCTTATTGGCATTATTGCCTTAGATGATTCGCGCCGCAAATTATTGCCTTTTATATTTGACGCAGGTGGAGTAACAACAGGATCTGCTACCGTTCCATTTATTCTTGCTTTAGGTGCGGGAGTTGCTGCAGTTAGAGGCGGCAAAAATGCAACGGATGATTCCTTTGGTCTTGTTGGCATGGCTTCAATTGGTCCAATTATTTCAACAGCTTTATTGATTTTATTCCAAGCTTCTATTCCAGAATATAGTGTCACTCCAGTAAGTGATATGAATATTGCTATGCGTTTTCTTGATGCCCTTATTCCATCACAAAGTGGCACTGGTTCCTTAATTGAAGTTTTAATCGCACTTCTTCCTATTATTGTCATTTTCTTTACTTACAATTATTTGTATTTAAAACTTCCGAAACATAGTTTAATGAAATTATTAATCGGATTTTTATTTACTTATGTCGGTTTATCTCTTTTCTTATGTGCAACAAGCGCTGCAATGAGTCCAATTGGTAGTATAGTTGGTAACAATCTAGCTTCTCAAAATGATAATGTTATTATTATTGTTTGCTTTGCAATTGGTCTTGTGACTATTCTTTGCGAGCCGGCAGTTCATGTTTTAACAAAACAAATTCAAGAAATATCTGATGGCAGAATTAAAAAGATCGTTTTATTAATTTCGCTATCGCTTGGCGTTGGCTTTGCGATTGCTCTAGCCGCGATAAAAGCAATTTTCAAAATCAATATTTTATATATTGTCATTCCAGGCTATGCGATTAGTATGTTATTGACATTTATATGTCCAAATATTTTTGTTGCCATGGCTTTTGATAGTGGTGGTACAGCCTCTGGTCCGATGGCGACATCTTTTGTTCTTCCACTTATTATTGGTTTAACTATTTCGCGACACGGTACCGAAAGCGTTTATGAATATGGCTTTGGTGTCGTTGCTTTAATCGCATTGATGCCAATTCTTGCTATTCAAATATTAGGTGTGTTCCAGACAATCGAAACAAATCGTGCTTTAAAAATTATGCGCGCTTATGTTTATAGTGATGAAGATGCTCAAATCATTCATTTTAATTAAGGAGAAAAAAAGGTGCTAAAAAGAAAGGCGAAAAAACAATTATCAACTACATCTGATGAAAAATTAATGCTTTTTATTAGCATTGTTTCGCGTGGTCTTTCAGCCCCAGTTTTAAAGATTTTTCAAAAATGTGATGTTTCCGGGCAATTTGTTTTAACAGGTGAAGGAACAGCAAGAAAAGAAATAAGAAATATTTTAGGTATTGAAGACAACGAAAAAGATGTTGTCATTTCTTTCGTAAGAAAAGACAAAGTTGAAGAATTAAAATCTCTTCTTGAAGTCTTTTTTATCTCGAGCAAACGAAATGCCGGAATATCTTTTTCAATCGAACTAGATTCAATTATTGGAGTCAAAGTATATCAATTTTTAGCAGATACAGTTAGGGAGGCAAAATAGATGGAGCAATTCAATTTAATCATCGCAATTGTTAACACTGGTTTTTCAGAAATTGTCATGGATGCTGCTCGTGAAGAAGGGGCAAAAGGTGGTACGATTATCCACGCCCGTGGAACTGGAACAAAAGCAATGGAAGAAAAATATGGTATTGTCATTACCCCTAACAAAGAAATGATATTAATTCTTGTCACCAAAAAGTTAAGTGACAAAATTTTATCTGCTATTTATAAAAGTGCAGGCCTTGCTAGCGATGGACAAGGTATTGCGTTTGCCTTACCAGTAAGTGATGTTGTTGGTCTTAAAAATTCATTAGAAGGAAATAATTAAAAAATATACAAAGTAAATTTTTTATATGTTGAGCGAATACAATTCTACTCTAAGATTAAAAGACAAAATATGTGAAAAATTCTCTTTTTTAAAAGACATTCACAATCTTTTCTATTTCACTTTATCTTTAATCGGAGTCGGATTCTTATTTTTTGGTTTTGCTCTTATTACTCAACAATTCACCACCCCTTATAGTGGTGATTTTTCGCAACAAGCATATCAACTTTATTACAACTTTTATGATGACTGGTGGACATTTTTTAAAACCGGTCATTTTCCAATGTATGATTCAAATACATTTTTAGGGGCAGACAATATTGCATCGAATACTTATTACGGCTTATTTTCTCCTTTTACATTCCCGATTTTATTTTTCCCTCGTAATATGATTCCACAGGCGATGGCGCTTATATCAATCGCAAGGCTTACTGTTGGAGGATTATTGTTTAGATTATATTTAAAATATTTAGGTGTTTCGGAAAGAAACGCTCGATTTGTTTCTATTGCTTATGCGTTTACTGGTTGGATGGCATATTATTTATGGTTTAACCCATTTTATGAAGTGTTAACATTTTTCCCTCTCATCCTTTTTGGTATTGAAAAAATATTAAAAGAAAGAAAACCGTTCTTTGTTATATTAGGATTTTTCTTGTTATCTATTAGCAATTATTTCTTTTTGCTCTCGATTGGCATTTTTGCAGTTTGTTATGCTGGATTTAGATTTTTCCAAACATTAAAAACAAGAAATGCAAAAGAGAATTTGCTTGTATTTGTTTACGGCTTCTTTGGCTTTTTATTTGGCATTGGTTTAAGCATGTTTTGCGTTTATCCGGCTTTGATTGCAAGCTTTAATATTAATCGCGCAGACAATGCGAATTATTTGAATTCATTATCTAATGCATTACGCGATCAAGATTATTCAACCTTTTTTAAAATATTCTTTACTTGTTGGAATGCTAATATTGTTAATTATGGCAGCTCTTATGAAGCTTATGATTTTGGATTTTTATATCCACTTTGTTCATATTTTTTCCCGACAGTGTCCAATCGATTTACAAACATTCTCCATTATCGATATTTTGAAAATAATGGCAGTTCCATTTTCTTATACACTCCGATGATGCTTTTATTAGGAGTATCAATATTTAATTCCGCTAAAGATAAAAAAGTATCTCATTTTATCGCCATTGCAATATTAATATCTTGTTTATTTATTCCATTTTTCTATTTCTTGTGTGGAGCATTTATAACCGCTTATGGAAGATGGGAAATTGTAATTAGTATATCAGCATTAACATATATTGCGCTTAATCTTGATAAGATTAAAGAAACGCCTCGTGTTGTTATTATCGTTAGCGGTATTCTTTGTTCAATTATGATGGTTACTACTTTCTTGTTAGCAAATAAATATATTGCTGAACATGAAAATTTCTTGCCGATGGGCGATATGATAATTTTGGTCATTTATCAATTAGTGTTAACTGCGATTGAAACAGGTTTATTTGCAGGATTTTGGAAAAAGAAATATTTGCACATTTTCTTCAATTCATTTTTGGTTGCAGAAATATGTGTTGTTGGAACATTGGTAGCTAACATTCATTCACTTCAAAATATACGCACATCTGTAGGTGGAGGATATAACAATATTCCAACCGAGACAGAAGTGATAAGAAATATTAATGAAAACGATAATTCATATTTTAGAATCCAAGCTTCAATGTGTTATGAAGGCAATACCAATTTAGGTATGATTGAAAACTTCAATGGGGTGTCTACATTTCATTCTTTCTACAATAATGAAATCGATGATTTCTTACGCTTTTCACAAATAATGATGAATGATACTGCCTGGAATGGCACTGCATTTACAAAGCGTTCAAATCTCGATGAATTTTTAGGAGTTAAATATTATGTTGCAAAAGAAAGCGACACAACATTTACATATACAAAAAACAACACAAAAACAAAAGTAACATTCTCGCCAAATATTCCACTTGGTTATGAACGAATTGATGATGAAAATGATAATGATGGATATCGCGTCTATAAAAATAAATACCAAATCAATTTAGCGACATCTTATGACGTTTTATATTATAAAAACGAATGCGCTGGTTCGAATTATAATTCATTTTATCCATATTATTCTGGCTCCGGTTTTGTAATTCGCAATGAAGAGACATATTTTAAAGGCGCAATATTAAATAATGACGATGTCAATGAAATAAAATATCAATACGGTGATGTTTTCTCATATTATACAAGCGCACCTAATACCACTAATGCCAAATTAGCAAGCACAAAAATAAAAGGTATTTTTGTCAATGAAGACAGAAAATATTTTGACCCACTTAATCCAGACCGCGATATTAAAGATGACTGTTTAATCGATCCAAATACAAGTGATGCGCCAGTAAATCGCTATCAAATTGTTTTTGAACCTGCTAGTGGCTCATACTTTCCGTTAGGCGCAGAAGGAACATATTTTATGTTTGATTATCCTGTGCGTGTATCAAGCGGTAACAATTATGCTGCAACTGTGTATTTAATTGGTGAAGATGAGGAAGGCAATAGCAAAGTCATTACTTTTGATAATGGACGTAATTCATCAAGATCAAGCGGAAGAAGCATGCGCGGTTTATATTCTAAAGAAAAAGTTAAACGTATCATTGTTTGCTGTGATGGCGATTCGTATATGGCAAATGTTAATTCCACCAAATTATATTATGAATATTTTGAAGACTGCATCGCTCGTTATCAGCAAGCCATTGCAAATGGTGTTAATGATGTTACATATAATGTAAACGATTTTACTTTCACGACCAACTATTCGTCTCCTCGATTTGTAGTAACTCAACTTGCTTATACTGGAAAGAACGGATGGAGAGTTGTTGCAATTGACGAAAGCGGAAATAGAACAAATTTAAAAGTATATAATTCCATGGGCGGATTCGCTGGTTTTGTCGCACCATCTGGCGCAATTAAATATGAAATGAGTTATGTTAGCCCAGCATTCAAAGAGGGCTTGATAATTAGTTTAATATCTTTATTTGGCAGTTGTGTTATTGTCTCTGCTGGATATGTAATTACAAAAATAAAGCGCAAAGAAAATTAGCTTATATGATAAATTTTATAAACATAATTTTTATTTATTTTTGTTTGCTCACTAACACGCTTAATCGCATCTTTACTCGATAATCCTTCATTGATATATTCACTTACTAATGATCTGATTTCTTCGTCAGTGATTGTTATTGTTTTTTCTTGTGGTTTTCCTTCAACAACAATGACCATTTCCCCAATAAGTGTATTCTCATCTAATTCATTTAGATTTTTTAATGTGTCACGAATATATTCTTCATGCTTTTTAGTTATTTCTCTTCCGATGCAAGCTTTTCTATCGCCAAAAATCATATACATGCTTTCAATAGTCTTTTTGATGCGGTGAGGAGCTTCATAAAAAATTAAAGTCTCTTCTTTATTTGCTAGTGTTTTTAATTCATCAATTTTTAATTTTTCTTTAGCGTTTAAAAACCCATGGAAATAAAAATGGGTCGGATCTATTCCTGACGACACAAGAGCGTTTAAAGCAGCGTTCGGTCCACTTATACAAGACACATTTACTCCATTTTCGATGGCGATTTGCACGAGTTTTGCGCCTGGATCTGAAATACATGGATAACCAGCATCAGACATATATATTATTTTTTCGCCATTTAATATTCTTTTAATTATGATTTCGGATTCGCTTACTTCGTTATGTTCACGTAATGAGACGAGTGGTTTTCTAATATTGAAAAACATCAATAATTTTGCAGTCATTCTCGTATCTTCGCAGGCGATTAAATCTGCTTCTTTTATGATTGTTAAAGCTCGTGGTGACATCTCTTCTAAATTACCAATCGGAGAAGGCACTAAATAAAGAAGGGGTTTTGATTTATCAAAATTAAGACTTCGCATTATTTTTAACCTTTTTTAATTTGTTATATTCTGATAATTCAATATTTTCAATTAATTCTTCGTTTTCAATTTTTACGGTTTTTGAAATAACGTTAATGCCGGTGACCTTGAAAATTTGATTATCCTTATAGACTGCTTCATTCATGCGCGGAAAATCTTTTTTAAGTTCGGTATAAGCGTCATCTTCATAAACAAGACAACAAATAAGTTTGCCGCAGTGGCCACTTAATTTTGGAATATTTAAGGAAAGCATTTGGTTTTTCGCACGATTGATTGAAATACCTTCCATCGTTGTTAAAAAGCGAGTGCAACAAAGAGGTTGCCCACATATGCCAATTCCTCCAACCATTTTAGCTTTATCACGTGATCCAACTTGACGAAGTTCGATACGACAATGGAATTTAGCTGCTAAAACTTTTAATAAATCACGGAAGTCAACGCGGTCATCTGCGACATATGCAATCGTGAGTTTGCTTCCATCTAATGCATATTCAGCATCGATAGGGCGCATTTCAAGTTCAAGTTTATTGATTTCTATCATGGCGATTTTCATCGCTTCTTCACTTTTCTTTTTATTTACTTCGTAAAGGAGCAAGTCATCATCGTTCGCACGACGGATAATTGGCTTTAATTCTAATTCGCTTTTATATTCGGAAATTGCGATTGGTTCAATTGATATTTCACCTACTTGCATTCCACGAATTGATTCAGCGACAATTTTGTCGCCAATTTTTAATGCATTATCATCGCATGAAAAATAATATGATTTTCCAGTCGGAGAAAATTTAACACCTGCATAATAATTTGCCATAACTAACATTCCTCACAAATCGAATATATCAAATGATCGAATAATAATGACGTGTTAACGTTGTAATCAAGCTTTGTCATCATCGACATAATTAACATGACATTTTTATCGATATTAGGTAATTTACTAACTAAATTAGTATAAATATTTTCAAATGATTTTACCAATATAGGTTGCTTTAATTTATATGAAAGCATGTCTTTAAATATTGTTGATAACATTTTTAAGAATAATTTAACTTGTTTATTACTCTTAAAAACAGGATCAATATTTTTGGAAGTAAAATACATTGCTTCTTGCATCCCTTCATCGAGCGCTTCTAAAAGTTCTGATATTGTCTTTTTGATCAAAATATAATCATTTGATTCACTTATCAATTTTATTTGAGAAGGGTTGCTATAAAAATTTGATAAAATCAAAGCATCTTCTAGATTTACTCCTTCATTTATCGCGTCATTTATTATCAATTCTTTTTTGACAATTTTAAAATGAAGAATTTGTGTTCTAGATAAAATTGTTGGAAGGACTTTTGATTCATTTTCAGTTGTTAAAAATGCAAAAACATTTTCCCCTGGTTCTTCTAAAAACTTAAGCAATGAATTAACAGCTGCAGGCATCATATTTTCGACGAGGTTTATGATATAAACCATAATCCCTTTATTATTTAAAGCCGTTTTATCAAATTGTGATTCTATTTTATCAATATCACCTTTTTTGATTTTGCTATCTTCGCCATCAAGCACTAATAAGTCATAATAAGAACCATCATCAATTTTTCTACATGTTTCACATGATGAACAAGCAAGAGGATTTGGATGTTCACATAAAAGTGATTTAGCAAAAAAGATGGCGCTTTCTTTTAAAGGCATGCCATTTTCTCCACTTAAAAGATAAGCGTGAGAAATACGCTTATTATTAATCGCATTAATAAATGTTTGTAATATATTTTTTTGATAATTTTCTAAATAATTTTTAATATCCATTATTTGAGTCTATTTTTAATAGCGATATATGTATCTTCAACAACTTCATCAAATGGTTTTGATGCGTCGATGATTACATATCTATCTTTAAAACGATTTGCTAATGAAAGAAATGTTTTGCGGACAGAATCATGAAATTCAATTTTTTCTAAATCAAGACGATTTACTTCCCTGTTTGCGTTTGCCGCGATGCGCTTTAAGCCAATGCGTGGATCGATATCAAAAAGAAGTGTTAAATCTGGGAAACTACCTTCGGTTGCAAAATTATTTAATTGCAAAATATTGTCGATACCTAATCCTCTAGCCCCACCTTGATAAGCAAGAGAAGAATCTAAATAACGATCAGAAATTACAATTTTTCCTGCATTTGATAATGGCCAAACTTTTTCAACAAGATGTTGTCTTCTGCTTGCAGCATAAAGCATTGCTTCGGTCATTGGATCCATTTTTGTATTGCTTTTATCTAATATGATGTTGCGAATTTGTTCCGAGATATCTGTACCACCTGGTTCGCGAGTAAAAACAATGTCATATCCTTCTTTTTCAAGTCTTTCTGCAACTTTCTTTGTGACGCTTGATTTGCCTGAACCTTCAGGACCTTCAATTGTAATAAACATAAATTTTGCCCCCTAAATTTTCTTTCTACCTTCAAGTGCTTTCGAAAGTGTTAATGTGTCTGCGTATTCTAAATGAGCTCCAACAGGTAATCCATATGCTAGACGCGAGACGACTATATCGTATTTTTCTAATAATTTTGCTAAATATAAAGCGGTTGTTTCCCCTTCTAATGTTGAATTGGTGGCAAGAATAATTTCTTTAACATCATCTTGTTTTATTCTTTTGAATAAAGATTCAACATTTAAGTCTTCAATTCCAATTCCTTTGATAGCGGAGATAACACCATTAAGGCTATGATAAACACCATCAAAATCATTGAGCTTTTCGAATGCTTCGATATCTTTTGGTGATGATACAACAATTATTTTTTGTTTGTTTCGCGATTCATCTTGGCATATTTCACAAATATCGCCTTCACAATAATTGCCACATTTTTTGCATTGTTTAATTTCTCTTTTCACTCTTAAAATAGCTTGTGAAAATTCATTTGCTTGCTCTTCGCTCATGGAAAGTACACTATAAGCCATTTTCTCAGCTGACTTATGTCCAACACCAGGAAGAAGAGAGAAGCTATTTGTTAATTGTTCAATGCTTTTTAGTGGTTTCATTATTAAAATAATCCGCCTGCTCTGCCAGTAATTCTTTCATTAATTGCTTCAGCTTCAGCATCAATTTTTGCAAATGCTTCGTTGAGCGCTAAAACGATTGATTCTTGAACCATATCTTTGTTATCAACATCCATTGCATCATTATCGATGTCAATTGATTTGACTTCTTTATTGCCAGTAACGGTGACGACGACCATACCGTTTTTATTGATGACGAATTCTTTTTCTTTTAATTCGTTCATAGCTTTTTGAAGCTCCCTTTGCATTTTTTGTGCTTGGGCTAACATTTGTTGCATATTCATTGTTTTAAATCCTCCAGTGTAATATTAATGGTATTTGCCTTTGGCAATTTTGATAATTGTCTTAAATTATTAAACAAAGTGCTACATCTTATCGCGTCAGTTCTTGATAATGCATAAACAAACACTTCTCTACCAATCATTTTTGATAGCAACGAACATATTTGTGCTTGGTTTGTTTTAATATTGACTCTTTCTGCTAATTTGGAAAAGTCATAAGCAAGAATGACGACATTTTTAGTTACGATAAATGGACGGCCATCTTTTGCAAGAGCGACGATATCGCCAAGTGTTGGATGGTTGAGATAAGTTCCTAACTCATCCCATCTTTCTAGCAATTTTAGACGACTTTCTTTATCGCCTGTAACCATAAATTTGATAATCATATCATCATCGAATTTATATTTATCACCTTCAAATGAAACTTCGATTTTCTTTTCAGCTTCTTTTTTATCTTCCTCGACTACTTCTTTTTCATCTTCTTCATCATCGAACAACCAATCAGGAGCAGTTTCTTCTTTTTCTTCAATTTGCGAGTTTGTTTCAACAATTTCTTCTTTTACTGGTTCACTTATAGTGACAACTGGTTTTGCTTCTTCTTTTTGAACGGATGCTTCTTTTTGAACAGGCACTTCTTTTTCTTCGATTTTGGTATCATTCATTGTTGATAAGCGAAGAGTTATGACTTCAAACATGGTTTTAATATTACTAACAGTTTTATAATCACTTTGAGCTTTTAAGAAAGTCATAATCATTTCATTTAGATTCTCGATGCTCATTTTTTGTGATAAAGAATTTGCTTGAGCGATATTAAGTGACGTTAATACAGTCGCATCATCACATTTTTTGTATACCAAGACATCTTTTAAAATATCTAACAAATCAGCGGTAAGACGTTTTAAATCAACGCCTGCTTCTGAATATGTGCCTATTTTATTTAATAATGAAGCGACATCGCCATCATTAATCGCATTAATAAAAGAGATTTTTTCTTGTATAGTTGTTAATCCAAACAATGAAAAGACATCGCTTGCTTTTAATTCGTTGCTTGAATAGGCCAATACTTGATCAAGAATTGATAAAGCATCGCGAACGCCACCATCGGCTAAAGAAATAATCGCGTTTATCGCTTCTTTTTCGTATTTGATATTTTCGCTTTCTAAAATTTCGCTCACACGATTAAAAATATCGTCATCACTTACTTTAGTAAAATCATATCTTTGACAACGAGAAAGAATAGTTGGAAG
Organism: Erysipelotrichaceae bacterium; assembly: GCA_022777645.1. Lineage (GTDB taxonomy): Bacteria > Bacillota_I > Bacilli_A > RFN20 > CAG-826 > Fiminaster. Next base: position 19,588 of record JALFFX010000010.1, read on the forward strand.
AATTTCATGTGGTTCTGTTGTCGCTAAGATGAAAACGACATGTTCAGGTGGTTCCTCAAGAGTTTTTAATAATGCATTAAAAGCATTATCAGTCATCATATGGACTTCGTCGATAATGTATACTTTTTTGCGACCATGAATTGGCAAATAATTTACATTGTCGATTAAATTTCTTACTTGTTCGACCCCATTATTGCTAGCGGCGTCAATTTCAATAACATCAGGATGACTGCCTTCTTTTATTTCAAGACAATTTTTACATTTATCACATTGATGGCCAATGCCTTCTTCGCAATTTAACGCTTTGGCAAATAATTTAGCCATTGTTGTTTTTCCGGTTCCTCTTGGTCCACAGAAAAGATAAGCATGGGCAATTTTATTTGTTGCTAAAGCGTTTTTTAAAGTTTGAATGATATGTTTTTGACCAGCAACTTCTTCAAAATTTTGTGGTCTATATGTACGATAAAGTGCTTTGTATGCCATAAATAATTTCCGTATTTGATTATACTATTTTATCAAGAATGATAAAAGAGTAATCATGTCTTTTTTGTATAACTTTAAGTGTTTACTAAATTATAAAGATTTATATCTATATTTATTATTGCTGATTGCCCATTTTATATGTGGTATGTTTTTCAAATGGTTATCGTTATGCTATTTGCATATCTTTTTTTAGATATAAAAATGTGATAAAATCTTTTCGCTATGGAAGAATCAATGAGAAAAAGACTTGAAGCTACAAAAAATAGACTTCAAGAAATAGATGAAGAATTATGTAAAGACGATGTCATGTCCGACATGAAAAAATTCAAAGAATTATCTAAGGAACGCGCATCGATTGAACCTGTTGTTGAAAAATTTGATAAATATTTAAAACTTGAATCTGATTTAGAAGAAGCATCTTTAATGATGAATGAATCAGATCAAGAACTCGCCGAATTAGGAAAAGAAGAACATAAACGAATTTTAGCAGAACAAAGCCAATTGATTGATGAAATCAAAATTGATTTATTGCCAAAAGATCCAAATGATGACAAAAATATCATCGTTGAGATTAGAGGCGCTGCCGGTGGAGATGAAGCAAATATTTTTGCTGGCGATTTATTCAGAATGTATGTTCGTTATGCTGAGCATCAAGGCTGGAAAATTCAAATGATTGAAGAAAACATCTGCGAAGCAGGTGGCTTCTCTTTGGTGTCATTTATGATTAAAGGAGATGGTGTTTATTCCCGTCTTAAATTCGAAAGTGGCGCCCACCGTGTCCAACGTGTTCCGAAGACTGAAGCAAGTGGTAGAATTCATACCTCAACAGCAACTGTCCTTGTCATGCCAGAAATGGAAGAAATTGATGTCGAATTAAAAATGGAAGACATACAAGTTGATACATATCGTAGCCAAGGCGCTGGCGGACAAAACGTTAACAAAACTGAATCAGCAGTGCGAATGACTCATATTCCAACAGGAGTTATTGTTTCTTGCCAAACAGAAAAATCACAAATTCAAAACCGTGAAATTTGCTTACAAATGTTAAGAGCGAAAATTTACGCTAAACTCCAAGAAGAGCAAGAAGAAAAATTTGGTAACGAAAGAAAACTTAAAGTCGGTACTGGTGAAAGAAGCGAAAAGATTCGTACTTACAACTATCCACAAAACCGCGTGACTGATCACCGCATCGGTTTTACAATTCAAAAATTAGATCGCGTTATGGAAGGAGAACTCGACGAAGTTTTAGATGCTCTTATCCATTACGACCAAGAGATGAAAATGGCTGGTGAAAATCATTAATGCCAACACTATTTGAAGTATATAAAAATAATAAAAATAAATTAGAAAATCCAAATAAGGATGAAATTAACATCCGCCTTCTTTTGCTTAAAAATAATAATCTTGAATCGATGTCAGATTTCTATTTAAAAAGAAATGAAGAAATCAATGATTTAGATAAATTTAATGTGGATTTTGCAAGGTTTTTAGCGGGAGAACCAATTGATTATATCATTGGCGAAACATTGTTTTTTGGTCATAAATTTAATGTTGATAATAGAGTCTTAATTCCTCGTCAAGAAAGCGAAGAAGTAGCGTTATATGCATTAAGAAAAATTGAATCAATATTTCAAGATAAACCAATAGATTTATTTGATGTTTGCTGTGGCTCCGGATGCCTTGGTATTTCTTTAGCGAAGCACTTGAAAAATGTTAATTTGTTTTTAAGTGATATATCACAAGACGCAATCGATGTTACTGTTGATAATTTGTCCAAAAATAATGTGACTGGTTATGTGCTAAAAGGGAACGCTCTTGAACCTTTTATCAAATATAATCTCAAAGCTGATGTTATTATTGCTAATCCTCCTTATATTTTAAATAAAGAGGAAATTGATGAATCGGTTTTAAAATATGAACCGCATAATGCTTTATTAACGACAGATAATTTAGATGTCTATCGCGATATTTTAAAAAATTATGAAAAAGTGATGAAAGATAAATTATTAATTGTTTTTGAAATCGGCTATGACTTGAAAGAAAAATTAATTAATTTGCTTTATGAACTTAATATCCCGTGTACATATACTTTTAGAAAAGATATAAACAATAAAGATCGCATTTTTTCAGTGCTAATCGAAAGAAGATAAGATTATGGAAATATTAGAAAAATCTCAATATAAAAAAGCGAGCAAGATTTTACAAAATGGAGGGCTAATTGCCTTTCCAACTGAAACCGTTTATGGATTAGGTGTTATTTTTGATAATGAACAATCATATGAAAGATTAATTAATGTTAAAAGAAGACCACCTGAAAAACCATTTACGTTAATGTGCGGTTCTCTTGATGATATTAAAAAATATGCATATGTAAATGAATTAGCACAAAAACTTATTGATGCTTTTATGCCTGGACAATTCACAATTATTTTGAAAGCAAAAGAAAATCTTCCACGCTGGGTTGTTTCAAAAGAAGGAAATGTCGGAATTAGAATAAGCGATGATAAATTTGTGCAAAACTTAATAATTGAAACCGGAAAACCACTTCTTGTTCCGTCTGCGAATCGCAGTGGAGAAAACCCATGCCATACATCAAATGAGGTAAAAGATTCACTAGGTAATGATTTAGATGCTATAATTATAGGAGAATCAGTCAGTAACATTCCTTCAACGATTGTTTTTGTTGACGATTCTGTTCACATCATTCGCCTCGGCGAGATTAGCGAAAGCGATATAAAAAATGTGATAAAGGAGAAAAATAATTAATGAGAATTTCAATTGCATCTGATCATGCAGGATTTGACGCTAAAGAAGAAGTCAAAGCATATCTTACTAAACTTGGTCATGAAGTCATTGACTGTGGCACAGATTCTAAAGAATCATGTGACTATCCTATTTTTGGTCGCGCTGCTGCGATAAAAGTTGCAGGTGGTGAAGCTGAAAGAGGTATTTTGATTTGTTCATCTGGCGAAGGTATTATGATTGCAGCAAATAAAATTAAAAATGTTCGTTGCGGTCTTGCCTATAACGATGATGTTGCCAAATTAATTCGCATGCACAACAACGCAAATATGGTTTCTTTTGGTGCTTCATTCATGAAGATTGAAGATATCATTAAAAGAATTGATTTGTTCTTAAATACCGAATTTGAAGGTGGCCGTCACGAAAGACGCGTTAACGAAATCGAACCATCAACTAATAAATAAGTAAATTAGATAACAATTTATAAAATGCTGTTAAGAAAAACTTAACAGCTTTTTTATTAATAACAACTATGTTGTTAAGAAATGAAAAATAGAATATTATTTGAATTTTTTGCAAAAAATATGTTCGAAATTGCCTATATATAAATGTGGGGAATTTTGAATGTCCAAGATGCCATAATAAAGACGAAAAATATATTGGCGAAATAAACGGGAAAAAATATTGCCGAAAATGCATTTCTTTTTCTGGTGAACATGCAAAAGAATTTATTTATTCAAAAGGGGAAGCAAAATTATTTTTGTCTTATCCTTTATCTAAAGAACAACAACATATTTCTGACCGTGTTATTTTTAATTTTAAAAGAGGTTATAACACTCTTATAAATGCTGTGTGTGGCGCTGGAAAAACGGAATTAGTTTTTGGTGTAATTGAATATGCTTTGAAAAGAGAATTATCAGTTGGTTTTGCATTGCCAAGACGAGATGTTGCAAGTGAATTATTTGTAAGAATAAAAGAAGCATTTAAAAATAACACAGTTACATTGGTTATCGGTGGATTAACAGATAAACTCAATGCCGATATTGTTGTATTAACGACCCATCAATTATATCGATATCCAAGTTATTTTGATTTGCTAATTCTCGATGAAATCGATGCCTTTCCGTTTCGCGATAATGAATTATTAAATACGTTTTTTTATCAATCGGTGAAAGGCAATTTTATCCTCATGAGTGCAACAGTAACTGAAGAAAATATCAATCAATTTTCAACTGGAAATAATGAGGTTTTGTATTTAAATACAAGATTTCATCGAAAACCGCTTCCTGTTCCTGAAATAAAAATAAGATATTCTCTTGCAAAAATAATGTTTATTATCAAGAAACTAAAGCAATATAAAAAAGAGAAAAAACCAGTATTAATATTTGCCCCCACTATTGATATCGCTAATAGACTTTACAAAATAATTTCAATATTTTTAAAAAACGGCAATGTTGTTTCATCAAAAGCTGTTAAGCGAAGCGAGATAATCGAACATTTCCGAAAACAAAAATACGATTATTTAGTGACAACCGCAGTTTTAGAAAGAGGTGTTACTATTGCAAATTTACAAGTAATCATTTTTAAAGCAGACCATGATCTTTATGATGAAGGTTCTTTAATTCAAATATCGGGAAGAGTTGGGAGGAAATTTTATGCCCCTGATGGCGAAGTTATTTTCCTTGCTTCAAAAATTAGTGAGGCAATGGAAGGTTCGATCAAAACAATCGAAGAGAAAAACAAAGATTTGCAAAATCTGCCTTAAAAATATTGAAGACAATTCGTTTCATTGTTTGCTTAATTTTGAGACGAAAATTTGCCGAGATTGTTTTAACAAATTTAAAGTAGAATTTTCGCATTTCAAGATAAGTAACAAAGATGTCTTGTCTTTATATGAATATGATGAATTTATGCAATCGATGTTATACCAATTTAAAGGATGCTTTGATTATGAACTCAAAGATATTTTTCTTGAATATTTTTTATATTATCTAAAGATAAAATATCATAATT
>JALFFX010000022.1 GCA_022777645.1 Erysipelotrichaceae bacterium
CTTTGCTAAATGCACAAATAGAAATTGAAACAGTAAAAGCTAATGATGATATTTTATCCATTTATGGAGAAAATATGTATTCATTTACTATGCCTAATGAAGATGTTCATATTTATGTTTTAACAAAGAATAAAGAAGATGCTATTTTAAATCCAACATATTCCATTAAATATGATATGGGAGATCGCTCAACATCATATGCTTTTAAAGATGGGGAAAACGAAGCTTTATTAAATACATTTTCACTTGTAAAAGGCGAAAAGATTATTAATTCTATATCATCCTTTACCAAGATATATGGTGGTGGCTATGGAGGAAGTGGTGGCAATAAATGGATTAAAGGCGATATGTTAAAATTTGGCACGACAAGTGTAAATGGAGAATTATTATTAACCTTAAATCAGCCAGTTTCAAAAATAAAAATAAGTGGTTATACATCATCGACAAGTGGAAAAATTAGAATTGGCGATGCCACATCACTTGATTGGACGGGCGGTAGTGACAATAAAACTGCTCTTATCACCACTTCTAATTTTACTGTTGCCTCAAAAGAAAGCACTGATGCGAATAACATAAGCAGTGCGGAAATAGAATTTGAAGCGACTACGAATTTAAAAATCGCCACCACTAATACGAAACCATTTTATTTAACTGATATCGAATTTGTGCTTTCCGATGAACAGTATTTTAATGTTACGTGGTGCAATGATGATGGTTCTATTTTAGAAAAAGATGAAAATGTCTTATTCAATACTTATCCTATATATAATGGAGAAACTCCAACAAAATCTGATGGAGATACGAATTATATTTTTATCGGTTGGACACCAGAAATAGAAGTGGTAACAAAAGATTCAACATATGTTGCAACATATATCCATGTCGATGAAACAGTTACCATTACTTGGAAAAATTATGATGGCACGACTCTTGAAGTAGATGAATATGTAAAAATTGGCGATATCCCAACATATGATGGAGAAACACCAAGCAAAGAAAGCGAAGGCGAAAAACAATTTGTTTTCTCTGGATGGTCACCAAATGTAACACCTGCCAGTGTCGATCAAGAATATGTCGCAACATTTGAAGAAGCAAAACTTGAAGATATTAAAGGCGTTTTACCTAGAAAAACAAATGGCTATATTGAGTATGGTATTTATCCACAAAGCCATGTAAAAGATGAATCAATAATCAGCAAACTTGATCAATTACAACCTACATCAATTAATAATTGGTATTTATATAACAATGAATTTTATGAAAAGGTAACTGCCTCAGTTTATAACAATGAGACATATACATTTAATGATTCCACTAATATTGAAAATGGAAAAACGTATTATTTTAAATGCGAGCCAATTAGATGGAAGATTTTAGAAAATAATAGCAACGAATATTTCCTTTTGTCTGATGTTCTTCTTTCCTCTTATCAATATTTTGATAATTATAATAATCGCATGATTAACAATGAAATCATCAGTCCAAATAATTACAAAGAAAGTTCGATTAGAAATTATCTTAATAATGATTTTATAAATAAAGCATTTGCCATTAACCAAGACAATATTTTAACAACACTTGTTGATAATAGTGGCCTATCTCAAGATATTGCTGATAACCAATATATAAGCGAGAACACTAACGACAAAATATTCCTTTTGTCATATCAAGATTATTTAAATACTTCTTATGGTTTTGAATCGACAAATGTTACTACCCAAAAACGAGTTGCTAAGACAAGTGAATACGCAAGAGCGACAGGCGCATGGTCTAGTAAAGACGCATCTTCTTTATATGCTGGTTCATATTGGACTCGTTCACCGGTAAATGATTTATATTATGCTTCATATAATGTTAATTCTGGTGGCTACATCAGCAAATATGCAGTTGATGGAAATTCCCATTCAATAAGACCAGCATTAAAAATTAATTTATAAACAAATAAAAAATGCAGGAACGTGTGCCACAATTAAAATGGCTACCATAATTGCTGCTGTTCAATTATATATGATTATCATTTCTCTATCATATTCTAGAACGTTACAAAAAATTTTTCTTCAAGTGATTTCTTGATGTTGCTTCTAGTGAAGCTTTTTTATCAAAGAAACCTTATCCGGTTCTAAAAGACCAATATAACAAGTTTTAATATAAAATCCATAATGTCTTTAACTGTTACAAATTTACAAATATTTTGAGTTTGTAACACTTAAATAAGTTTTAAATCAAAATAAAAGGCTTAATACCGAAATTGGCTATCTGAGTGTTGTCATAATGCAAACACCTTTCGATTTTTGAAAACGTTCTGATGCGTTATAGAATTCAGCTAGTTAAATTTGAATTTAGCTATTAGCAGCAATTTAATTTTTAGATAATGATATCTTTACTTTAAACTCTTCAAGAAGATTAATGATATCGTTATTATCAATGACTCTATCACCTTCATTTTGAACTATTCGAAATTTTCGAGTAGTTAAACTTTCTAACAATTCGTTGTCGTTAAAGATTTTTTTAATATGATAATTAATAGTATGAGTTTCAACATTAAAAAGAACTCCTAACATTTTTTGAGTTAACCATATATTTTCATCTTCATATCTAACTTCAATATTTTGAATTTTGAGTACCATCATTTGTTTCATTTTGTTGTTGAGGCCCAAGTCATAATAACAACTTTGATACACAACCAAATTTGAGGAATGTAACCAAAACTGAAAAGTAACGCAAAAATGTCCAGACTCCATTTTTACACCTAATAAAGAAAAAAACTTTGATACTATAAGTATCAAAGTTATTGTTTTCATATGGTGGAGCCGGCGGGAATCGCACCCGTGTCCAAGATAAGCCCATCAATAACGTCTACAGCTTAGACGATATTTAAATTTAATAATGAATCGAATATCGTGTCTATCATTACGAGACTTCTT
>JALFFX010000039.1 GCA_022777645.1 Erysipelotrichaceae bacterium
GTTAATTATGATAATTTCCATGATGCATCAGGAAAAACGCTTGATAATTTTAATTTAAATATTCAAAGTGGTTACACATCTTTCGCCATATTTGACAAAGGCGAACTAAAAGTAAATCTAAAATCTGGCGATGATGATTTATTTAAAAACACAACCGGATTTGAAAGATTTATGGAAGAAAAAGTCAATCTTCCAAAAATGTTTTATGTTTCATTAAATGAAGTTGATCAATTATATGCATCAAACAAGAAATCAGTTATATATTTTGCGCGCAGCACCTGCAGTGATTGTCAATATTTCGACACCATTTTTTTGAGCAATTATAAAGCGAATAATAATTTATATATCCTCGATTGCGAAACTATTGGAATTCGCGAATATGAGGAAAATGGTTCATTAACTCCAGAAAGTGCTGTCAAATGGCAAGAATTTAAAGATAATTACGGATTATCAGAAACAATAAATACCACATATGGTTATGGCACAGGATATGTTCCAACACTTTTATTTGTTCAAGGTAACGAAGTAACAAAAAAACCAACATTTCTTGCTGGTTCTGTTTATTTTAATGACAGTGTCTCACTCATCAACAATGAATATGTTATCACTTCAAGTTATTACACCGCTGAAAGAAACGCTCTTCAGCCATATTTAGATGAAAACGATGAAGTTTTATTAAATAAAAAAGTTTCTGAAGATTTTGTTATCAAAAATGGCGACTATTTATTTCTAGATCAAAGCAAGATGGCGACATATCATGATAAACTGGTTAAAAAATTCCTAGATTATTCATTGCCACTTGTTGATAGTGATGTAACATTTACAAAATAAAATGGCCTAAGGCCATTTTATTTGTTTAATATCTCTTTTTTTCTTCTTTCAAGATCATCTTTACTGATTAGACCTTGTTCGTATAATTTTTCATATTCACGAATTAATGATTCTTCTTTGCTTAACACGTGGGCCTCAGCATTAACCACATCTTGATTAGGATAATCACGAAATGGAGTATCGTAATTGCTGTTATTATCCATCATCGCAATAAGTCTTTCGCGTACTTGAATGCGGAAATTGAATAAAACAACGCGAAGTAAGAACATTACAAGTGAACCACTTAAGAAAAAGTCGCTTAAATAAATAAGAAGCGCAAAAAGTTTTTCATATTCTGGAAGATAAATATAAACAAGTGTTCCTGCTATAAAAGAAAGAAGAGCTAACGCCGATAACACAATTGCGATAATTAAAAATATTTTTTTGCTTTTTTTATAGCGATTAATTTCATTAATAAGCGTTTGTTTATCTTTCATTTCCCTTTAACCTTTCAGTAATAATTTGGCACTTTTTATACAATTCGTCGACATCTTCATCAATGTAGAATTTTTTGTCCATATATAATATTTTGCCATTGACCATTGTCATTTTTACAATATCTTTGCTGCCGGAATAAACAATATTTTTTTCAATATTATTTATAGGTTGCATCGCAGGATTATGTAGATCAATCATAATAATATCTGCTAATTTGCCAACTTCTAAAATATCAGCATCAAATAATTTTAAGGCATGAGCAGCATTAACTGTCGCCATTTTCAAAACATCTTTGCCATCCATTACACTTGGATCGTTGTTAGTGACTTTTTGCAAAGTGCTCGCCAAAAACATTTCTTTAAACATATCAAGAGAATTATTGCTTCCTGCTCCGTCGGTGCCAAAAGCTATATTAAGACCTCGCTCTTGGTATTTATGAAGAGGAGCAATTCCACTTGCGAGTTTTAAATTGCTAGCAGGGCAAGAAATAATATTTATATTTCTTTTTTTACAAATATCAATTTCATTATCGCTTAAATAATTCGCGTGGAATATTCCACCGCCATAATTAAATAAGCCCAATTTATCATATAATTCAATTGGCCTTAAGCCGTATCTATCAACACAACCATTTACCTCAGATAATGTTTCATTTGAATGAGTATAAAAAGGTGCTTTTAATTCATTAACTAATAAAGATATTTCTTTAATCCTTTCGATAGGTGTTGTATATTCGGCGTGAATTCCAATCTGATAAGAAATTAATGAATCCTTTTTATTAAGCGAATTATATCTTTCTTTTATCAATTCAACACTTTCTGATGTAGAAGTTGCTAAAATTACATTTCTAAAACCTATTTCTTCACTAGCTTTGATAATTTCTAATGGACTAAAATACATATCAAAAGAAGCAGTAATACCGCTCGTTAAATATTCTAAAATACCTAATTTTGTTAACTGATAAATGTCGCCTTCGATAAATCTTTCTTCCATCGGAAAAATAACATCAAAAAGCCAATCATGAAGAGATAAATCATCGGCTGCGCTTCGCGAAAATACCATTGCCGTATGAGCGTGGGCATTTTTAAACCCTGGCATTAACAAATTTGAAGAGCAGTCGATGATTTTGTCAATCTTGTCTCTTTTTAAATATTTTTCACCGACAAAGTCGATGCGATTATCTTCAACGCATAATTCGCCTTTGAAGATATCGCTCCCATCCATTTTCAAAATGCGAGCATTAGTAAAAAGAGTCTTCATGCTTATTCTTCGTCTTCTTCAACTGGTTCAAGCATTTCTTTTGGAGCACCACAAACTGGGCAACTACCATCTGGAAGTGGTGTCACTACTTGACCGCAGATTTTGCAAATATATTTCTTTTCTGCCATTTCATTTCCCTCCTTGCTTATTTTAACGCTTTATAATCAATTTTCCCAAGAGCAGTATGTGGCATTTTATCCAAAATTATGATTTCTTTTGGTTTTGAATAAATGCCTAGACGAGAAACGATTCTCTCGTCAATTTTCTTAATTGCCTCTTCGCGCGAACCTTGATATTCTTTAGATAATTTTACATATAATTTTATTATATGTCCATATTTTTCATCTTGAATTCCAATCGCACACGTCTCATAAACGAAATTAAATGACGTAGCTGCATCTTCGATCATTGATGGAAAAACATTGACGCCTTTAACTTTTACAATTCGTTTTAATCTCGTCTTAAAATATAAAAATCTATCTTTGTCAATAAAGCCAAAATCACCAGTTCTTATATATTTATCACCATTTTTATCAATAAATATTGATTTTTCGTTTACCGATTCATCATCATTAAAGCGATAACCATTCATAATCGTATCACCACCAATTAATATTTCTCCTTCTTGATTATTGTCTAAAATATTATCATTTTCATCGATAATAATGCCTTTAACGTTAGGCAATAATCTTCCGACCGTACCTGGTTTATAAAACTGATGAGTATTTACTGCGCAGACATTCACCGCTTCGGTTAAGCCATATCCTTCACGGAGTCGACATCGTGATTTTGCTTTTTCCATTCGGATATTAAATCTTTCAAGAAGCGACGATGAAACATAATCACCACCGACAAAGGCAATTTCTAAATGTCGTAATTTTTTAAAACGAAAATTCTTTTTGGAAAGAAGGGCTTCATATAAAACTGGAACTCCGATTAAGATATGAAGTTTATTTCTTGCAATATAGTTAACTGTAATATTTCTTGAAAATTTAGGCATCAAAACATCGCCACCACCATGACAAAGCATCGAATGAATTCCTTTGACAAGGCCAAAACCATGAAACATTGGTAAAACTGCTAAAATATTTTTATTTTTAAAGTTAGTCCAATTCATAATCCAAGGTGTGTTTGTCGAGACTGAATTTATTGCAAAATTTGATAAAGCAATAATTTTTGATTTCCCGCTTGTGCCACCACTATGAAGGAGAATGGAATCTTTAAGATAATCTTTATCATATTCTTTTTCGCATTTTGCTTTATAAAATAAAGACATATCGCTAGATTTTATATTTTTGTTAGTCAAAGAATAACCAATTCGAATTTTTATAGGGGCATCATCTTTTGGCGAACAAGCGAATAATGAAATGGAATATTTATCAACAAGAGATGTGTATTTTTCATAATTTGCATCAAGGACAAATAAATATTTTGATTTTGTTAAAAACAAATTTTCATCCATTTGTGATGTGGTAAACAATGGGTGAACAATATTTGCAATTGCGCCAATTTGATTGATCGCATATAAAAGATAAACGGCATCAGGAATATTCGGTAAACAAACTGTAACGATATCGTCTTTTTTAACGCCGATATCTTTTAAATGGTAGGCAAAAGAATTTATTCTTTTAAGAAGCGTTTTGTATTTGATGTTTTTGAAAAAATAGATAAGCGCATTTCTATTTGGATATTTTGTGGCGCTATTCAAGATGTTTTCATACATCGTAGATTTTTGTTTGCAAGGTAGACAGATTTCGTTTTTCATAAAGATAAATTAATTTGGTAACCACCAATCAATAAAATTGGTATAAATAATAAAATGAAAATAGGTTGATGTAAAACATAAACTAATAACGTATGCCTTCCAGGGTAGGAAATACAACTTAATTTTAAATTAAGATAAGCATTTAATTGACCTTGTGGTGACCTTAC
>JALFFX010000041.1 GCA_022777645.1 Erysipelotrichaceae bacterium
GATCCTTTTAAAACCCCACTTGTCGTTTGCGATAAAGAAAGAGGAGACGGTACGATTGTATTATCTGTTAGTCCTTATTTAAAAGAAAGAGGAGTTCCATCTCGCTGCCGCAAAAGAGAATTACCAAATATTGATAACATGATTTTTGCAACACCAAGAATGGGTTTATACGTCAAAAAGTCTGCAGAAGTCGTCTCAATTGTGTTAGATTTCGTCGCTGAAGATGATATTCATGTCTATTCTATCGATGAATTATTTGTAAATCTATCACCATATTTAAAATATTATAAAACCGATGCAAAAGGCTTAACAAAAAAGATAATTGACGCGATCTATAATCGCACAAAACTTGTAGCCACTGCCGGGATTGGCGAAAACATGTTGATGGCAAAATTAGCCCTTGACTTAGATGGCAAGAAAAAACCACCTTATATTGCCATGTGGACAAAGAAAGATATCAAAGAGAAATTATGGAAAGTAACTCCACTTTCAAAAATGTGGGGAATATCTATTAATTATGAGAAAAGGCTAAATAGTCTTGGAATATATACAGTTGGTGAATTAGCAAATGCACCAAAAGAATTATTAAAAGAGAAATTTGGGGTTATGGGTGAACAGCTCCACGAACACGCTAACGGGATAGACAACACAAATATTCGTGACAAATATATTCCTGAAGAAAAGTCATTTTCTCTTGGCCAAGTACTCCATGAAGACTATGACAAAGAAGATGCTAAATTATTAATTCGTGAAATGAATGATGATTTAGCGAGTAGATTAAGAGAACATAATCTAAAAGCAGGCGCTGTCGCATTAGGAATAATGTTTCCATATGAAAATGGGGGCGGCTTTTCTCATCAAGCTAAACTCGATTATCCAAGTGATGATAACGATACATTGCTAAGCGATTTATTAGCGATATTTGATAAATATATCAAAAATAATAAAGTGAGAAGAATATATATTTCATATGGAAGACTTTGTAAATCTGGTTTTGATCAAGTATCACTTTTCGAAGATACAAAAACATATGCTGAAAGAAAAGCATTCCAAAAAGTATCGGATCAAATTCGTAAAAAATATGGAAAAAATTCCTTGTTAAGAGGCAGTGCCTTATTAAAAGAAAGCACCGCAAAGGAAAGACATGAACAAATTGGAGGTCATAAGAAATGAGTGATAGAGGGATGAAAAAATGGGCGCCTTTCTCATCACTTATTGAGCAATCAACATGTCTTGAAGAAATGCGTTATCAAAAAAATAAAATTGAAAAACCATTAATTTCAATTGAAAAAGCAAGAGAAATCAATGAAATATTGACTAACTATCATGGTCAAGAATTATTGATAACTTATTACTTTGATGGGTATTTATTTAAAGTTAATGCCATTATTTTATCGATTAATAAAACAAAAAAAGAAGTCAAAACTGACAAAGGGACAATACCATTAAACGCGATTATTGATATTTTTGATGAAAATTTTTCCAATAATTTCGATAATTATATTAGTTAATATAGTGAGGCAAAAGTCTCTAAAGGTGGTCTCCCCTAATGCCACCTTTACTTGCAAGAAAAATGACAAACAAATTAGAGAAAGCAATGCTAGATCTTAAAGCGGGTGATGTAGACGCGCTTGGGACAATATACGACTTAACAAGTCGTGGTGTTTTCACATTTGTTTTACCAATAATAAAAAACTATGCTGCGGCAGAAGACATAATGCAACAAACTTATATTCAAGTTTTTGAAAAGATTGGTAATTATGATAATCATACCTCAGCGAGAAATTGGATTTTAACAATTGCTAAAAATCTCGCAATTAACGAATTCAATAAAAACAAAAAAGTAATCAATTTTGATTACACCGAAGACGGGCTTATTCCTGATGGATTATGCAGTATCGATAGAAATATCGACACACCAATAATTCGACTCGCCAACGAAATACTTGATGAAGAGGAATTCAAAATTGTCATGATGTATACAGTCGGTGAATATAAGCATCGCGAAATTGCAGAACTTTTAAATTTGCCACTTGGCACAGTGACATGGAAATATAAAAATTCCTTAAATAAGATTAGAACAGAATTAGAAAAAAGGGAGAAAAATGCGGAACAAAGAATTAGAAAAACAGCTTAAAAAAGAAACAGAACAATTGTTTGTTTCTAACAAAATGGCTATTTATGAAAAATTAGGCATTGCTTTTTCTGATGAAAAGAAAGTTTTATCATCCCTTGAAAGACAAATCAAAAAAGAAGCAGATGTTTTTGTACCAAACAAAAGAGCAGAAATCATGGCGAGTGTTAAAGCAAATGAAATTAAAAATGCTTCCACAATATATGTCGAACAACGCTTGATGGATGAAAGCGATGAATTTGTTCCATCTGTTAAAAAGCAAGTGTTCAAAAACATTAATAAAAAAAAGAAGTTCTCTTTTGCTAATTTCTTTTTTAAACCTCTCCCACTTGCCATTACAAGCGCGTTACTAATTGGAGTTATTTCCACTACAGTTGTGTTAGCAAAACCAAATGATGGCACAACTCAAGATTCATTAATTGTTGAAAAATCTGCAAAAAATACATCAAATGTTTCTTTCAAAATCACAAGCGCTAGTGAATTATATAGTCCTGAAATTCTTTTCACATTGCCAAGTGATCAAAAAATTAACATAGCAAAGATCGCTGCTGTTAACGATGAATCAATTCACATCATGTCTTATTTCAATGAAGATGGCTCAATCAAAAAAGAAATAAATCAGCTCGATGTCAAAGAATTTTCAAAACGTTATTTAAGTATTGCGTTAAATCTTGGATATGTTGAAAGAAAAGATATCAATAAAGAAAACAAAATAACAATATATATCAATTCTTCTTCAGAAGATTATGAATTTTATAATGAAGCAAAAGATGAAATTATTGAAACAATTTATGATTTTGCATATGAAAATAAAATTGTCGCCAATGTGAGTTGTGAAATAGGTGGAACAAGTTCAAATGATATTGATCCAAATCTTGAAGCGTTAATTTTACAAGCATATAATCTTGCTACCAAGTTATTCGTCGATTCAAATGGCAATACAATTTCTGTATTATGTTTTTCAACTTCTTATGAAGATTGGATCAATAAATATAAAAATACCTCAATCGAAGAAATGGAAGATTATGTCGAATATCTTTTAGATATTCAAAATAAAATTTCTTCAGAAGATAACAAAGATTTATTCTTAAAGGCATTAAGTGAATGCTCCTTATATCAAAACTCAACAAAAGAATTGGTTAATCGTTATGATATTTTAAAAAGCAAATATGATTTATTAGAAGATTTTGTTGAAGAAAATTTTGATTTCGAATTAGATGAAATCCCATCACTTGATGATGATTATTGGGATTGGTGGGAAGATTATGGTCATCTGAATGGCTTCCAAGGTGGCCATGACCACGGCTGGGAAAAACCAGAAAATGGTTTTTATCCGTATGATTATACTTCGTTAGAAGATTGTGCCAAATTTATTGATAGTTTTGATAAAGAGGTATTTGATTTTAATAACAATATCGATTTTAAATCAGCTTTATCTTTGTGCACAAAAATGGTTAACTACGCAAATGCAATAATTAATTTTAATGAATCATTCACCTTTATTGCTGACACCATTTTTGAAGCAATCATGAAAGATATCGATGAAGGCCATTATAACGGCAATCACGATTATGGCAATCATTATGAAGATGAACCAGATGATTGGGACGATGATTATGAGTCGTGGTGGAATAATCATGGCCATCATCATGGTGGCAAATAAAAAGGATGCGAGTTCGCATCCTTTTAAATTAATAATTTAATTAAAATGCCCAGTTACCATCTTTAAAGATTAATACATCTTTGCCATCACGAGTGTGTCCAACGATATTTAAATCTTTTGAGCCGATCATAAAGTCGACATGAATAAGTGAGTCATTGATGCCCATTTTATGCATTTCTTCTTCACTATATTTGTCATAATCTTTAACACAATTTGTAAAGCCTCTGCCGAGCGCTAAATGGCAAGCGGCATTTTCATCATATAATGTGTTGAAGAAAAGAATACCAGTGTTGTTAATTGGCGAATCAAATGGTACTAACGCAACTTCACCAAGATAGCCACTGTTTTCATCCATATTAATCATATGGCGTAATAATTCTTCACCCTTTTCGGCATGAACTTCAACAGCTTTACCATTTTCAAATCTGATGGAGAAATTTTCAATTAATTCACCTTGGTAAGAAAGTGGTTTGGTTGAATAAACAATACCTTCCGCCTTGCCTTTTTCAGGAGATGTAAAGCATTCTTCACTTGGGATATTTGGATTGAAATAAATATTTGAACCAAGTGTTTCTTCACCACCTGCTAACCAATTGACATTTGGCAATAGTCCGACTTTGAAATCAGTGCCATTTTTACTTGTATAATGAAGACTTTCAAGGTTAAGTGAATTTAAATATGCTGTGCGTTTGGCAAGTTCTTTATTGTGTTCTTCCCAAGCTTTGATTGGATCTTGATTTTCGTCGCAACGTGATGTTTTTAAAATTGCGTTCCATAAAGCTTCAACCGCTTTACCTTTAGGTAAATCTGGGAATACTTTTTTAGCCCAAGCAGGTGATGCTGCGCCAACGATTGTCCATTGATATTTATTTTCTCTTTGATCTCTAAATGGCTTAAGAATTGGGTATAAAGCTTGTCTTGTTTTAGCAATCTTTGCTTGATTAACACCTTTTAAAGCATCTGGATCGCTTGATTCAACATAAATCATTACTGGGTTTTGATCCACTAAAAATTGTTGCATTGCAATCCTATGTGGAAGCATTGTTGATAATGATTTAAATGATTGCTTTTTATATTGGGTTTTTGTAACAAGGTCACTATCCCAACGAACGTTAACTTGTTTTGCTCCAAGTTTGTAGCATTCTTCAACAATATAATTAGCTAATAATTCTTGTTCTACACCAATATTTAATTCAACATATTGATCTTTTTGAACATTGCCACCAACTTTAGCAATTAATTTTGCGTATTTGCGAAGTGCTGATTTTTTCATAAAAATTCCTTCTTTCTATAAATATTAAATAATACCGCGCTTGGCGGTATTAATTTTATCCTTGTAAACAACTGATAAGTATTGATAAGAACATGAAGACGATGACGAAGGAGAATGTTAACCATGTAATGATTTTTTCAGATCCTCTTTCTTTTGTCTTAACAAAGATGTTCATACCGCCACCAGTAATAGCACCAGAAGCACCTTCAGATTTACCGCCTTGAAGTAAGGATAAAACAATAATAATCAAGGCAACAATAAGAAATAATACATCATACCAACTCATATTTTTATTTCTCCTTTCAACAAAGTTTGCTTTTATATGATTGCACAATTTTATTTATAAAGCAAATGCTTTATTAATTATCATGCGAATTTAGCAAAGCCCGATATTCTAAAATAATATCTCTTAATTCAGCAGCGTATTCAAAATCAAATTGTTTAGCTGCTTGTTTCATTTCTCCTTCTAAACGTTTGATTTCGCGTTCAATTTCACTACGTGAAGAAGCTTTGTTAATCTTTTTAGCGTTGCCTTTTGATTTATCAATATTTTTGATTGGTTCATGAATCGGCTTAATAATCGTTTGAGGAACAATACCGTTTTCATCATTGTATGCTTGTTGAATCTTACGTCGTCTATTGGTTTCAGTTATTGCTTCATTCATCGAATCGGTCATCTTATCTGCATACATAATTACTTTGCCGTTTTTGTTACGCGCGGTTCTACCGATGATTTGAATAAGGGAACGAGTTGAACGTAAAAATCCTTCTTTATCAGCGTCTAATATTGCAATTAATGACACTTCGGGAATATCAAGACCTTCGCGAAGAAGATTAATGCCCACTAAAACATCATATGTTCCGCGTCTTAAATCATAAATGATTTCGCTTCTCTCAAGTGTTTTAGTTTCGTTATGGATATAGACTACTTTAAATCCTTTATCTTTCAAAAAAGATGTTAAATCTTCCGCCATCGAAATAGTGAGAGTGACAATCATCACTCTTTCATTATTAGCAATTCGTTTTTTGATTTCAAACATCAAATCATCGATTTGTCCCATCGTTTTTCTCACTTCAATTTGAGGATCAACTAAACCTGTTGGACGAATAATTTGTTCGACAATGGAGTGATTTGATTTCTCTATCTCATAATTACCAGGTGTCGCACTTGTTGTGATGACACATTTCATAAATTGTTCAAATTCTTCAAATTTCAATGGGCGATTATCAAGCGCGCTTGGTAAACGAAAACCATATTCAACGAGAGTTTCTTTTCGTGATCGATCGCCATTATACATTCCGTTTATTTGCGGAAATGTGACATGAGATTCATCGACAACAAGCAAGAAATCATCAGGAAAATAATCCATTAAAGTAAATGGGCGAGTTCCTTTTTCTCTGCCGTCGATGTGACGTGAATAATTTTCAATGCCAGGGCACATTCCAAATTCGAGCATCGAATCAACATCTTGTCTTGTTCGCATTTCAAGACGTTCTGCTTCTAATAGCTTTCCTTCGTTTTTAAAATACGCTAAACGTTCTTCAAGTTCTTGCAATATTGATTCTGTTGCTTTGGCAATTCTTTTTCGGGTTGAAGCATGATCATAAGCTGGGAAAATTGGATATGTTTTATAAACGTTTTTGACTTCACCCGTTAAAGTATTAATTTCACTAATCTTTTCAACTTCATCGCCAAAAGTATCAATATGAATAATATATTCTTTTGTATGTGGTGGAGCGATTTCAATAACATCACCACGAAGACGAAAACTGCCTGGTTTTAAATCAAGATTATTTCTTTCATATTGAGCATCTATTAATTTATTAATAAATTGTTTGCGATCAATTTCTTCACCAACGCGAATATCAAACACTAATCGTCTATATTCATCAGGATCGGTAAGACCATAAATTGAGGCAACAGAAGCAACCACGATTGTATCTTTTCTTTCGAGGACACTATTAATAGCGCTTGTCCTCATCATTTCAATTTCTTCGTTCATCACTGCTGATTTATCAATATAAGTATCAGATGATGGAAGATAAGCTTCTGGTTGATAAAAATCAAAGTTCGACACAAAATATTCCACACGATTATGTGGAAACATTTCTTTAAATTCTTCGTATAATTGCCCTGCTAATGTTTTATTGTGAACAATAACTAATGTCGGTTTTTGAATCTTTTCAATGACATTGGAAATCGTAAAAGTTTTTCCTGTCCCGGTCGCACCTAATAATACTTGCAATTTTTTGCCTTCATGAATTCCACTGACTAATTTTTTAATAGCCTCAGGTTGATCACCTGTTGGCTTATGAGGCGAGACAATCTTAAATAATTCTTGTTCCATTTATTTCAATTCTTGCTTTCTTGCAAGCATATCTAAATAACTATAAATAAATTCGTCGATGTCACCATCAAGTGTTGCATCAACATCGCTTGTTGAATAATTGGTGCGGTTATCTTTAACCATTGTATATGGGCAAAAAACATAAGATCTAATTTGACTGCCCCATTCGATATCTTTTTGCTCTCCGACAATATTTTTAAGTTCTTTATCTTTCTTTTCCATTTCAAGTTGATAAAGTTTGCTTTTGAGCATATTCATTGCTTTTTCTTTATTCAAAAGCTGGCTTCTTTCAACTTGGCACGAGACAACAATTCCACTTGGAATATGGCTGATGCGAACTGCTGTTTCAACTTTGTTGACATTTTGTCCACCAGCGCCACCAGAACGATATGTATCAACTCTAATATCTTTATCTTCAATCTTGATATCAACATCATCATCAAACTCTGGAACAACATTTACTGAAGCAAAAGATGTATGTCTTCTTTTGTTCGCATCAAATGGTGAAATTCTTACCAAGCGATGAACGCCTTTTTCACTTTTTAAAAGACCATACGCATTTTTGCCAGAAATAGCTAGAGTCATTGATTTAATTCCAGCCTCTTCACCCATTTGTGAATCGAGCACTTGGAATTTCATATGGTGACGTTCACACCAACGAACATACATTCTTGAAAGCATATCGGCCCAATCTTGTGCTTCTGTTCCACCGGCGCCACTATGAATTTCTAAAACAACATTTAAGCGGTCAAATTTTCCTTTGAATAATAATTTTTGGCGAAAAACTTTAACCGTTTTACTTAAATCAATAATCATTTCATCGATAAAATCTTTGGTGTCTTCATCATCTTCAGTGCAAGCGAAAAGCAAAGATTTGATATCTTCATGATTTTTTTGAATTTTTAAATATGTATCGCGTTCTTCTTTCGCGTCGTTATAATCGTCAATAATTGACACCGCTTTTCTTTGGTCGGACCAAAAATCTTCGCGGTTTTGTTCTTTTTCTAAACGTTCGACTTTCTCATTTAAGAAAGCAAGGTCAAAGAGAGTCACCGAGTCTATAGACTTGTTCCGTTAACTGGTTAAATTCTAATCGGAGTTCCTGTAGCTCTTTCATTATTCCTTATTTTCCTCTGGTTTTATTTCATCAGCTGGATTTGGTTTTCTAATTTGAACGACAACATTTAAAAATTTGAAAGCACAATCGACTGAAATGTTTTCTAAACATTCTCTAAATAATTCTTGTCCTTCATTGACATAATCTTGAAGTGGATTGACATTGCCATAAGAGCGAAGATGAATAGCTTCTCTTAAACGAGACATTGTATCGATTTGTTTTGTCCAGTTTTGGTCAATAGTTTGTAAAGAAATTTCTCTTTCAACTTGATTGGCAACATCAGCCGGCCATTGTTTTCGACGTAATTGATACATGTCAAATAATGTATCGCCTAAATCTTGACCTGCTTCATCAGCTGGAGATTCATCATATGCAGATACTTTGAATTTTCCTTCAGGAATGAATTTTGGTTCAAGAATTTTGCGAAGTTCTTCACCATTAATCAAACCATCTTTGGAATCTTGTGGAACAGCTTTATGGGCCAAAACAAGACCAGCAGTTTGGAAGAAATCTTGAATTAAATCATCGATTGAATCTGCAAACATGATGGCGTCGCGTTTTTCGTATATAGCTTTTCTTTGACGAGAGATGACATCATCATAATCGAGTAAGTTTTTACGAATATCAAAGTTTTGACCTTCGATTTGTTTTTGAGCATTGGTAATAACGCTAGAAAATAATTTTGATTCAAGAGGTCCTTCGCCAAATGATTCGATTCTTTTTTGAATTGATTCAGCTGCGAAACGTTTGAGCAAATCATCATCAAATGAAATATAAAATCTGGAGAAACCAGGATCGCCTTGACGTCCACTTCGACCACGAAGTTGGTTATCAATACGACGAGATTCGTGACGTTCTGTGCCGAAAACACAAAGACCGCCGATGGCTTTGATTTCATCACTGATTTTAATATCAGTACCACGACCTGCCATGTTTGTTGCAATGGTAATTGCTCCATATTCGCCAGCGTGAGAAATAATTTCCGCTTCACGAGCGTGGTTTTTAGCGTTCAACACTTCGTGTTTTAAACCTTCTGCTTTTAATAAATTAGAAATCTCTTCACTTGATTCAACGGATACAGTACCGATAAGGATTGGTTGTCCTTTTTCGTGTCTTTCTTTGACTTCTTTTACCAACGCCTTAAGTTTTTCATCTTTGTGGGCATAAATATAATCAAGCGCATCGATTCTTTGAATTGGTCTATTGGTTGGAATAGTGACGACGCGCATGTTATAGATTTTTTGGAATTCTTCTTCTTCGGTTTTAGCAGTACCAGTCATACCTGACATCTTCTTGAATAAGCGGAAGAAGTTTTGATATGTAATTGTCGCCAAAGTAATTGTTTCTTGTTTAATTTCAACACCTTCTTTAGCTTGGATTGCTTGTTGCAGACCATCGCTATATTCACGACCTTTTAAAATACGGCCAGTGAATTGGTCAATTAATTGAATTTGATTTTCACTATCAACCATGTATTCAACATCACGGTTCATGATGTAGTTAGCCTTAAGAGCTTGATAAATACGGTGGACTAAATCTTGATGTTCTGGATCGTATAAATTGCGAATTCCAAACATTCTTTCTGCTTTAGCAGAACCTTCTTCGGTTAAGCTAGCTGTTTTATCTTTGATATCAACATCAAAATCTTTGTTGCGGCGCAATGTTTTAACAAATCGATCTGCGACTGTGTATTGAGAAGCAGTTGCTTTTGCACCACCAGAAATAATTAATGGAGTACGAGATTCATCAATTAAAATTGAGTCAGCTTCATCGATAACAGCATAATTAAGACCACGCAAAACACGGCCACGAGGAGATTTGGCCATATTATCACGAAGATAATCAAAACCGAGTTCAGCATTTGTTGTATAACAAATATCACATAAATGAGCTTCACGTTTTTGATCAGGGGTTAATTCTCTTAAGTTACATCCAACAGTCAAACCGAGGAAACGATAGATTTGACCCATCCATTCAGCGTCACGAGAAGCAAGATATTCGTTGACAGTGACAACGTAGGCACCTTCACCTGCCAAAGCATTGAGATAAATTGCCATTGTGGCAGTAAGAGTTTTACCTTCACCGGTTTTCATTTCAGCAACATCGCCATCATGCATTACAAGAGCACCGATAACTTGAACCTTAAATGGGAATTGATGAAGAGTGCGCCATGCCGCTTCGCGAGCAACTGCCATTGCTTCATATTTAATCTCATCTAATGTGCTGCCGTTTTTTAATAATTCTTTAAAATAAGGAGTCTTTGCTTTTAAATCTTCATCGCTTAAAGCACGCATTTCCTTTTCGTATTCTAAAACGCGATCTGCTTCACGAGAATATTTTTTCAAAACTCGAGCATCGACTCTAAATAATTTTTCGATAAAATTCGCCATATTTACTCCCTACTAGTAATAACTTTAATATTTTAGCATTATTATAATGCTTAAAAAATAGCAAAATGATAACTTCATTTTTTTCTTTTTCTATTTTTATACAATAATAGAAATCAATTTTTCTCCTTTGTGCGAGATAAAACCAACACTTTAATTTGTTTTGGATTCTTTGAATTTAGCAATTTTATCATCGCTTTTATCGTTGACCCAGTCGTGCACACATCATCTACGATAAGAACTTTTTTATTACATAAATTTACATCATCAATACATAATTTTTTATCAACTTTTTCTCGCTCATCTTTATGATAATCACTCTGCTTAAAATCCATTGTTTTATGAATACATTTATTCATTTCTAAATGTAAACATTTATATATTTCTTCGACGTGATTAAAACCTCTAATTTCATCACTTTTAATATATGATGGAGCAGGAACAATAATATAATTATGATATTTTATCTTAAGATAATAGAGAAAATATTCAAGAAAAATATCTTTAAGTTCATAATCAAAGCATCCTTTAAATTGGTATAACATCGATTGCATAAATTCATCATATTCATATAAAGACAAGACATCTTTGTTACTTATCTTAAAATGAGCAAATTCTACTTTAAATTTGTTGAAACAATCTCGACAAATTTTCGTCTCAAAATTAAGCAAGCAATGAAACGAATTATCTTCAATATTTTTAAAGCAGATTTTGCAAATCTTTGTTTTTCTCTTTGATTGTTTTGATCGCACTTTCCATTGCCTCACTAATTTTTGAAGCAAGGAAAATAACTTCGCCATCAGGGGCATAAAATTTCCTCCCAACTCTTCCTGATATTTGAATTAAAGAACCTTCATCATAAAGATCGTGGTCTGCTTTAAAAATGATTACTTGCAAATTTGCAATAGTAACACCTCTTTCTAAAACCGCGGTTGTCACTAAATAATCGTATTTATTGTTTCGAAAATGTTCGATTATCTCGCTTC
>JALFFX010000051.1 GCA_022777645.1 Erysipelotrichaceae bacterium
CTTCCAAAGCAAATAAATGAAGAAGATGTTAAATTAGCGATATCACCTAAAAAAGATGTTGATGGATTTCATCCTTTATCAAAACTTAACCCATGCACTCCTCAAGGAATTATGAATTATCTTGATGAAGAAAAAATCGAACTTATGGGTAAAAACGCCGTGGTGATTGGACGAAGCAATATCGTTGGAAAACCAATGGCAAAAATGCTTTTAGCAAGAAGCGCGAATGTCACAGTGTTGCATTCAAAAACTAATATCGATGATATGCATAGATACATAGAAAATGCCGACATTATTGTCGTGGCTGTTGGAAAAATTGGTTTATTAAATGATTCGTTTAAATATAAGAAAACTGCCGTCATTGTCGATGTTGGAATTAATAGAAGCGAAGATGGCTTAAAAGGCGATGCTACAAAAGGACTTGATGTTGCTTTGCAAACACCTGTTCCAGGCGGTGTTGGTCTTCTCACCCGTTTGGCGTTATATGAAAATTATTTAAAAATAATTAAAGGAGCAAATTAATATGGATTTTAAGATAGAAAATAGTGAGGTTTATGGTCTTAATAAGGCTTATAAAGCAAGTGGCAATCCAATGCGCACCAAAATCGATAATGGTGAAGTTAATGAAAAAGATATCAACCGTGCTTTTAAATTAGGATCATGCCGTAATGGACTTGGCCACGACAATTTCTTAAAAGGCATTATCGTCCAAATGGATGTCACCGCTCCTTTATATTGGTGGAAGCAAGCCCAAAGATATCATTGGTTCGATTTTGTTTCTAGCCAATCTACAATGCACTGTTTACTAAAATTTGATGTTTCTAGTCAATGCGTTTCTGATACTAATAAAGAAATATTAGCAATCATGCAACGTTTGATCGATGAATATAATAGTCTTGGCGAAGATGCCACTAATAAAAAAGAGAAGTGGCGTGAACTCGTTGCCTCTCTTCCATGTGGATTTTGTTTAGGGGCGACAATGACTACTAATTATCAACAACTTAAAACTATGTATATTCAACGTCGCGGCCATAAATTAAAAGAATGGCATGAGTTCTGTACTTGGTGTGAAAGCCTTCCTAATTTTTTAGAATTAACTGGTGTTAAAAATATTTAAATATTTGTTTGCGCTTATTTATGAATGATTGAGCGAACTAGTTTTTCTTTGCTTATTAAAAGTCCTAATACATAAATAATTAGTGAAATTATAAACATAGATAACAATTCAATTAATAAAGCGAATTGATAATCAACGACTTCAAAAGAAGCGTTAAAAATAAGTGGTCCAATAAAATAGCAAACAAGGAATATAATTGCGCCAAGAATAAGAATTTTTAAATTGTTGAAATTAAATAAATTATTTTTAACATTTTTCCATGTTTTAACAATTAAAATTATTAAGACAATAAAATCACTTATTGCGGTAGCAATAGAAATACCTACTCCCGGATTATCTTTGAACACTAATAAGCCAAATAAAAGACTGCTAGCAATATTTAATATTGAGCCAGCAATTATTGCATATAAATATATTTTTTCTTTTTTCATTGGAATTAATATTTGAGTGTAAATGATTTGCGATAATGAAAAGGTTAGACATAAAGACGCTAAAGAAATAAGAATTGTTGATGCATCTTTATAGCCAACTGTACCAGCCATTAAATATGTTATTGGACTAGCCATACTTATAAGCAAGGCAATTGATGGGACAACAATAATAAAACAAATATTAATAGAAAATTTTATTAAATTGGTAAATTTTTGCTGATCGTTTTGTTCAATAAATTCGCTCGCTTTTGGAGTGAATACACCGCCTAAAGCAACAATGATTCCAATTATTATTTCAACAGCTTTCATCCCAACAACATAACTGCCTACTTGGGCTTTACTTGGATCAATAATACCTAAGATGAAAGAGTCTGTTTTATCATAAATTGATGCAAAAACAGAAATTAAAAATAAAATTGATAAGGCAGGAATATATTGTTTGAAATTATATTTTTGAGTCTTTTTGAATTTGATTAATTTCGGAAGATAAATAAGATTTGATACAACGGTTAATAAATTAACAGATGTTGTTAAAAATGCATATAAGAATAAATTTTCTTTGTAGCGAATTAAGGCAAATATTAAGATATCGACAAACGCTAAAATGACAATTGATCTAATTGCAAGATATGTTTGTTTGCCTAAGGCGGTGAATACCCATTCAAAGGCAAATGTCGCACATAAGAAATTCATTGAAACAATAAAAATTAATTGATCGATATTGTTTTCTTTGAAAAGTGGAACAGAAAAGACTATGACACTCATAAGTGTAAAAGAAATAAGTGTCATAATGCATTGGAG
Organism: Erysipelotrichaceae bacterium; assembly: GCA_022777645.1. Lineage (GTDB taxonomy): Bacteria > Bacillota_I > Bacilli_A > RFN20 > CAG-826 > Fiminaster. The sequence goes on from JALFFX010000051.1 coordinate 2,350, forward strand.
GATGAAAAATTCTTGAATTTTCATCGAGAGTTTATCAGGATCATTTTTTATTTTTGCACATTCTCTAACTGCAATATTTGGAATCGATATTTTGGCAAGAATCGTAAAATAATAAACAAAAGAAGTAGCCCATGAAAAAGACCCGAGAGCGCTGTCACCCAAAATCCTTGTCACCATTGGGAAAGTGACAAATGATAACAAAGTCATTGTTATTGTTCTTATTAAGTTAATGACAACATTGCTTTGAACTGTGGTTTTCATTTAGATATATTTTATATTAAATTAAGAAACAATAATAAAAAATATTATTTTCTATTAATATTTTAATCTCAAATTAATAGTATAATAGGAGATACATGAAAATATTAATTGTCAGTCAATATTATTATCCTGAAAGAAATTCGGTCG
>JALFFX010000065.1 GCA_022777645.1 Erysipelotrichaceae bacterium
TTCGATTTTTTCTTCATCAAGATAATTCATAATTCCTTGAGGAGTGCATGGGTTAAGTTTTGATAAAGGATGAAATCCATCAACATCTTTTTTAGGTGATATCGCTAATTTAACATCTTCTTCATTTATTTGCTTTGGAAGTGGCATTTGAACAATAAAGCCAGCAACTTCATCATCGTTATTGAGCTTTTCTATTTCTTTTAGCAATTGTTCGTGGCTTAAATCTAAAGGAAATTTTCTTAGTTCAACATTAACACCAAGTTCATTGCCATCTTTAAGTTTACCTTTGATGTATGCATTGCTTGCAGCGTCTTCATTCATTTGGACGATAACGAATTTATGTTTATCGTTAAGTGCTAAAAATTCATCTTTTAAAAATTGTTTTCTATTTCTTACGTATTCTTTAATTTCCATGTATTTCATTATAACAAAATATTTGTTATATGAGTATTAGTTATTTAGAAAATATAATATATAATGATGTTATGGATTTTGTCGGCATAGATAAATTTTCTCTTCTTGATTACGATGATATGATTTCCATCGTGCTATTTTCTCCAACTTGTAATTTTCGTTGTGATTATTGCCACAACATTGAAGGAGTTGTCGATAGCAAATCATATATTCCATTTGTTGATATTATGTCCTACTTAAAATCACGAATCGGAGTAATAGATGCGGTTGTGATAAGTGGAGGAGAGCCAACATTAATGCCTGATCTAGTTGATAAAATAAAAGCGATAAAAGCGCTTGGTTTTAAAATTAAGTTAGACACAAACGGAACAAATCCTGATGTTATTGCTCGTTTAATTGATGATAATCTCATTGATTATGTAGCAATGGATATTAAGACTTCACTAAATCAATATGAAGTTGTAGCGAAAAGAAAAGTAAATATTGAAAACATCAAAAAATCTATTTCCTTACTTTTAGAAAATAAAATTGATTATGAATTCCGCACAACGCTAGTTAAACAATATCATGATTTTGATGTTATAAAAGATATTGCAAACGATATCAAAGGAGCAAAAAAATATTATTTACAAAAATTTGTTTATCGCGAAGGAGTCATCAATAACTCGCTTCAAGAAATTGATATAAATTGTGTTAAAGAATACGTAACTTATTTAAAACAATATATAAATAAAGTAGAAATACGCGGCTATTAAAAAAATCCACTCATGAGTTATTCACAAGTGGATATTTTTTATGAAAGATATTTAATAATTGATAAAGCTGCAATCGCCCCATCACTACAAGCAGTGATTAATTGACGCACATCTTTTTTACGGGTATCACCAGAGGCATATACGCCACTAGTTTTTGTCGCCATATTATCATCAGTTAAGATATAGCCTTTTTCAAGATCTACAAATTCAGCAAATATTTCATTTGTTGGAACTTTGCCAACACATAAGAAGACATTTTCGGTGTCGACTTTTTCTTCTTGGTTAGTGTTTAGATTTGTAAACAACAAGCCATTTAATTTATCTTCCCCTAAATACGCTTTTAATTCATATTTGTGATGGATGATAATCTTGTCATTGTTATTAACTTTTTCGATTAAATCTTTTTCACCAAAGAATTTACCAAATAATGTATAGATATGGACTTTTGTGCAATAATCAGTGAGCAACAATGCATATTGCATTGCGGTATTTGCATCACCAATAATATGTCCTTCTTTGCCAGCGATAAATGGTCCATCGCATAAAGCACAGAAGCTTATTCCTTTACCGATGAATTTTTCTTCATTTTCAAGTTTTAATAGACGATGAGTCACTCCGTTTGCGATAAGAAGAGTTTTACCAACATATTCACTATATTTTGTTTTAACATAGAATAAATCATTTTCTTTTTTAACATTTATGACTTCATCCATGTCGAATTCTGCGCCTAATGAAGACACTTGTTCAAACATTCTATCGCTTAACTCTGGACCAGAAATGGCGTTAATAGTTGGGAAATTTTCAACACGTGGTGAATTTGAGATTTGCCCACCGATAGTTTCTTTTTCAATGATCAAAACGCTTTTTTTGTTGCGGAGCAAGTATATTGCTGCTGTTAAACCACTTACTCCGCCACCAATAATAATTGAATCAAATGTTTTATTCATATTATTTTAATGATTCTATATAGCCTTTAATCAATGAAGCGTTATCAAACATTGTAGTTTTGCCATCAACATTAACAACCAATGTTGGAGCTTTTACGATGTTTAATGATTTTGTTAATTCAACATTTTCTTCGGCATCAACAAAGCGATACGGAATATGAGCATTATCAAGAAGCATCTTTGCCATCTTACAGTTTGGACATGTTTTGGTGCCGAATAATAATGTTTCATTTAATTCTTTAACTGTATTTTCGCATTCACATTCTTCGTGAGCGCATACATCATGGGTTAAATGGGATTTTTTAATATCGTATTCTTTACGATTTAAATATTCTTCGGCTTTTCCATCGTTCCAGTTTTGAACAGGACGATAATATCCAGTAATACGGCTATAAACTTCTGTCTTTGCCCCACATTTTGGACAAATGAATTGTTCGCCTTCTAAATATCCATGTTCCTTACAAACTGAATATGTTGGTGACATTGTGTAATATGGAATATGATAATTTTCAGCGATCTTTCTAACCAAATTCATACAAGATTTGTATGAAGGAAGTTTTTGACCTAAGAAAGCGTGGAATACTGTTCCGGAAGTATAAAGTGTTTGTAATCCATCTTGAATATCAAGAGCTTTGAAGATATCTTCAGTGTAGCTAACTGGAAGATGGCTTGAATTTGTATAATATGGAGTTCTTCCTTCTTCACTCGCTGTAATGATATTTGGATATTTTTTCTTATCATGTTTTGCTAAACGGAAAGATGTGGATTCAGCAGGAGTTGCTTCAAGGTTATATAAATCACCATATAATTCTTGATAATCTGATAATCTTTCGCGCATATGATTTAAAACATTTTTAGTGAATTCAACTGATTCTTCATGAGTTAAATCTTTTCCTAACCAACGAGCATTTAAGCAAGCTTCATTCATACCGACAAGTCCGATTGTGGAGAAGTGATTGTTGAATGTACCTAAATAACGTTTTGTATATGGATATAAGCCAGCTTCAAGAAGAGCGGTAATGGTGTTGCGTTTCACTTTTAATGAGCGAGCAGAAATATCCATAATTTTATCTAAGCGAGCATAGAAATCATTTTCATCAGTAGCAAGATAGGCAATACGTGGCATATTGATAGTGACAACACCAACAGAACCAGTTGATTCACCACTTCCGAAGAAGCCACCTGATTTTTTGCGAAGTTCACGTAAGTCAAGTCTTAAGCGGCAGCACATGGATCTAACATCGCTTGGTTCCATATCTGAATTGATGTAATTTGAGAAATATGGAGTGCCATATTTTGCAGTCATTGTGAACAATAAACGATTGATTTCAGTATCTGACCAGTCAAATGTTTTTGTAATTGAATATGTTGGAATTGGATATTGGAAACCGCGTCCATTTGCGTCACCTTCAATCATGACTTCGATGAATGCTTTGTTGACCATCGCCATTTCTTCGACACAGTCTTTGTATTTGAAATCCATTTCCTTACCACCAACGATACAGTTGAGTTCAGCCATATCATTTGGAACAGTCCAGTCGAGGGTGATATTTGTAAATGGTGCTTGAGTGCCCCATCTTGATGGTGTATTAACACCATAAATGAATGATTGGATGCATTGTTTGACTTCTTTATACGATAAATTATCAACTTTAACAAATGGAGCAAGGTATGTATCAAATGATGAGAACGCTTGAGCGCCAGCCCATTCATTTTGCATAATGCCTAAGAAGTTAACCATTTGATTGCAAAGGGTTGATAAGTGATTTGCTGGAGAAGAAGTAATCTTTCCAGGAACTCCACCTAAACCTTCTTTGATAAGTTGTTTAAGTGACCAACCAGCGCAGTAACCGGTAAGCATGCTTAAATCGTGGATATGAATGTCGGCATTTCTATGAGCGTTTGCGATTTCTTGATCATAGATTTCACTTAACCAATAGTTAGCAGTGACCGCACCACTATTGCTGAGAATTAAACCACCAACAGAATATGTAACTGTGGAATTTTCTTTAACACGCCAGTCGCTGACTTTTAAATAACTATCGATAATGTTTTTATAGTCGATGTTTGTTTCTTTGATTTGACGAAGATTTTCGTGTTGTTTACGGTATACCATATAGCTTTTTGCAACATCGATATAACCAGCTTGAATTAAAACAACTTCAACCGCATCTTGAATGTCTTCAATTTCGATAACATCATCTTTAACTTTCTTATTGAATTCTGCTGTTGTGCGTAACGCAAGCATTTCAATAATATCTTTATTATAGAATTTGTGTTCGGCCATAAAAGCACGTTCTATCGCACTTTCAATTTTGCTCAATTTGAACTCAAGTATTGAGCCATCTCTTTTTTTGACATTTAGCATAACTTTCTCCTCTTCATGTATGTTTTTTAACAAAGTTAAAAAATCTACTCGATGTGTAGAATCCTGACAATAAGATTGATTTTTACGAGTTAACAAAATTATATATTTTAGACCGTTTTATAGCAATAAAAAATTAAGGCTTTTTTATACACTGTATAGAATAGCAAAAATTAAGTATTGGTGTTATCGGAAATTTCATAAAATTATGCAAAATTGCCCTTGTCTTTTTTAAATTTTTTGCTTGTTTAAAATAATTAAGAAAAATGAACATTTTTAGCAAAATGATATATTTTAACTTTATTATTTTTTATTTTCTTAACATTAAAAAACCAGCCGTTTTATTTGGCTGGTATTTTTTTAGCGATATTCAATAAATGCATTAAACATGATTTGATCATCAACTTTTCCGGTGATGATTTCGCTATCTTGATTAGATGTAGCAAACAATTTAACTTCATCGCCATCTTTGATTTCATGGTCGAAGTTGATGTCGATATGTTTTATTTTGTGGTTATCATAGAAAGATAAATTGTGAATATCGATAATATATTCAATATATTTTGAATTATTTAGATGACGATTAAGATCTAAATCGCTATATAAGACCTTTCTATTGCTAATAAGTTCTTTTCCTTCTTCACTAATTCGCTTTGGAAGTTTTTCTTCATCATCTAAATGCTCACTTGGAAAGACAAACCCCGGAAATGGATTTGTAACAATTTTATGTTCTTTTTCTTCTAATACGGCCCATGTTGAGCTGGCTTGGGCTAATAATTTGCCATCGAGCGTTTCAATTCTAAAATATCTTGGAAAAATGAATTTAAGAGATTTGCCTGGATATGTTTTAACAACGATATCATCTAAATATTTTGGAATATCAAATATTGAAACAGAATAACGCGAAATGACCCAAAACATGCCTTTCTTAAAGGTAACATCTTTCCCCACTCCAATGACTTCGGCGTGTTCAGTTGCCGCTTCTTGAAGAAAACGGAACAAGGAAGATATTTTTAATTCAAAATGGGGATCAACATCGTTTGAACCGATGTGAAATCTTCTTTCAAACATAAAATTATTAGGCAATATTTGCTTTGATTAATGAAACGTAATCTGCAAATTTGGCGTTTGCTTTATATGCTTCCAATAAATTTTCAGGAACAAAAATATTTTCTAACATTGTTGCACCTGCTAAAGAAGAGGAAGTGATAGTAATAACTTGTTTATCATTTTCAATATATAAAGAAGTTAATTTACTACCTTTAAAAGCGTTATTACCGATTTGGTTATAATTGCTTGATAAATGAATCTCAGTTACAGCTGTATTTTCAAACATATTATCAGAAATCTTTTTGTTATATGAATTGTTTGATAAATTAACAGAAGTTAATGATGTGCATCCAGAAAATATATCAGTTGCATATGCTTTACATGTATTTGGAATGACAAATGAGGCTAATTTAACGCAATCTTTGAATGCGGCTTTACCGATGTTGCTAATTTGAGAATTATCACCTAAATTGATGCTTTCTAATGCGCTACAACCCAAGAATGCTTCTTGTCCAATAGTTTGGAAATTAGATGGGATGATAATTGTTTTTAATGATGTACATCCTGCAAATAATTTCGTAGTAACTGTGGAACATTTGCCTTCTGGAAGACGAATATCAACAAGTGATGTACAACCTTCAAATGCATTTGTATCAATTACTTCAACATTATCTGGAAGATAAACACTAGTTAAAGAGGCACAGTTAGCAAAAGCAGAACGATTAATTGTTTTGATTTTATCAAAAGTAATATTCATCAATTTTGTAGCGTCAGTTGCAAATTGAGGTGGAATAATAGAAACATATGTTCTATCGATGTAATCAGCATCAAATTTTGTCTCTGGTAAATAACGAGTAAAAGAAATTGATGTTACATTCGTACCAGTAAATAAATTTGAATCGTTATTAACACCACCAAAACTTACTAAAGTAAGAGGCACTCTAACTTCATTTTCATTTGTTAATTTGTTTTTGTTTTCATCTACTAAAACAATGGCTCTAAAATTGGCGGAATCACAAAAGACTTTTTCTTCAATTTTAACAAGTCCTTGATAAGTTCCTTCACTTTTCACCCATGAGCCAACTTGGCTTTCTTCATCGACGACATAAGAATTTTTAAATGTTCCAGTAAGGTTATTATAAACACTAATCGATGTAAGATTTGGACATAAAGAGAAAGCTTCTTTCTTAATAGAAACAGTGTTAAACGGAACTTCAAATGTTGTAATTGCAGTTTTTCTAAATGCTGCTTCACCAATTGAAGAAATCTTGGAATTAGTTGTTGTTTCATCACTTGGAAGAACAACTTCGCTTAATGATGTACAACCATCAAATAAACGATCAGGAATAGCGTCAAAACCATCAGGAATTGTGACTTTGCTAATATTATTACAATCAGCATATGCACCTGTTCCAAGGAAAGAAAGATTTGATAAATTAAGTTCACCAGTAATTGCCGAATTATAGAAGGCAAAATTGCCAACATAATCAAGACTTTCTGGAAGAGTGATGTTTAAGAGAGCGCTACAACCACTAAAAGCATAATCATCAATTGTCACTAAAGAAGTTGGAAGATTAACTTCGCTTAAATTAGTGCAACCTTCAAATGTTGATGGATAAATAGTGGTATAAGTATTTGGCAATGATGCTTTAACTAAGTTCGTTTGATCTTTAAAGGCACCACTACAAATAGATGTATAATTATCAGCATTTACAACTTGAGCATATCCTGTTGGATCATCACTTCCGGTCAAGATAGCAGTAGGATATTCAAGTTCGCCTTTATAAAAATATAAACTGCTACCAATTGCTACTTCACCATCATCATGATTATTTAACCAAGCGGTATCTTTAAATGCATCGGTACCAATTACGATTAAATCACGTGGTGTATTAAATTTTGATAAATTTACACAACCATCAAAACAATTATCACCAATGATTTTTAAACTATCAGGGAAGATGATTTCTTCAACGTTAGTTTTAGCAAATACATTTGCAGCAATTTCAGTTACTGGATAACCATTGAGTTTATTTGGAATGCGTAATTTCTTTGGAAGTTCTTTATCTTCTTTTACTGAATCGATACGCACAGTTTTTAAAGAATCTTCAACATCATAGCGATATGAGAATGTATAAAGATTAATATTGTCGTATTCAATAAAAACTCGACTAATTAAGAAATAATAAGAAACAGCGATTGCGCCTGTTAATAAAGCGCAAACAGAGGAAGCGATAATAATTTTATTTCTTTTGGCGTTTTTCTTTACTTCGACTTTAGGTTGTTCGATGTATTCCATTATTATTTAGCCTCCTTTCCTTTAACGATTTCTTTATATTTTGCAAGTTCAGTTAGATTACATCTAACGTAGTGACCTTCTTCCACTTCATATAATTGAGGAACATCATCATAACGATAATGATGATCAAATGGATTGTAAGTAACAATCTTTTTATTCTTCTCAACTTTTGGATCAGGAAGAGGGATAGCGCTTAATAATGATTTAGTGTATGGGTGAAGTGGAAGTTCAAATAAACGATTAGCAGAACAAAGTTCAACTAATTTTCCTCCATAAATAACCCCAATACGATCAGAGATGTATTTAACAACGCTTAAATCATGGGCAATGAAAATAACTGACATATTGAATTCTTTTTGGAATTCTTTAATTAGATTCAATACTTGCGCACGAATTGAAACATCAAGAGCAGAAATTGGTTCATCAGCGATGATTACTTCTGGTTTCATAAGCATCGCGCGAGCAATACCGACACGTTGTCTTTGACCACCACTGAATTCGTGTGGATAACGTTTTAAATGTTCTGGGCGGAGACCAACTTTTCTCATCATTTCTTCAACGATTTCAAGTCGTTCTTCTTCCGATTTAAACATCTTAAAGGCGCGAATGCCTTCACTGACAATATAGTCGATGTTTGCACGATCATTTAAAGATGCACTTGGGTCTTGGAAAATCATTTGAATTTTTGTTTTAATTTCTCTTGCACGCGCTTTTGAAACATTGCCACTTATCAAGTGACCGTTGTATCTAATTTTTCCTTTTAAAATAGGAATGATGCGCATAATCGATCTTCCGACTGTGGTTTTACCACTTCCCGATTCACCGACAAGACCAAAAATCTCACCGCGTTTAATAGCCAAAGAGAAATCTTCGACAACAACGCGTAAATCCGTACCTCTTTTAAAGCCAATATCAACATGTGACATTGTGATGACATCATCAGGATTGCCTTTTATAGCATCAAGAGGTTCATTGTCTTTTTCTTTATATTTAGAGCCATCTTTATTGTTATGAACTAAATCTGTTGGTTCATATATATCAGCGGCTTCAAGGTAAGTTCTATTTTTATTTTCCATCATCGTCACCTACCTCTCTTTGAAGTTCGACAGCTGCTTTATTCATACGCTCTTTCAAGTTTTGAATAATTTTTGGTTTTTCAACTTTTGGAGCACGTGGATCTAATAACCAAGTTTTGGCAAAGTGAGTATCACTAATCTTAAACATTGGAGGTTCTGCAACATAGTCAATTTTCATCGCATATTCATTTCTAATGGCAAATGAATCGCCGATAATTTCGCTTGAAAATGAAGGTGGATTACCTTTGATGTAGACTAATGGTTCATCTTTTTCGCCAAGTTGTGGCAAGGATGATAAAAGTGCCCATGTATATGGATGTGCTGGAGTGTAGAAAATATCTTCAGCTGTACCATATTCGACAATTTGACCACCGTACATTACTGCGATTCTATCGGCAACATTGGCGACAACACCTAAGTCGTGGGTGATAAAAATTGTCGTCCAATGATATTCGCTTTGAAGTTCACGAATAAGTTCAAGAATTTGGGCTTGAACAGTAACATCAAGAGCAGTTGTTGGTTCATCGCAAATCAAAATTTCTGGACGGCACGCTAACGCGATAGCGATAACGACTCTTTGTCTCATACCACCACTATATTGGAATGGATAATCTTTCATTCTCTTTTCTGGTTCAGGAATTCGAACTTTGCGAAGTAAATTAATTGCCTCTTTACGAGCCTCTTTACGGGATAAGTTGTGATGAAGCATTAATACTTCTTCAATTTGATAGCCAATTGAAAGAAGTGGATTAAGCGATGTCATTGGATCTTGGAAAATTGTCGCAATGCGTTTTCCTCTGATACCATGCCATTGCTTTGTTGTTTTTAAAGTAGTTAAATCGATGCCATCAAACATGATTGAACCATTGCTGATAAAACCATTGCTTTCAAGCATACCGGTAAATGTTTTTGTAAATACAGATTTTCCGCTTCCCGATTCACCGACAATGGCGAGAGTCTCACCGCGATGAATATCTAAAGATATATCACGAATAACATTCATCTTTTTGCCATGAGAAAGGAATCCAACGGATAGATTTTTAACTGATAAGATAATATCGTTTTCCATATCTTTTCCTTTCTAACGATGATTCTTCGGGTCAGTTGCGTCTGCTAAAACAAGACCCAGATAGAAAAACGTTACCGTAAGCGGGACTAATACAATAAGTGGAACTATTAATAAATTGATATTATCAAGCCATTCGCCAGTGCTTGTAACATCAGTCAATAATTGTCCAAGAGTGATATCACCAGTCGACATTGAGAATGATAAGCCAAAGAAGGCTAAACCGACTTCGCTAGATACAGCAGCAGGAATCGCTGTCGAAACAACTGTAACGATAACTGATACTAAATATGGAAGTAAGTTGTGAGTAATCATTGCTTTCGATGAACTACCAAGTGTTTGAGATGCAATGTTATAATCGCGGTTTCTAATGATGATAATTTGGTTACGAATAAAGCCAGCAAGGCCCATCCAACCAAACATACATAACAAGAAAACGATAACCCAGAAACTAGGTTTTAAGAATTGCATCAATAAGAAATAAAGTAATAAATCAGGAATATTGGAAATAAAGTTTCTTAATTCAATAAGAATTGGATCAAGTTTTCTAAAATATCCCCATAAAGAGCCAATGATGATACCTAAAATCGTGTTGATTAAGGCAACAACTGTGGCTAAGACTAAAGAAAGTCTTGTACCGACCCAGACAACTGTCCAAAGGTCAAGTTTTGCAAATTGTTTTAAGGAACTACCACCAGTACCAAACCAGTTGACAGCGTTCCATCCTAAATTTGCATCAAATTTTTCAGCATTAGGGCCATAAAATTCATGATAAGACATCATTGGTCCAAAGATGGTGAAAAAGACAATTAGTAAAAGGACAACCATGCACACAATTGCAAGTGGCTTTTTAAATAATTGTTTCATCGTCTCGCGCCAATAAGAATAAGGAGCGGAAGTTAATTTTTCGATATTTTCTTCACTAGCACCAACAACGGTGAATAAATCTTCAACGCTGTGATACATTGTGGAATCAATATCAGCAATAGAATTGTGATTCATCTTTTTCCCTCCTATTCATTTGTAAAGCTGACACGTGGGTCAACAATCGCTGTAACGATATCGCCTAAAAGATAACTCAAAATGGAAATGAGTGCAGAGACGATAATAATGCCTTGCAAGGCGTAGAAGTCACTCTTCGCATTGGCGACAACTAAAAGTCCACCAATACCTGGAATGCCATATATTTTTTCAAGATAGAATGTGCCAAGAAGAGCACCTAAAATCGCAGAAGGAATTGATCTTACAAGAGGAACAATCGCATTTCTTAAAACGTGTGTGTATAAAATTCTATTTTCAGATAAGCCTTTTGCACGAGCAAATTTAACGTAATCGGAATTGAATTCATCAAGCATAAATCTTCTTACCCAAAGTGCAATACCAGCCATGCCAGTAAAGCCCATGGTAAGAGCAGGGGCAAGCATTGTTAAGAAATTGCCTTCTTCATATGTTCTTGGAAGACCAATTAAAGTACATAAGATAACCATCCAAATGTAGTAATATGCTACACCCGGAATAGCGTCGATAGAGATGATATAGGTTTTACCTATTTTATCAAATATTCCATCTTTATATTTAGCCATTAAAATACCTGCAGGATATCCAAGAGCGATTTCAACTACGACAGCAATGATGCCAACTTGGAAAGAAATACCCATTCTTTCGATGATGACATCGCTAACATATTTTCCGACATCACCTTCGATGAAGAAAATACGTCCTAAATTCATCAATGTGACACGGCAATCAGAAACTGAGGTTATATAACTTACTTCACCATTAATAACTTCCACTGAATAAGATGATAAACATACAGTTTTAGGGAAAGGTAAAATGTTGAAGAAATAGGTGAATAAATCAACAAACCAGTTATCAGTAATACCTAGTTCTGCTTTAATAGAAACGCATTGGGCCATTCTAATTGTCTCGTTCATCTTCGACCAGTTAGAAATAACTTGTTGGCAGAATTCAGTGCCATCGCCCGCTTCAACTTTGAAACGAATGAGGAAGAATGTTGCAGTGATAGCAAGAAGAATTGATATCAATGCACTGCCAATACGGCGAAGAGAATACATGAGCAATGGATGACCAAAGATGCTTTGAATTCTTGGCGAATGTTTGCAGATAATTTTATGACCAACAAGTTCGACAAATACGACAAAAGCTACAACGAGTGCAATTAATGTGTATCCAGTTATATAAACGGCCATAATTATCCTTTCTTTTACGTCCAAAGGACCGGTAAAACCGGTCCAATGTTATTTTTTATCAATTAGTTATAAATTGGTTCAATTGTGTTGTTACCAACTGCAGTAAGGGCAGCTTCTTTTAATTCGGTTTGATGATCACGAGCAGCTTTTCTTTCTGCACCAGTTGGAACATCGACTAAGATCCAAATACCAACTAAACTATGGTCAGCAAGACCGTAGTGGGCTGTTGGGTTTTCATAACCACAAGCTCTTGAAACGCTTGCAGCCCAACCTTGTGAAGTCATGTGAGTTGGTTTGATGATATACATTTCGTTGAGCAATTTGTATTCACATTCTGCGAATGCTTCATAACGTTCGTGGTTTGAAGTGTTGATTTCGCTAGCATCATCAACCATTTTGTTATATTCCTTGAACATATGATCAGGTGCTTTTGTAAGAACACCATCAACGAGTGAATAACTATCAAATGTGGTAGTATTACCACTCATCTTGCTCATTTCACCATTTGTGTAATAGCAGTGGACATAGGTTAATGGGTCAGCATAGTCGCCAATCCAGCCGAATGATCCAATGGTGTAATAACCATTTTGGGAAGCGTTTGACCATGTGCTAGCAGAAGTGATTTTGTCATGAACCATTTCAAAATATGGATAATGACCTTCTGGAGTGCCTGGATAAGCTGTTGAACAAAGTGGTAAATCATCGCTTACACGGTTAGCGTTGATTGTACAAGCGTTAGCTCTTTCGTTCCAAGATTGAACGAGCATTTGTTCATTTAAGAGGTTGTCAGTACTAACGCCACCAACACCCATGTAGTCAACGATAACTGGAAGAGATAATTTGCTACCATCATCGAATGTTTGAGTGACTGCGCTAATAGCATCTTCTCTTAATTTCTTAAGTGATAACCATGGATATTTAGCAAGGAATTCAGCATTTTCGGCAGTTTCTTCTAAGAAGTTAACACCGCTGATTTGTTGTGGACCGACTAAAGCTTTTGCTTCTTCTGCGCCACCTTCAAGACCTTTGTGGTTGGCATATGCTTCGTAATAATATTCAATATAATCTTTACCATATTCATCATAGACATAGCCACGTGGAGTGAATGTGTTCATTTGATATTGGTTCTTATCTTCGACAGTGAATTGGTCGTTATAAACGTTGAAATCAACTGCGTCGAGAATTAATTTACGAACTTCTTTAATCTTTAAGGCTTTATTTGTATTTTCGATACATGCAACTTTTTCTTCATCAGTTGTGAATTGGCCTTTGAGTTCGTTATCCCAATATGTCGCGTTTTGATATGATGGTTTTTCAGTTGAACGATTGATGTTCAAGTTGAAGTGATATGTATAATCAACATCATCAAGTTCACGGCTATTGACTAAGTCGGAAGCTGGATTTTGGATTGTACCAGTGCCATCTTCACCTTTAATGTACATATTCCAACCAGTTTCATCTTTAACATTTAAAGCGAAACCGTCGACATCTTCACGGTCAAAGGCTTCACGCATATCTTTGTAAGATGTGGAAGCATCAACGACTGTGTAGTTAACTTTGTCGATGTGGACACTGTCTTTATCGAAATAAAGTGGGTTTTTGGTGTATTTGACACTATTGGAGGTGAATTCACTGATAAGGAATGGTCCACAGTAGAGCATTTTTTCCTTTTGAGTGCCATATCCTTTTGCTTCACCAGCTGCCTTATAAAATGTTGCATTTGTTGGCATGTAAGGAGTATATGTGAGCATTGTCGGGAAGAATTGCGCACTTTGTCTTAAAGTATAAACAAGTTTACCATCTTCGACTTTGACACCAACACGTTCAAATTTGGCAATCTTGGTAATATCGTCAGCAGTAATTGGCTCGTCTGGTTCGTGACCGCTGTATTCTTTAACCATTTCTGTTAATTTAGCAGCTTGAGCGCTGTAATCGCCCTTTAATTCCTTATAACCAGGCTTGGATTGAGCGATAAAGTCGGCCATGATTGTATAACAATAATATTCCCAAGCATTGTTGACGAACAATGTGTACATGTAATAAATTTCGGAACTGTTTTTGCTATTTAAAACAATTTTGGCAGTTTCGACAAAGTCTTCGGCTTTGACGTATTGTTTTTGTCCTTTGACTTCATAGATTTTTCCATCATGTGTAACCCATGGGACATCATCTCTAATCTCAAAAGTAAATCTCTTGTAGTCGCTTGAACGTTCAGCTGTTTTAGCAAGTGAGCGGCGGAGAATTCCATAATTGTCGTTGAATACCAAGGTTGATAAAAGGTTAGCAATATGGGATACGTTTTGCGCATTTTGAGAAAGAGTAGGGTTGAGTGTAGTAGGGGCCTCTGAAAGATAGGCGTTGTAAACATTTTTTGCAGTTTTACCAGTCATATATGGTCCAGTGACTGCAAATGTTGAATAACCATCGCCTGCACAGCTTGATAAGAGCAAAGTGCTAAGAAGAAGTGCAGAGCAAGTGATTTTCTTTAAATTGTTCTTCATATTCTCTTTTCCTTTCAATCTAAAATTAGATTGCAAGTAATATAACACTAAAAAGATTATATATCAATATAAAGAACAAAACTGGTCGATAAAATCAATACAAAAAATTAGCGAAGAAAGATGGAACAAATAGAGCCAATAACAACAGATGTTATTCCGCTTAAAAAGAATGGTGCAAATATATTCCATGCTTTAGAAATTTTATCTTTCGGCAATGGATTATTCCAATTTTTCGTCTTATGACGAAGTCTTGCTCGATATATGTCTTGAATGACAAAGCCGATAAAGAAGACAACTACACCGGAAAATAAGAAAACATAACTGATATAACTAATTGGCCAAACAGCAGAATCGGAGATGGCAAAGTAAGGAATTATAGCAACACAAGCAATGACAACGACTATTGCTGTGCCGATAAGAATATTTTTCCAATTTAATAATGCGCTTTTCATGAGATTAGTATAACCAATTTATCACTTATTTTAAATAAAGATATTATCATTTCGTTTTTATATTTTTCTAACCGATACTATAATAATTTTATGCTCAACAAAAATCTTCACGAAAATAAAATTAAACGTTTTTTTGCTCAAAGTGTGAGAGGAATAATCAAATTATTTTCGCCAACTCTTTATGTTAAATGCCAATATCGATATATCACTCATCATAAATTGAATTTAAAAAATCCAATTAGATATACCGAAAAACTCCAATATCTTCGTTTGAAAGTTTATCCAAAAAATGATTTGGTAAGTAAATGCGCAAGTAGAGATGGAGTAAGAGAATATCTAAAAGAGATAAATGAAGAAGATAAATTAATTCCAATCTATGGAATATTTGATCGTTTTGATGATATTGATTTTTCAAGTCTCCCAAATCAATTCGTGATGAAATGCACTCACGCATCTGGATTTAATTATTTAGTCAAAAATAAAGATGAACTAGATATCAAAAAATTGCGAAAAATGTTCAACAAATTTTTAAAAACTGATTATGGTAAAAAAACTGTTGAACCGCATTATTCAAAAATAAAACCGCGTATCATTATTGAACAGGCAATTACTGACTTATCATCTCTTCCTGATGAATACAAAATTCATGTCTTTAATGGCAAAGCTAAATATTTATATTTAGTTACTGGAAGGGGAAAAGATATTAAATACAACAATTACTACATTGACTGGACTCCATTTAATGAAGCTCAATTCAATGGTTGGGATACAAGCGAAAAACAACTTAAAAAACCAGAGCAATTTGAGAAAATGGTTAAATTCGCTGAAAAAATTGCTTCACCATTTCCTTTTGTTCGTGTTGATCTATATTTAATTAACAATAAAATTTATTTTTCAGAAATGACATTTACCCCTGCTAAAGGAACGCTTATTTTTGCTGATGATAAAGCCGATTTTGAAATCGGTAATTGGCTTAGTATTAACGCCAAGTAGATTTTGGTAACAAAACCTCATAAATCATCAAAGAAAAATGAGGATTGTTTTCCGAATGACGATCATCACTAGGCACACCATAGGTTGCTTTATCATTAGGATTAGAAGAAATAATATCATTCAATGTGAAAAATACTTCCATACCAACGATGTCAGTAAATTCATTTATCAAAGATATGCCAGGTTGAAGTAACACATCATTAAAATAGAAAAGCAATAAAGAAGCTTCGCCACCTGTATTAGATGGAATATTTACTCCATTCATCGTGATCGAAAAAACATCATAAGCATTCGTGGCTAGTTTCTTATAAAATTTCACATTCACATCAATATTTGTAGCAGCATTTACAAAACCTTCACAAGAAGTTTGTCCTCTTAAAGATATTGCAAAATATTTGCTTGTCACCATTTGGCGAGGGAAAAATGTCCCATAACCAGATTTATCGATTTGAACGCGACTATTCGCATAATATCCATCACATCTTACTCTGCCATCATATAATCTTGATAAAAATCCATATGCGAAAGCATTATCAATACTTGTTAAATTATTGCTTGGTCCATAGCCTTTTTCAGCATCATCAATTGGAGTGTCAAAACGCCACTCATAATTTTGACCATCTTTGTTAATTTTATCTTCATCTTTTAAGCCCTTTATTTCTTGGCCGTAACTCGGATTAGAAATATAATGATTGCCATTTGTGTTTACTTCGTAAACGTTATTGATATTTACTTTGTCGATGTCTTCATGTTCACTATAAAAATTAGTCTCAAAATTACCGGTGTCATATGCGTTTCCGACATATAATTCACTCGTCTTGGCGCATCCACATATTACAAAAGGAACAAACAATAAAATCAAATGCTTATTTTTCATGACTTTTATCCTCATCAAAAACATAATCTTCATCGACATAATCATATGTTTTTGCTTCTTTTTTTGATATGATTTCTTGCCCATATAGGACATCATCTTTTAATAATATTGGTTCATAAATAAAACCTAAAATAAATAAAATTGGTAATATATAACTCGTTCTAAAAAGTGGCAAATAATTATAAATAATTTCTTTGGTGTCTGGATGGACTAAAGGATAGGAATCATAATTAAGTGATATATGAATAAAGAAAGTTGTTAACAAAGTTAAAATAATAATTTTGATATGATTTTTATCTTTATTGACACGAAGATATTTCATCATTACAAAAGAAACTAAAACAACATAGGCGACAAGAATAAAGGCGAAGAGTAATCCCCCATCTTTGATCAAATCAATCGCGAATATCTTGCTCGATGTTCTTAATGCTTCGATATTAGAATATGTATATTGAAAACCAAATAAATTTTCAGCGAAAAGTGATTGACGAATTATTTCATTAACATATGTTAGATAACGGTTGTTATTAAATATACGATTTAGCAAATTGTTGCTACGAATTAATTCTGATAACGCGGTTGCGTTACTTGCATTTATGATAACAATAATAAAGAAAAGAACCGCCAAAGAAATTAGTCCGATAAATATATAAAAGATGATTTTTCGGAAGTTCTTGTTTTGATAACAAAATCGATATAAAAAGGCGATAACATAGCCAATAAATAATGTGATTAATGCAGGAATATTTGGAATGATAATAAGCGAAATAAATCCTGTTAAAGCAATGCCTAAATAGATAAAGAATTTTGCTTTATTTTCTTTAAAAGAAATAAATAATAAAGCAGTTCCAAAAGAAGCGGCAATAAGAGAAAAAGTCGCAACATAAGATAAAGAATATTCTTTAAAAGCGAAACCGCTTAAAAAATATGTTTCCTTTGTGACATCAAATAATTCAGCGTTGTAATAATATATTGGAGTATCTTTATAAATTAGAGCATAAAAGAAACCATATTGACTTAAAGAATATATAAATGAAATTAAAAGAAGAAGCGCAAAAGAAATACCGATAGTTAAAATAATATGTTCAGCGTTTACTCTGTTAAATCTTCTAATAAAAATGCCAAGAAGGAAAAAGGCATTTAATCCTAAAAATGGCAAAATATTTTGAAAGCCAAAAGTTGAAGAATATAAAGTACCAAAGGACGCGAATAAAGTTATAACAAGCGTTGAGACAACATATATTGAAAGGGAAGGTATTTCATTTTTTGAAAAACGATTATTAACAAAAACAAATGAGACAATGCAAAGCAATATTCCAACAATATAAAACAAAACATTATTGCCGCCAAGAGCAAAACTAGTGAGGGCTAAACATTCTAAAAGCAAAAAAATGAATAAGGAATTTTTCGAGTTTGTTTTTTGACTAAATTCAATTAATGGCATGGCTTAATTATATATCTATTTATGATATGTTTCATTTCTATTTATTTTTAAAGCGCGATAAATTTGTTCAAGCAAAATCAAACGCGTCATTTGATGAAGAAAAGTCATTTTTGAAAGAGAAAAAGAATCATTTAAGCGATTTTTAAGTTCATCGCTTAATCCATAGCTTCCACCTATCACAAAATTAATGTGTGATTTTCCTTCCACCATCTTTTTATTGATATATTTTGCAAATTCAATTGAATCCATTTCTTTTTTATTAAGATCAAGACCAATTAAATATGACGTTGGTTTTAATTTTGCTAAAACGCGTTTGCCTTCTTCGTCTTTACATTTTTTAATATCGCTCTCATTTGGATTATCTTTAACAGGCGAATCAGATAATTCAACAATATCGATATCGACATAATTTTTTAATCGCAAAAGATATTCATTTATCCCGTCTTTAAGATATTTTTCTTTGATTTTTCCGATAGCAAAAACTGTGATTTTCATTGTGAACATTTTAGAATATATAAATATTTATTTCAATAAATATATGCTATTATATGACTGACTTAAGAGGGACAAAATATGAAAGTAGAAAACAAAAAATTAATCATCTTCGATATGGATGGAACAATCTTAAATACATTATTAGATTTACAAGCGTCAGTTAATTTTGCTTTAACAAAGCATCATTTTCCAACAAGAGATTATGAACAAATAAGAAGAGCAGTCGGTAACGGAGTAGCAATGCTTGTCAAAAGATCGCTTCCAAATGATGTTAGTAACGAAAAATATATGGAAGTATTAAAAGATTTTGAGGATTATTACGCTTTGCATAGCGAAGATAAAACTGTCCCATATGATGGAATTATATCCACATTAAAAGCACTTAAAGAAAAAGGCTATCTTTTAGCAGTGGCCACAAATAAGATAGAAAATGTCGCTAAAGATTTAGTGAACAAAATATTTCCAAATATATTTTTAACAACATGTGGCGATGATGGAAAACGAAATAAAAAACCTGCCCCTGATTGTGTCTTTGAAATTCAAAAAAGACTTGGTGTAGACGATATTAACGAAGTTGTCTATATCGGCGATAGTGAAGTCGACTATATGACTGCTATAAATAGTAAGGCCACTCCAATTGTCTTAACATATGGATATCGCACCTTAGAAGAATTAAAACCATTTATCAATGAAGATACGTTGATCGCGAATACACCAGAAGACATTCTCAAATATTTATAATATTTTTAACAATTAAAATTGAATAATTAGCATAAAATAATATTTCTTTGAATTATCTTGAATTTTTTTGTATTTCTTGAAATAATATAATCAGGAAAGGAGAAAAATTATGATAACTTGGCTTTCAACTAAAGATGAAATTGGCTCCGCATCATTATATGCAAGTAACATCACGTTGAACACTGTTGCGATGAATAAATTCCTAACTGCATATCGCGTCATGGTTGGAATAGATGATGATAACAATATCATTCTTGCCCCTCTTGATAAAGATCGCGTGCTAAGAGGTGATCTAAAAGAAGAGCAACTACAAAAAATATCTTCGAAAAAAACATATTCGCGAATTTCATCTTCATCCCTTATGAGACAAATTGGAAGTCGATTGAATATCGCCTTCTCTTCGACTCCTATTAAATGTGAGACTCGATGGGATGATAATAATAATGTATTAATATTAAAAATTAAGGAGGAAAATAAATAATGGAAGCATACATGTGGATAATTTGGCTATCAATATTTGTCATTGCTTTGATTATTGAAGCCTTCACAAATGAGATTGTATCAATTTGGTTCTCATTAGGAGCAATGATTGCAACAATCATCTCACTAATAGGAGGAATTGATTGGTATATCGAATTAATCATCTTTATCGTTATTTCGGCAGCATCACTTCTTTGCTTAAGACCAGTTGTTAATAAATTGCTTAAGCGCGATGAAGTAAAAACAAATGTTGATGAAATAATTGGTAAAAAAGGCATTATGCAAAAAAGTGCGGACGCCTTAAATTATGGCGAAGTTAAAATCGCTGGTATCGTTTGGACCGCTATTGTTCAAAACGATAATGATGTTATTGAAAAAGGTGACAAAGTCAAAGTACTTGCCATAAGCGGCAACAAACTTATTGTCACAAAAGTTAAGGAGTAAAAAAATATGGAACCATGGGAAATTGCTATATTAGTCATTTCAATTATTATCTTTATTATTCTCATCTTATTGATTACAAGAATTAGAATTGTTAAACAAACAGAAAAAATAGTCGTCGAAAGACTTGGCCGTTATCATAAGATTTGGGAAAGTGGTGTTCATTTCCTTGTTCCTTTCGTTGACAATGTCGCTCACCGCATCTCAATGAAAGAACAAGTCAAAGACTTTGATCCACAACCAGTTATTACTAAAGATAACGTAACAATGCAAATCGATACAGTTGTCTTCTTCCAAGTAACTGATCCAAAACTTTATGCTTATGGTGTTGAAGGACCAATTTCTGCGATTGAAAATTTAAGTGCAACGACGCTTCGTAATATTATCGGTGAACTCGATTTAGATGAAACATTGACAAGCCGTGATATTATTAACTCAAAAATGAGAGCGATTCTTGATGACGCTACCGACGCATGGGGTATTAAAGTCAACCGCGTTGAACTTAAAAACATTTTGCCACCAAAAGACATCCGTGATTCAATGGAACGTCAAATGAGAGCAGAACGTGAAAAACGTGAAAAAATCCTTCTTGCTGAAGGTCAAAAACAATCAGCTATTCTCATTGCTGAAGGTAATAAAGAAGCCGCAATCTTAAATGCTGAAGCTGAAAAACAAGCCGCTATTAAAAAGGCAGAAGGCGAAGCTGAATCAATTATGAAAATTAAACACGCCGAAGCTGAAGGTATTAAGATGGTTCGTGAAGCTGAATCAAAAGGTCTTGAGATGCTAAAAGATGCAAAGGCTGATGAAGCTGTTCTCACTCTTAAATCATATGAAGCAATTGCCAAAGTTGCTGATGGACAAGCCACAAAACTTATCATTCCAAATGATTTAAGTAAAATCACAAGCGTTGCTTCAACAATTAAAGAAGCATTAAAAGATTAAATCTAAGAGAGCCGTTCAAAGACGACTCTTTTCTTTTGGATTCAAGCAATAAAAAAAGACAATAGAGGTTCAAATTCGTCTTTCTATTGTCTTTTTAATTTTTAATTAAACATATCAATTGGACCAAACCAATCTGGTAAATTTAGTTTTTGAACAGTGACGACTAATGCATATTCATAGTTACCAGTCCAAGTAGAATAATTTGTTGTTAAATCAACGCAATATTTGAAGAGATCAACACCACTTTCAGTGTAAACATAGCCATCTTCTTCTGCATCATAATGAAGTTGTTCATTAGCTGCTAATTCACTATAAAGTGTGCTCATTAAATCATATACTTCTTTAGCGCTTCCTGCTTGATATACAAGTGTGACAAGATATGTGCAGCTAGCCACAGTTCCATCTTCTAATTCTTTACTACGTGTGTTTGCTTGAGCAGAATAACCCATAGATGGTTCAATAAATGGAATAATTGAAGAATGATTTTCAGTAACAGCTTCAATTGCTTCTGCGCAATCTGGAATTTCATTAGCTTCAAAGAATTCAAGCATTGTAGTCGATGGAGTGTAAGGAAGCACTGATGAATAATCAAAGGCTGATGTTACTTTGCCAATCATAGAAATAACACCTCTAAATTCTTCACCACTACATGTATAAGAATAAACGATATCTTCACCTGTTAAAGCGATTTTAAATGTACCTTTATCTGGGTATCCACCGATACCAAATCTTGAATCAGGAATCAATTCAGAAAGATTGTCATAAAATCCAACAACATTTGGAAGAGAGTATGTGCCATCACCATTATCAATAAATGATTTAGCAGAGAAACTGAAGTAACTTCCAACGACAGTATCAACATCATAAGTTAGAATTGGAAGACGAAAATCGTAGTATAAACCATCATCTGCATTTTGTTGGAATGATTGAAGACCTTTCGCTGTAACATAAGCACCACCATCAAGCATATGTTCAAATGCTGGATCTTGATCTCTAAAATAACCAACTGGTGTTACTGTTAAACTTCCTTCGACATCTTTCTCTACGGAAGTTTCTTCGCCAGTTTCTTCATCATAATTCCATATAGTAGTTTTACCACTTACTGTAACTTTAAAATTCAAAGCATTAAGTGAATCCAATGCGGTTTGAAGTGCAGCTTGTCCATCGCTTTCAGTAACAGGAGTAGGTTTAGCCATTGGAGTTACGGTTTTTTCATCGATTGGCTCAATGGTGTAGACAGATTTTGAATAATCATCCATAAATGTTGCGACAACAGATGTTGTATTAAATGTCTCAACATCATAATTAACAATTAATGATGAAAGTGGCGAATACGGTGTATTAGCAGCAACAAGAGTTGTTACTTTTTGGGCTGGGAAATAATCTGTTGCAGTTAATTCCAAAACACCCGGCTCGCTATATTCAAACATCGCTTCTGTGTATTTAAAATGATTTCTAAATGTCTCAGTAAAACTCATATAACCATCGCCTGATGGAATAGGTGTTTCCACAAGTTCATTGGTGGTAACATCTACGGAAAGCATAGTGACATTACCCCAATTGTTTTCAAAGCGGGTTTCACTTACTTCACCAAAAGCTTCTTCTTTAAAATAAGCAAATTCATCCGTGGCAAGGGATGTTGTTACTGAAGAATAATCTGGTTCATCACCAAAACCTTCTCCGTAATCATAATATTCTTCGTATGTTGTTTTAAACGCTAAAGCGTGATTGCCAAGTTTACGAATTACTCTGCTAACAGGATTAACTTCTTGGCCTCCGCTATCTGGGGTTGATGAAGACGATGTATCAACACAACCCGAAAGAAGAACACCTGAAAGAGTTAACAATAATAATGAACTTTTCTTTTTCATTTTAATTCCTCCAAAATCTATAACACAGTTATAAAAAATCAATAGTTATTATTCAAGGAATACTTTTAATTAAAAATAAATGTAATTAATTGCAAATTAATTATTATTTAACAACTCTTATCGGCATATCAATATTTAATTACTGAAATATTGCTGCTTTTTTATTAATAAAACTAATTTACAAAAATAAAATTATTACTATAATGAGTTATAATTATTATTAGGAGGAATCAAAAATGGCAAAAACAAAAATGGATAAAAACACCATTATTAAATTAGTTCAAGCAACATTTTTAATTGTTCTTGGAATCTTGTTCTGCTTCCAACAATCGATAAGTGGCGTTATCTCATTGATTATTGGTATCGGCTTAATCGTTTATGGCTTATTATTTGTCTTAAATGGTTTTTCTATCACCAAATCATTATTAACACCTTTATCTTTAGCAGGTTACGCAATTATTGGTTTAGGGATATACACCATCGTTGCTAATTTGGTCGAAACATTATTAGCTTATTTCCCATATCTAATGATTGTTATTGGCTCTGCTGCAATTATTGATGCCTTTGTTGCTTATTTTGCAATCAAATATAAAAACGTTTCTTTAATGGTTGTAAAACTTGTCTTGGGCGCTATATTATTAACATTTGCAATTCTCATCTTAACAGGTGTTATTACCAGCCAATTCATGGCGATTGTCTCAGGTATTTGCTTAGCCCTTGTTGGTGTATATAGCATTGTTACCTTGTTCATCAAAAAGAGCAAATAAAACTGATAAGCTCCACCTTTTAGCAAGATGGAGCTTTTCTTTTACTTCTTTTTCATCGACTTCTTCTTAGATGTCGATTTTTTATTTGTAGCTTTTATTTTGATTTTGCCAGATTTAGTAACACTAATCTTGGCTTTTCCTTTTTTAATGGCAATCAATAAGATAATGATAATAGCGATGATTAAGACTACTGCTACTATCATAATAATCATTTTGTTTTCTTCAAAAAATTTATCAAAATCAAATGTCTCCGCAGGTGGAACATAATCATTGCCAACATTGAGTTCATCAGTTAATGGATTGGCGTAATTTTCCCCAGTATAAAATGAGCCATCTTCGTTATATATAACATCCACCCACTCAGGAAAATCGATGAATGGGTTACGATTGTTTTGATAATTGTTATATATCAAATTGTTGCGATGTATTTCATATTTATCAGGAGCGTCAAATTTATTCCATCGAATTAATTCGCTAATAACACCATATTTTGCTGTTTGTGATAAACTGCTTTCCGATGGGGAATTAACAACATAATTAGCAAGCTCAAGATTAGGTTCGGCTTTGCTTGGCGTATCACTACTACCTATATAATTATATCGCGCGACCATATATATTAAGGCACGAGCGATATCACCTTTATCAGCGTCTTGTGGTTCAAATACTAAATCAACTTCATCATTTGTGTGGCTATATTTTTGTGTTCCTTTTTTATTACCACTTAAATAAGAATATGGAGCATCATAACTATTATTTTTAACCGTTCCATAAGAATAGGCATTATGGGCGTTAGAATTTACACTTGGATTAGCCGCGACAAGGTGATGCAAATCAGTGCCTGCACCTGTGACAACATCTTCTCCTTCAAGACCAAAGCCATGTGATTTTGCCCAAATATGTTCTTTGTCAAAAGAGACGCGAGACGCTCCATCTTCTTTATGCTTGATTGGATTATTTTCTTGATATGTTCGATCAACGTAATAATGAAAAATATATGGATTTTCTTTGTAGTTATAATTTTTTATCGTATTAGTAGATGCATCAAATACACCATAAGAATTGTTAAGACTAGAGGCAGGAGAAGCATCCCAATTGCGATCGGTAATCATATAGATTGCCCCAATCCCTGTTGTACCTGTTCCATAATCATAAAAAGTATTATCTTTGGCAATAATTTTTTTAAGATTTTTTAATAAATTTTCGCCTTTTCTTTCGCTTTCTGGAAGTGAAGATAAGTCACTATAGTAGGAGCGAACTTCTTCTTCGGTATTATCATTTAATTTAATGGTAGTTGGAAGTGTTACAGCATCAACTGAAATAACACGGTTTCCTTTAACATTTAATAAAAGGAAAGGTGTAATTAATAATAAAGTTTTTAAAATCTTCTTTTTCATAACGCAATCATTGTAGCAAATTAAAGAAAAATTATCATAAATTGTTATCTAAATTAAAAGATAATAAAAAGCGATAATCCGCCAAAACATGGTTAAAAACATCAACTTTGGCGAACTATCCCATTAAAAACATAGGATAAATCGCTAAAAATCGTTATTAGTATTTAGTTAAATAAATCATTAATTTCTAGTTCACGCAATATAATTTCAGAATGAGAATTATGCTTTATTCCATTAGAAGTAAGAATTGTTAGTTGAACAGATTTTTTTGTATTTGTTTCGCCTACAAAACACGCGATTTTGTTTTTTAATTGCGATTCATATTGTTTATCAATCTCAAATATCGAATCGCAATATTTTATTTCAAAAAGATTAATTATTCTATCTGCGCGGTCAATAAGCAAATCTATTTGTGCACCATTTTCACTTTTTCTACTTCTCCAAGAATAAACATTTGTGTCTATTTGATTTATTCCTAGAGAAACTTTAATTGATTCAATATTATTAAGACATACCAGCTCAAATGAATTGCCTTTCCAGGAATAATATTTTGGGGTGTTTAAAAATGATAACCAGGAAGAAGGATTATTTTTTTCTAAAATGTCTAAAGCAAAATAAATAAATGGATCGATAAGCTGATATAAGTGCAATGTTTTATTCGTTGTATAATTATCATATTTTCTAATAAAAGAACAATCTTCAAGCTCTAATAAAATATTGGTTAATGTTTCACCATTTATTTTTGTTTTCATTACAATATCGTTACGAGACAATCCTATTTTTTTGTTGCTCGCCAAAGCTTTTATAACTTTAAGATGTTTTGCATGATTTTTATAAAGAGACGCCAATAAATCGTTTAGTTCATTTTTAAGAGGAGCATTTTCTTTGAAAAATAGATATTCAATATTTTGCGCTAAACTAAGTCGATTATTTAGCATATTTAAATAATACGGAATCCCTCCAAATATCATATATGAATCAACAATAATTTCTTTATTGCAATTGAAAGAGTTTCTATTAAAAAGCATCTCACATTCTTTTAATGAAAATGGAGCAATATATATTTTTCTCGTCACTCGTTTATAAAAACCGCCCTTGTTTGATAATAAGTTATTAATTATCCAAGAAGTTGCAGAACCACAAACAATCAAAACGATATCGCTTTGTTTTGAACAATAACTATTCCAAAAATAATCAAAAGCAGCTTTAAAATCCGACTTAGGAGTGTCAAACCATGGAAGTTCATCAAGAAAAATCACTCTTTTATTTGTTATTGGATCACGAGTAATATTTTTTTGTTCTAAAAATTTTATAAGATGAGAAAATGCTTCAAACCAATTAGTTATTTTACCACTAAGTATATAACCGTATCTTTGAATTAGAGAAAAGGAGAAAGACTTTAATTGGTTTGTTCTGCCGGTTTCAGCAACACCAGTTGCATAAAACGAATATTCTTTATTAAAATATTCATCAATTAAATATGTTTTTCCAACGCGCCTTCTGCCATAAACAACAACAAATTCACTTTGTTTGCTTCGCATTACATTATTTAAAATCTCTATTTCGCTTTTTCTTCCAATGATATTCATAAATTTTCCTCACATATATTTTAAGCGATAATCCGCCAAAATCAATAAAAAAACATCAACTTTGGCGAACTATCCCATTAAAAACATAGGATAAGTCGCCAAAATAGGAAAAATTTATATCGTTTTGGCGACTTATCCATTTTTTAAATATTACAAATATCTTTGTTTTTTATTCATTACTAA
>JALFFX010000011.1 GCA_022777645.1 Erysipelotrichaceae bacterium
ATATCTGTTTTGCTTTCAATATATTTTTCTATTTCATTTGTTGTTGATGCATCAGAAATATCGACATCGACATTATGGAATTTATTTTCACCCCATTTAATGAATTGAGATGTTATTTTTTTATCATCAATATCAAGAAGATAAAAGCCAACTTCGCCATCTTCATCATATCCATGAGCGATTAAGCAACCAGGATAAACATATTGACCTCTTTCATCTAATTTGCCATTGCTTTTTTGGTGAATATGGCCAAGAGCAAGATAGTCAATATTTTTATTTTTTAATTTGCTTAAATCAATTGATTGGCCTTCTTTTCTACCTTCAATCGCACCATGGAGTAAAACGATATTTATATCATCTTTATTTAAATTTAGACTTTGATAAATTGCTTTATTATTAACATTATTTAATTCCACACCTGAAATAACAACATCTTTAAATTGAAATGATGTCCATTCATCTTTAAATGTTTTTAAATTTGGTAATTCCTCATCGTCAATCGCCATTAAGTCATGATTCCCTTTTAAATAAAAGAAGGTGATATTTTCATATGATTTTATCGTGTCATAAAACACTTTTTTGTCGTTAGCACTTGGGCTATCTTTATCGAATATATCGCCTGATAACAATATCGCATCAACTTTATTGTTTTCGGCAAATTTAACTAAATCGACAAAGCTTTTGCGAGCGTTGACGCGAAGTTGATCTCGCAATTTCAAATCTTTAATTGAAGTTAATCTTGATCCTAAATGGATGTCTGCTGTATGGATAATTTTCATATTTTAATTCTAATATATTTTTACACAAAATAGTCTTATTGTTTAAATATTTTTTTGTATTCAAAATCGATATTTTTGAAATGAGTTATAATATTATTATAAAATTTATCACTCATATTATGTACATAATCTCTTTCATCAAGCGGCAAATTCCAATAATAATCTAAATTGTAATAATTATGGACTTTCCAACCATTTAAAAATCCAATATCAATAGCGTCCACCGGACAATAAAAAGAACATCTCATGCACATATTGCATTTATGGTGGAACATGATTTTGTTGTTTTTTCGATAGATATTATCGTTAGGGCATTCATCGATACATTTGCTACAATTAACACATTTATTTTTATCTACTTTATAAAAGAAAGAATTTATTGGTCCACCCCATCTTTGAATTGAAAAGAAAAAGGCATTGATAGTAATAAAAATATTGCTCTTATAGCAATGGAAGATATCGTTTTTTAAATTATGCATCATTATTTTCAATAATTTTTTATCTTCATTGATTATTGATTTGATGAATTGCTTAGGAAATTCAAAATGAATGTTATATGGAAAGACAAAATGATATTCACCAAGAAAAATTGTTTTCTTTCTTTTCATATAACGAATTATTTTTCGACTCGAAGCATTATTTAAAGATAATGTTTCACCACTATTCTTGAAGATAAAATATTTTTGCTGTCTTTTAAAACTTATAGATCTCACAAATCTAAGAAATTTATTTGGAACATTAAATCCATAAATTGGATAAGATAAACCAACAAGATCATATTTATCAATATCAATATTCCTATCATTTTTAGAAACATCTATAACATCAACAATATGACCATCACCACAAAATTCTTCTTTAACTTTTTTAACAAGAAAAGAAGTGTTAAATGTTCCGGAATAATAAATAAGTACAATATTCATTTATGAATAAATAATAACTCAAATATTAATATATCAGTAGAAAAACATAAATAATTATTAGTAATAAACTTCAAATAAGTTAAAATAAAAAAGTATTGTTTTTGAAAGGAAATTGATTATGTTCCATTTAAAAGAAAGAAAAACGAACGTCAAAACCGAAATCATTGCCGGTTTGATTACGTTTATTGCCATGTGTTATATTCTCCCAGTCAATACAAGCATTTTAGGCGCGATGGGAATGGACAAAGGTGGCATTTTTGCCATGACTGCATTAATGAGTTGTGCAGTCACATTAATCATGGCTCTTGTTGCCAATTATCCTGTCGTCTTATCAGCAGGAATGGGCTTAAATGCTTATTTGGCGTTCACATTAGGTTCTAACCTTGGCTTTACAAGCTGGCAACAAAAGATGATTCTTCTCACCATTGCAGGTATCATCTTCTTTGTTTTCTCATTAACCCCTATTAGAAAAATATTGCTTGAAGCAATTCCGAAAAAACTCCAACTTA
The DNA here is from genome assembly GCA_022777645.1 of Erysipelotrichaceae bacterium. Classification (GTDB taxonomy): domain Bacteria; phylum Bacillota_I; class Bacilli_A; order RFN20; family CAG-826; genus Fiminaster. The sequence goes on from JALFFX010000011.1 coordinate 2,212, forward strand.
TCATCTCTTTAGCTCTCGGCGGATTTATCGCATTAGTTGGTCTTAAAAGCTCTGGTATTGTTGCCGCGAACGTGTCGACAATTGTCTCACTTGGTTCATTTACAAATCCTGGTGTCGTCATTGCCCTTATTGGTATATTTGTCACTCTCTTGTTCATGTTTGCTAAGAATAAGACATTATCGCAACTCGCCATTCCATTTGGCTTATTGATAACTGCTGTTGCTGCAAGTGTTACCTCAATCATTTTAAGAAGTACAGGAGCCACAGTTAATACAATTACAGGTTATAATCTTCCAATTATGCCTTGGGATCCAGAATCTGGTGTCAGTTTCGGTCTTTCTGGTATTGATAAAGTATTTATGTATGGTCTTTTTGATACCGCCGGTGGATATACAATCGAACAATTTGGTAATGATATCGTCAAAGTTTTAGCAAATCCTGCTAGCTATATCGCGATTTTCTCGCTCATGTTCGTCAACCTTTTTGACACAACAGCCACTCTTCTTGCTGTTGGTACAAACGCTGGAATTATCGATGAAAATGGTAAAATGAGTAATTATCGTCGTGCTGTATTAGCAGATGCGACAGGCGCGCTTTTATGTGCTCCAATGGGAACATCAACACTTACAAGCTTTGCTGAAAGCAATGTTGGTATTGAAATTGGTGCAAGAACAGGTCTTGCTGCTTTAACCGCAGCTGGAATGTTCTTATTATCATCATTCATCTTCCCTATTTTCTCAATCTTTACTGCAGGATGTGTTACTGCTCCTGCCTTAGTCTCTGTTGGTTTGTTAATCATCTCTAGTTCTGTTAAGAATCTCAAATTCGAAGAAAGAGATATTATCTTTGTTGCATTCATCACCTTGTTATTCACCGTTTTAACATATAGTATTGCTACTGGTATTGGTTTTGGTGTTATTGCCTATATCATTATTTATTTGATCCAAGGCAAACACAAAGAAATCACAATTCCTCTTTATGTGATTGCTGGTTTATTTATCGTTAGCTTTGTCCTTACTGCGGTAATGGAAGTAATGAGCAAATAATAAAATATGAACACAAAAAGAGAAGCTTTGCTTCTCTTTTTGAATATAAATAATTTATGAAAAATATATTTAAAACTATAATCTTATCAGCGATATTAATTACACCTACATTATGTAGCTGTGCATCGCAAGATAAAGATATTGCTACAACATTATTCACATCAAGCGTTAATGAATATCAATATTATCATGGCACAGAATATAAAGAAATTGATGTCAGTCAATTACCATATTCAATAAATGTTAATATCATCAAATCATGTGGAGTTATTGATATTGATGTTTATCAAAACGAAGATAAGAATAATTATCTTTATAAAGGAAGAGATATTCCGTCTTCTTCTTTTCAAATAGTGATAAGCAAGATCGGTAAATATCAATTAAGAGTCAACGCGAATGAATTTATCGGTATATTAAATATTGAATATTGATTCGCAATAGAAAACGCAGCACGAATGCTGCGTTATTTGATGAAGATAATCAATGATTAATTAGCGAAGTTTAAACTATTAACAATTTTTGTTCCATTGCTATCAGTGAGTGATAATACGCATAACTTAAATTTATTTTTACTGTTCCAATTGCAAGGAGCAACTTCTAATTTGTAAACATTGCCATCGTTATATTCAGTCAACCAAGAATATTGACCGGCACCACTAGAATAAAGCATTCCTGTAGTATTACCATCAACAAGTTTAATCGTTGATGAATATGGAGTTGTTTCGACAGTTATTTTTGCTTCAATTTCATAAACATTCATTGTCGCTGCTTCATCATTTGCGACATCAAGATTAATGATATCACTTAAAGTTTTATCTTTGATAAATGAAGCGGTTGAATATGTGTGTTCACCATATTCATTTGCAGTAATTGTAGCTTTTGAAATACATAATTGACCATATGATCCACTTGATGATTTAAATCTATCTTTATAGCCTGTTACGGAAACAAGATTGCCAATTGAAATTTTGCTAAAATCAGCTTTATTGTTTAAAACGACTGCAATTGCGCCACTATCATCGATTAGATAAAATCCATCTTTATTGACGACTGATGGTCCAACAATACCTTTAATCGTTAATGCATTAGCGGTGTCAATTGGTGCGTCAATTGCTTGTTTAACGCTTATTCCTTTAGCTTCGACTTTTTCTCTGACTTCAATTTCAAACGTTGATGAAGCAGTATAATATCCTTCTAATGTTGCAGTTGCTGTAACAGTTGCTTTGCCCACTGCAAGGGTGTTGAACACAACTTTACCATCAACATTTTCAAATTTCATAATTTCTTCATTGCTTGAAACATAAGTTATATTTACTCCTTCAAAACCAAGAAGAGTTGAAGAAACAGTTGTGATCAATTCCTTTTGAGGATTGGCTTCATAGACTTTCTCGAATTGATCTAATACATGATAATCAAGGGCAAATCTAGTTGCGTTATTCAAATCAAATTTATAATTTTCATCAATAACTGTGATTGGTAAAAATCTCCAAATACAACCAGTTGCTGATGATTTTGCGTTGATTGCAGTTAAATAAGTTGTACAAATCTTACCATCAAATTTATCAAGCCATGTAAAGTCAGAACCATTACATTTTGTATATGTATATGAACCAGTTTTTTCATCTAAATCATCAAAATAATAATTTGTAAAACCTGTTCCTTCTGATTTTTTAACAAGTGCATTAACTTTATAAATTTTTGAAGTGATATTTTCTGATGGATCTTTTTCCATTATTTCTTTAATGGTTGTTGATTCAATCCATTCATTGTTATATTCGCTTATTTGATTATCGTTTGACATTAAACGAGCGTTAGTTAATTGACAACTTCCTTTGTAATTATATTTACTAGCATTATCAGCTTCATTTGCAGCAATAAAATAATCTTTTTCACCTAATACATCAATTGTGTTGCCGACTTTAACACTGCTGGCAATAACACCATCATAGACATAAATTGATGATGTTTCATCAACAAGGATAACGCCATCAGGAACTTTTCCGTTAGCGTAAGTTATCGATGCAACGGTGCCATTAATTCTAACTAAATCGCCTTTAGCAGAATCACGTGCTTCAGATATTGTTTTGCTTTGATAATCCGATTCGGTTATTTCTTTTTTATCAAATTTATTAATCCAACCAGATTTGATTTGTTTTGTTCCGTTGAAGTTCGACAATAAAGCATTGAGATAAATAGTGTCGCCTTTTGTTGGCTTTTCAGTTAACTCTCCATATCGAATTGCCCCACTTGCGTCATATGTGCCATAAACATAAAGCGAACTTGTTTCATCAGAAATTGTCATTTCGCCATATGTTGGATTGCTAACATTATCAATAACGCCTTTAACAAGCACTCTTTCGTTTGCTTCATAGCCTGCTTCTTCTGGAATAAGCGCTAACGCATCGCTGACACTTAAATAATTTTCAGTAATTTCGCTTGTCGTAGTTGAGCCACTACTATCTGAAGATGTTTTATTACACGATCCGAGTGAAATAGTAGTTGCTAACATTAATACAAATGTTATCTTTTTTAAATTCATAAATTTCTCCCATAATAAAATATAAAATTAACAATTGATAATTAATGCTATTTCAATAAAAAATTCCCCCTTAAAAATTTTTGAAACATGGCAAGAAACACATCCTTGTTTCAAGGGGGCACCATAAGATGATTTATCTAAAATAAATATATCACAGCCATTAATAAAAAGGAATATTATTTCTAATTTAAAAATATATAGATATCTGTATCACTTCTCAATTTAAAATCTGCAACGGATTTATGATAATTCTCGATAGTTGTATCACTAATATTATCAAGAATCTTTATAAGATAATCTTTTCGTCGGATTGAAATTTATAGATTTTTATCTGGTTTTTGGCCATCATGTGCTAGCCATTTGCATTGGCTAATTTCCATACATGTAAATGTAGATTTAAATGATGAATCCTCAGGACTACAAGCATAAACACCAAATCTAATTACATCGTTGCCGTTCCACATATGACAAATTCTCATTTGTTTAAATGTTATGCCGTCTTCGGAACATTCAATACAATAATCATCTTCGCGGCGACTAAGCCTATACCACATAGATTTTATATTTGAATCTATTTCTGTGGTCGCCCAATCAGAAAAACCATTATTGGTAACAACACTTCCAAGATGTTGAAATTTTTCATTTTCATATTCAATAGATGCTTTAAGCCAGTTATCGCTATCAAGATAAATAACAACACCACATTGATCAAATCTGTGTTTACTTTCAAATTCAGTTTTAACTACAAAAGAAAAATATTTTTCACTTGTTTCTAACTGTAAAACAGGAGCGTTATCATTTCTAAAGTGATAATACGTTCTTTGCCATAAGTCAGTATATGGTTCTGTAATAATTTCAATTCTATTTTCAGATATCTTAAAATTTTTTGGTTTTCTAATCCATTTTAATTTTGTTACATCGTATTTCACTTTTAACTCTCCTCATCCTTTAACAAATATAGGATATCATTAAGAGAAATGGTTCTGAACAAAGCTTTTTCAAAAAAATTTCTATTTCACTAAATTATAATTTATTTGCTCTCCAATATCCCTTTTTATCTGATTCATCTCTTTTTATATAGCCTATAAATCCTAGCCAAAAGAATATAATAATAACAATATATTCTAAATTTGTTATAGCAATAGCTAAAGAAATCAATATAGTAATTATCAATATAATAAGCCAAATGTAAAAATATAAAACCAGTTGGTGTTTTCGCCATTGTAATTCTACGCCATTTAAAATGTCACTAATTTTGTCACCAATTAATATATTTCCTTAATTTCAATATTAAAATTTAACACATTGCGAATCCCGCCATTTGTTTTAATTTGTTCTTTTTTGCAAACGCTAAACACTCTGCCGAAACTGAAGGCAGGGGACTTCTTAGGAAGCAATGTTAAAATGCATTCCTAATGTATTATATGGAACAACATATACTCCAGATTTAGAATCTCTTGTAAGTCCAGATCCTATACCTACAATCACACATAGAAATTTAGGCTTTTTAGCGACATTATCATTAAACTTAGTCAATGATTTTATTGCTTCATCAATTTGATTATCTCCTAGTTTAATTTCAATTGCACCATATTCGCCATCACTAAATTCAACTATAGCATCAACCTCATCATTACTTGCATTATCTCTAAAAGCATAAACGTGACCTCTATAATATTCCATATACACGTTTAAATCTCTAACCACTAAAGACTCAAACAAAAATCCAAATGTATTTAAATCTTTAATTAGTTTTTCAGATGTTAAGCCTAAAAGAGCAGCCGCAAGTGACGGATCGACAAATCTTCTCTTTACCTTTTTGCCAACCCTTGAACTAGATCTATAATTAGTTGAATAAGCTTCTTGATTATTTATAATGTATAATTTTTCTAGAATGTCTAAATATCTAGATAATGTTCTTTTATTTAATGTTTGTTCTTCGCCATTACTAAAATTAAAGCAATCTCTCAAAATAGTTGCTTCTGCTGCATAACTGGACTCATTTCTTGCTAATGACTTAAGAATCATCATCATTTTTTGTGAGTCAAACATGAATTTATCATCATTGTAATTTTCATTAACGTC
>JALFFX010000052.1 GCA_022777645.1 Erysipelotrichaceae bacterium
TTTGGTTTAATTAAACCAAGTTCTTTTGCATAATTACTGCTAAATGCTCCTAAACCGAAGTTAACTGGATCAACATTACCTGTTGCAACAAGAATAATGTCATTATTTTTTGCACCAGTTTTTTCTATTAATTGAGCCTGCAATTCTTCATTTAAGAATTTTACAAGACTACCTTCTAATTTAGAATCGACTACTTTATAAACACCAATACCGTTTAAGAAATATTTTCTAGCTTCTAAATTTAGCTTATCGATAACTTTTCTTGATGTTTTATCGGCTACGTTTTCAACAACAATAGCCTTTGTTGATGGATTTTCTTTGTATTGTGCAAATTCAGATTTTGCTAAAAGTTCTTTAACATCAATTAAATGCATTCCAAATCTTGTATCTGGCTTATCGCTTCCATAAACATTCACCGCTTCACTATAATCCATGCGGCGAAGTGGAGTTACAACATCAACATTGATAGTTTCTTTAAATACTTTCTTTAAAAATCCTTCCATTATTGTCAAGATTTCATCTTGATTTAAGAATGACATTTCAAGGTCGATTTGGGTAAATTCAGGTTGACGATCTTGCCTTAAGTCTTCATCTCTAAAGCAACGAGCGATTTGATAATATCTTTCAAATCCACCAATCATGAGAAGTTGTTTGAATAATTGAGGAGATTGAGGAAGAGCGAAAAATGAACCATGATTAAGTCTTGAAGGAACGATGTAATCGCGAGCGCCTTCAGGAGTTGACAAAGTCAAACATGGGGTTTCAACTTCGATAAATCCGTTATTATCAAAATATTCATGAGCAATTTTGACAATTTTTGCTCTTTTCATCAAATTGTTTTGAAGTGTTGGACGACGTAAATCTAAATAACGATATTTTAATCTAACATCTTCTAAAGCATCAGTTTCATCGGCGATGATAAGTGGTGTTGTTTTTGCTTTGCTATATACTTCAAGTGATTCAACATCAACTTCGATCTCACCAGTTTTTAATGCTTTATTTGGAACATCTTTTTTACAAACTGTACCAGTGACATGAATAACATATTCGTTGCGAACATCTGGAACTTCAACACCTTCTTTGATAAGTAGTTGAACAATGCCTGTTCTATCACGTAAATCAATAAATAATAATTTTCCTAAATTTCTACGTTTGGCAACCCAACCAACTAATTCGACTTTTTCGCCGACATTTTTTATTGTTAGTTCGCCATTGTTGTGCGTTCTATTCATTTTCAGAAGAACCTCCATTTTTTTCATCTTGCAAATAATCAAAATGCAATGATTTTGCGACATCGACCAAACTATCGATTTTTGCAAGTGTTTGTGTTTGTGTTTTTAAGTTTTTAATCGTAATTTCACCGCTTTGAATTTCATCATCTCCGATGATAATGGCAAATTTTGCGTTTTTGCGAAGAGCGATTTTGAACAAAGCTTTAAATGATTTATTTTCAGTATTCATTTCGCATGAATAACCATTTAATCTGAGTTCCATCATTGATTTATAAGCGATGTTAACGCCATTATCTCCAATAGCCATTACATAGAAATCTAATGAGCGATAAGGAGGTGTGAAATCAGGATGAGATTTTAGTACTGCTTCAATGCGTTCTACACCGCAAGAGAAACCAACACCTTCTAAATCCGGACCACCTACTTCTTTAAGAAGATTTTTGTAGTGGCCTCCACCACCAATCGCGCCTATTTCTGAAAGTCCATCGTAATGGAATTCAAAGACAATACCGGTGTAATAATCTAAGCCTCTAACAAGATTTTCATCAATTTCATATGGGATTCCAATGTTATCAAGTTGATTTAAGACTAATTCGAGGTGATGTTTTGCTTCATCAGTTAGATAATCGCTCATTTTTGGAGCGTTTTTAACGATTTCAATATCGGATGGAACTTTGCAGTCCAAGATGCGAAGAGGATTGACTTCGAAACGACGTTTGCAGTCTTCACACATATTTTCGATCTTATCTTGGAAATATTCTTTCAGCGCTTTTTTGTATGCTTGTCGACTTTCTTCATCACCAAGTGAATTAATTTTGACTTTTATGTCTTCGATTCCAAGAGGAACAAGTGAATAATAGCCAGTTGAAATTGCTTCAACATCGTCAAGATATGATTTAGCTCCAACAATTTCAATTCCTAATTGATGAAATTGACGGAATCTTCCTGTTTGTGGTCTTTCATATCTAAAGCATGGACCAAAATAGCAAAATTTCATTGGCAAATCATTAGTTGCGAATAATTTATTGCTAACAATGCTTCTCATAACGCCTGCTGTTAATTCAGGTCTAAGTGTTATTGAGCGACCACCTTTATCAAGAAAGGTATACATCTCTTTGTTTACAATATCGCTTGATTCACCAACGCTTCTTATAAAAAGAGGGGTATGTTCAATAATTGGTGTCTTAATATCTTCAAATCCACATAATCCGACATAAGTTCTAAAATATGCTTCGATAAAGTTATATAATGCAGCATCAGAGCCGATAATATCATGAGTTCCTTTAACTGGATTAATCATAAAAAAATCTCCGTTTCTAACATGTTTAATTATACATATATAAATGTATAAGGTCAAACAAGATAGTGGAGATTAATTAGTTAATGAGTAACACGACTAAGCGATAATACACTTTTTATATTTTTTAACGCATCGAAGACATCGCGTAGTTGTAAAGCGTCACTTACAAATATTGTAGCTAAAACGACAGTTTCTAATTTTGATTGATTTAAATGGGCGTTAAGAGCAGTCACTGCCACTCCTTTTTGAGTGAAAGCAGACATGACATCACTAATCAAATTGTTTCGATCAGAACAAACAATTTTTATATCAACAGGATAATTTCCTTTTTGAATATTATCTTTCCAATAAACATCGATTAAACGCTTCTTATCAGCGATATTTGGACATTCTTTTCT
>JALFFX010000034.1 GCA_022777645.1 Erysipelotrichaceae bacterium
CTTATTATCAACCATTTCACCAGCTTCAACTTTAATGCCTTCTTGAGCAAACCAGCGATTGATTTCAGGATATGTTAAAACTTCATCAACATATTCTCTGTTGCGATCTGCTTCATCTTTTTTGGCAATACATGGTCCAAGGAAAACAACTTTGGTATCTTTACCATATCTTTCCTTGATATCTTTACCATGAGCAAGCATTGGAGATAAAACATTAGCAAGGTATTTGCTTGCTTCTGGATAATGTTTTTGGATAAGCAAATTTATGGCATGACAGCATGAGGAGATGATGACATCATGTTTTTCATCAAGCATTTCATCATATGCTTTTTTCACAATAGTGGCCCCAATTGCAGTTTCTTCAACATCATAAAAACCAAGCTTTAATAATGCTTCTTTAAGATTCTTGAATGAGGAATTTTTATATTCGGCAACAAAAGAAGGGGCTAAGGAAACAATAACGCGTTCATTGTTTTGTATCAATTTCTTAACATCATCGATATCATCGCGAACAATCTTTACCTCTTGTGGACAAACAAGATGACATGTTCCACATAAGATACAATCTTGATTGATGATTTTCGCACGATTATCAATAAATGAAATTGATTTAACAGGACATGAACGGATGCATTTATAACAATTCTTACAGTTGCTTGTATTTGATACTAATGCGTAACCTTTCATAGCTGTTAAATTTTTGCCAAGATGTGTTTAGCAAAAACATCCTCAAAATTTTCTTTGGTTACACCGGTAATAATTTGATCATCAACTTTGATAGAAACACCAGCAACACCGCAGTTACCAAGACAGAATGTTGCTTTGAGCATAACTTTGTCTTCAAGATTTTCTTTGGCGATTTTTTCTTTCATAAGATTGATGATGTCATAACTGCCTTTTAAATGGCAGGATGAGCCAACACACACTAATACTGTCATAATTTTTTTCTCCTAATTTCATTATAAGTTAACTTATATGAAAGTACTTTTATTATATATATTCTCTTAAAATATCACAATTGAAAGCGATTACTTGGAAACAAAAATGAGTAATTTTGATATTGGGATAAATCAAAATATATGAAAAATTTTGACGATAATTTTTCTAAAATATGATTGTGATTATATGGACAATAAAAAATAGTTATTAGAAAAACTAGTAATATTATAAATATTAAGTCAAAAAGATTTCTAACCATTCCTCCAAACAAAAATCTCCTGTTGCCAGGAGAAATTTGTTGTTCAAATGATTTAATAGATAGATCAGATTTCTTTGTGATTAAATTTTTGTAAAAGCACCATAACCACTTAACGAAATGTATTCATCATAAGTCATTTCGCCATTATTCAACTCAAATTTAGCTTCATCTGGATATCTAGCATCAAAGGTAACAGTAAGTATGATACTTTCATCATTATTATCTTTAAACACATATGTTGTTCCACTTGAAGAAGCTAATGTAAATGCATATGAAGTCCCAGCGTCAGGAAGATTTAAGGTGAGGTTGCCATTGCTTACAATTACGATATCAATGGTAGACCCATACGCACCTTCATCATAGCCTTCCCAAGTACCAACAAGACCAGCTGGAATGGCAGAAGTTGGGGCAATAACTGTTACTTCAAATGTAGCAGATACGCCACTTCCGTCTGTGGCAGTAGCAGTGATTGTAACAGGAGTTTCACTAGCGGTTTTACCAGTAACAACGCCATCTTTAACAGTTGCAACACTTGTATCGCTTGATGACCAAGTTAATTTGGCGTTTGTTGGGGTTTCACCACCAACACCTGTAACATTAGCGTTAATTGTTAATGTGCTATTAACTTCGACTGTATTTTTATCATCAGCAGTGCTTAAGCTAATTGATGCAACTTTAACATTTTCGTTAACTGTAAAGGTAATTGAACCAGAAACACCATCATTATTTGTGGCGGTAACGGTAACTGTACCTGCTGCTTGAGCAGTAACGGTATTGCCTGATTTGTTTGAAGTTGTTTCTGCAGTTAATTTAACAATACCTTCATTATCAACAGTCCAAGTAATTTCATCGGTTGATCCAAAGCCAGTGGCGTTTGTTGGATTAAATGAAATAGAGATTGCTGAACTTTCACCAACATTTAATGTTGTTTTGCTGCTAGTAAGATTAATGGATGTAGCAGCAATATATCTATTGATATCAAAATTAGATGAATATTTATTGATTTCAACAGAACCGATAACGACTAGTGGTGTAATTGTGTCACCACTAAATGATGAATAGGAAACAACAACTTTATTTGTTGTGCCTGCTTCAAAGAACGAATATTGATTACCATCATTTTCTTCATATGTTAATGTGTGTGTTTCATTAACACTTGATGTTTTGATAGTAGCAACAACATTGTTAGCAGAGAACACTAATTTGACATTGGTAACATTATCATCACCAATCCAGGTGCCAATTAATCCTGCTGGAAGAGCTGGAAGAGCTTCAACAGTAATAGTAATGTGATTTGATTCAACATTATTATTGCTTGTGGCATAAATTTCAACACTTCCAGTATTTGTCGCACTGGCGGTTAAAACGTTGTTTTCAAATGTCGCAATGGTTTCATCGCTAACATGCCATGTAAGTGTCTTATTAGTGGCATCGCTTGGATTGACAATATAAGACACTGTTAATGATTTGCCGCTGCGGAGAGTTGTTTCAGATGTTGAAATAGCAATTGATGTAACTGGAACTTCAACAAAATCAACATGGTCATGGCAAGATTCATTGGCCATGAATTTAACATTGCTAAAGGCAAAACGGTAATTCTTTCCAGTAAAGCCACTTTCTAAAGAAAGACGAACTTTTGAAGCTGGTTCAAATTCTTTTTCTAATAATTTTAAATTGTTTGCAGAAATGTTATTTAACACTTCTTCTTTAATATCGATAGCACTCCAAACTTCACCATCATTTGATGTTTCAATTTTTATGGAGTTAACCCAAGAAGTATTGCTCTTATCAGCTGGCCAATATAAACCATAATATAATGAGATGCTGCTCACTTGTTGATCATCGAAATCAAAGGTGATGGAAGCTGCACCTGTTCCGCTTGCATTTGGATCAAGAAGAAGGGTGACATTATTTCCGAATAAATCATTGTTGCCTGCATTGGTTGATGCTTTTGCGGTTGTAACGCTTAATGGTAAGTTGTTGTTTAAGGCATTGCTTACACCTAATGTATTTTCAACAAAGCCAGTGAATGATAAATCATAAACCATGCCTTCGGTGTTTTGGCTAGCAAGAGCGTTGACGTGAACTTTAATATGATTTGATTGAACTCCAGTATCAATACCATTGGCTCCAGGAGCAACGATATATACTTCAGCATCACCTGCGGCAACGCCTGTAATCTTCACTAATTGTTCGCCATTTTCGCCAGCGAAATCAAAATTGATTGTAGCAACACTTTCATCTGTTGAATGAAGTCTCCAATCTTTGGCTTGATTGGCGTCAGCTGGAAGATATGTATATTGAGCTTGAGCGACTTCTTCGATGTCGAGCACTAAAGTGTCTCCTTCAAGAGATTTCTTTGGAGTAAGACTGATGCTTTCAACATATTTATCAACATATGGTCCATCCCAACCTTTATATTGCCAATATTCCATGACACTTTCTGCAGTTGGTGCTTCAGGAATTGTGGTTGCTGGAGCAGTTGTAGTTCCAACTGCACCAATAGTGATTTTGACATAATCATCTTCATTATCGATTTCTTGCAATCCAATAATAGAAGAAAGATAACCTTCAGCATTAAGTGTTAAAACGACATATTGAATATCGTTAAAGAAGAATGTGCTAAATACTGTTTGATTCAAATGAGCGACAACTGCTTCATTGCTGATGACATACATGCCACTTTGATAAATAGCATTTTCAGCATTAACTTCAGCAAGGAAATATTCCATATTGAAGTAGATGTAATCAATCGCGTAATGAATATCTTCAGTTTTACCAGTGTTTAACCACGCTGATGTGGATGTTGGATCATTAGGACGATCTTTTTCAAAATATTGATAATTCTTTCCGTTATAATCGTGGAAGAATGTGTATGGGTTTGCACCTATTTCAGCGACATCTGGAGTATATACAATCGTATAGTCGTTGTAATAATATTCCAAATAATATTCACTGCCTTCGCCGTGTTCATAAACTGAAACGACTTCAGCGGTCATGTTAGAATAATCTTTTTCTAACGCAGCTGCGAGTTTACTTTTGTAGTCAATTTGGGATGTACTTGGTGATGGAGTTGTATCTTCACTAGATGTTGAATTACAACCAGCAAGTCCCAATGAGGCGGCAAGAGTAAGCATTAATAAACATTTAGTATATTTCATAATTTATCCCCCTACTCAATGTTTGCAATCAGGATGTTGATAATCAATGCCATATTTTCCTGATTATAATAAAACTGGATTTGGCATTCGTTTTCTTCGCCCTTGTTTTTAATATAGATATAGCCCCAAGTTTCATAATCATATGTTGTATCTTGAGTCCAACCATTTTGTTCCAATGTCGCTTTATATGTTGCTTCCGCATTATCAGATGCATTAGCGACTTGAATCGTATAAATAAGGGCATTAGTTGTTTGATCTTGAGCTAATCCATAGAAATATCTAACGCCAGATTCAACATATGGTGGTATTTCGACAGAAAATAATTGTTCAAGATCATCGCTTGGCCAGGTGGAAGAACCTGGCAAAATGTAGGCTTGAATGATGAGAGCGTTATATTCTTCATCAAACATAAAATCAATTTCTAGTCCGCTTGCTTCACTTGTGGCATAATAGGCGCCACTATTAGATTTAATCGTGTAGCCATTATCTTCAAGAATTGCTTTATACGCTAATGGAGATGGGATGTTATTAGCATCGCCATAACATGCAACTATAGCAACATTTATATCGCCAATTTGTTGGGCGCTAAATTGATAATAACTAGCGTCGTAATGTGGAATATCTTGACCAATCTTTGCTACGATTTGATTAGTTGGCCAACTTTCCAATCGGTCTTCATATAAATAAGCAAAGATATTCAAATAATTGCCTTTTTGAAGTGAAGTAGCCATTTCAATTTGAAGGCAGACAAGTTGATAAGATGAAACGCGTTTTGTAGCAATAATATATGTACCGTTGTCATCATATTCAGCTGTAGAATATTCGTTAAGTTTTAAAACTACAGAATATGTCTTATCAGCACTCGTATCGCTTGTATAACACTTTATGTTAGCGAGGTTAATACCTTCGCTGGTAACATTTTCTGAAGAATATGAATCAGCTGTAAAGACAGGTACGTCAACATAAAATTCTCCAAGCACATTATATAATGTTTGATCGACAGTTTCATTCCAGTGGACTGGTCGAGTTTCTTCGCTTGTGGAAGATTTGTCACAACCAGTTAATGAAAACAATATAGATAACGCTACAATCGCTTTCTTAAAAATACTATTTTTCGTAATTCTCCCCCCTTTTTTACTAGTAATTATATTACTGTACTTATTTATTTCAATATCAAATAGCCATTTTTACTTACAACAATATATAAAAGTGGTTTCATTTTAAAAATGAATAATATTGACGCCTTTTGCTGTCACTATTCCAATTACTACAAAAGTAATTTGTAATGTTAAGTGCAACACTTTGAGTAACTCATCTTATATCCAGCGTTCGATCATAAGAAAAATGCCCATATATTTCTATGCAAGCGATTTCATAATTATTTATCGACAATGTTTATTTTTGCATTTTTTAAAATCTTAAAATAACTTCAAATTGCACATTTTTAGAATTATTTTTTTGTTCAAATTGCACATTTTCGGAATTTTGCTTTAGTGACTACAATACCAAAGAAAAAGAAAATGTCACGTTCCCTTTAAAAGAAGTGTCTTTATTATTGATAAAAAATCATTCCATAAATTCCTTTTATGAATCATTTTAAAACTTCCCAATATCCATATTGATTAGTTCCAATTCTTGAAATATATTTTTTCTACCAAAGATTTCAAAATTCTTTGTACAGTTTTTTAAGATTTTCCTATTATTGATGCTAATTCATTTTTTAATGTTTTAGGATTCTCTTTAATTTTTATAAATATAGTTTTTTCATCTTTAGTCAAATCATCATATGCAAGGACATCTGTATGGACATTTGCCTGGACATTGTTTCTATAAAATACAAAGCAAAAACCGTAAGCAACATTTTCATAAGTCCATCTAACAATTTCTTTACATAGTTCGCTCATGCTTTTAAATCCTGTTTCAGATTTTTCAATATCTTTGCACCTAAATAAAGTGTCAAGAATTAAAGTATTCACTTTCATTGAAGGCATTTCTTTTTCAATATAATCATGCGGTGATAAATTAAATGGAAATGATCCATGATTAGGACTCATAAAAAAACAGATTGATATAAATATCAATCTGATTCATTTAATATGGTCGAGGTGACAAGGATCGAACTTGCGACATCTACGTCCCGAACGTAGCGCTCTACCAACTGAGCCACACCTCGAAAAGGCATATTTATTATGCCTAATAATTTTAGATATCTTCAAGCCCAAAGTCAAATAAGCTGATTTGTTTTGAATCCCTTAAATTTTTCAAAACTCCAAGGCGAGATAAATCTTCCACATTCGTGTTATTAAGTTTTGTTCTTTCAAGCAACTCTTCTTTAGAAGTAAATGGACCATTTTTACGTGCTTCCACCACACTTAATGCGGCGTTATCACCAAGTCCATCAAGAACAATAAATGGAGGAATAAGAGCTTTGTTTTCATGATCGACCACAAAGTTAAGCGCATCAGATTTTTCCAAATCAACATTTAAGAATTTATAGCCACGTTCAAACATTTCAATCGCAACTTTGAACATATTGAATAAGTCTTTTTCTTTTGGCGATATTTTATCCACTCTATTGTTTTTCTTACGCTTGATTTCTTCGTATCGTTCAATGACTTTATCAAGTCCACCAAGCAATGTTTCAATTTCATATGCTTTACATCTAACAGAGAACCACACGGCGTAAAATTCAAGTGGATAATACACTTTAAAATATCCAACTCTAACCGCCATGGTGACATAGGCGACCGCGTGAGCTTTCGGGAACATGTATTTAATCTTGTTACATGAATCAAGATACCATTCAGGTATATTGTGTTTGCGCATGATAACTTCATATTCAGGTTTTAGTTTTTTGCCTTTTCTAACATCTTCCATGATTTTAAAGGCAATATTATTTGGAAGTCCCATCTTGATGAGATAAGTCATAATATCATCACGGCATCCAATAACTTCACGAATCGTACATGTTCCATTTCTAATCAATTCTTGAGCGTTATGGGCCCAAACATCTGTGCCGTGGGCAAGACCAGCGATAATAACTAAATCTGCAAATGATTTTGGTTTGGCGTCAAGAAGAATATCATTACCTGTTTCTGTTCCAAACTCTGGAAGGGCAAGCGCACCGGTAATGACTTTAAGATAGTTGCCATTGCGATTAAGGGCTTTATCAGTAGAGAAAAGCGAAATGACTTTTTTATCGTTAAGCGGAATCTTTTTAACATCGACATTGGTGAGTTCACTCATCAAACGCAACGCCATTGGGTCAACGTGACCTAGAAGGTCAAGTTTTAACAATGTTTCATGCAAGGCATTATAATCAAGATGCGTTGTATACCACGTAGATGTTTTATCATCAGCAGGATATTGAATAGGAGTAAAATCATAAATCGACATCCCTTTTGGCAAAACAACAATACCGCCCGGATGTTGACCGGTTGTTCTTTTAACATCAACACAACTTTCGGCAAGATAGGCGATTAATTGATGCGATATTTCGTTTGGATTTTGACCATGTCTTTCAAAATAACCACGAACAAAACCAAATGCGGTTTTACTAGCAACTGTTTCAATCGTGCCCGCTCTAAAAACGTTATGTTCACCAAAAACAACTTTGGTGTAATCAAAGGCTTTTGATTGATAATCACTTGGGAAATTTAAGTCGATATCTGGAACTTTATCACCATTGAAGCCTAAAAATGTTTCAAATGGAATATTTTGTCCATCTTTGATGAGTTCTTCACCACATATTGGACATTTTTTATCATCGAGGTCATATCCACTTAAGCAATTTGGATCTTTGATAAATTCAAGATGTTTACATTTTGGACAACGATAATGAGGTGGGAGAGGATTGACTTCAGTAATACCAAATAAGAAGGCAGCAAAAGAAGATCCAACAGACCCACGAGAGCCAACCATAAATCCTTTGGAATTTGCTTCTAAGACAATGCGCCTTGCAATATAGTAGGTAACACTATAACCATTGCCAATAATACCGGATAATTCTTTTTCAAGGCGATCTTTGATAAAGTCTGGAAGTGGATCACCATAATATTCTTTAGCTTTTTCTTCGGTGATATTGCGAAGCATTTCTGGTGAACCTTCAATAACTGGTTGACGAAGAATGTCATCGATTGGAATGATAGGCTCAATCATATCAGCAATTAAATTGGTATTTTCAATTACAATCTTTCTTGCTAATTCATCACCTAAAAACGCAAAGCAATCAAGCATTTCTCTAGTCGAACGAAAATGTTGATCAGGAGAAGGATTATTTGATTTATTTGCTAATGGGTGAGGTCTTCCCCCAACCCCTTTAGCAGATATATATACTTCACGGCTGATTTTATTTTCTTTGTTAAGATAATGGACGTCACCTGTTGCAACCACTATTTTGCCCATTTCAAGTGCAGCATTAATAATATCTTTTAAATATTTTTTGATTTCATCAAGACTAGATACATTGCCTCTATCAATAAGACATGTATAGTTTTCAGGTGGTTGAACTTCAATATAATCATAAAATGATATATATTGCTTTAATATTGATTCACTTCTTGTTCTTGCAACATCAAATACTTCACCATTTAAACAAGCAGAACCAATCAAAATATTTTCTCGTTTTAATCCGAGCAATGATTTAGGGACTCTTGGGACATCTGCTAAATATGTGATATGTGATTCACTGATAAGTTCATATAAATCGTGAAGCCCTTTTTGGTTTTTTGCTAAAACAACAACATGGTTTGGACGAAGATGTTTATACATTGTCACACTTACTTTTAATTTTGCTAAATCAGTGTGAAGAAGATGATAATTTTCTTCCGTTAAACGCGTGAGCATCGCTTGCCAAACTTCATTTAAAATACGAGCGTCATAATCAGCACGGTGGGCGCTTTCTTCATCATATATTTCAAGACCTAAGTTACGTGATAATGAACCAAGAGTGTGGTTTCTTGCTTCTGGGAACATATAACGAGACAAACTGAGAGTATCAATTGCCGGATTTGTTAAATGCGGCATGCCAAGTCGAGCAAGATTTTCATTGATAAATCCCAAATCGAAGTTAATGTTATGTGAAACAATAATCGCGTCTTTAAAAAATTCAAGGATTTGTGGCATCGCCTCTTTTATTGTTGGCGAATTTTTCACCATCTCATTAGTGATATGAGTCTTTTCTTGAATCGCTAGTGGAATAAATCTTTCTGGATTGATTAAAATATCAAGCGATTTAACTTCACGACCATGTTCAATCATGACCGCCCCAAATTCAGTAATCGCATCATAACGCGAGCTTAAACCAGTTGTTTCTAAGTCGAAGACAACATAACGCGCACTATTTAATTCAACATCTTTTGGATTTAAAGCGAATGGTAAATTATCATTTACCATATAAAGTTCAGAACCATAAAGCATTTTGATATTATATTTTTTACTTGCCTTTTGGGCTTCAGGAAAAGCTTGGACAACACCATGATCAGTAATTGCAATGGCTTTATGACCCATATGAGAGGCAAGTTCACAATATTGACTAATCGTGGATACACCATCCATATTAGACATCTTGCTATGAAGATGAAGTTCAACGCGTTTTTCTTCTTCATTATCATCGCGTAGAGGTGGAGGTGGAACGATATCAAAATCATCAACACGCACAAAAGTTTGACCGCTGAATTTATCAAGTGACGCATAACCAAGGATATGGATTCTCATTCCATTTTTAAGACTTGCTATTTTGTCCGCGTCAATCACATCATTTTCAATTAATTTAACCGAAATAGCAGTTTTATAGTCGCGACCAACACCAAACATTAAGAATGCTTTACCGTCACGACTTGTTTTTATTTTATCAATGCCAAAAGCATCGCCAGTAATATCAACATTTCCACTATTGGGGTTGATGGTAAATAAATCATCAATCACATTATATGGAAGTGATAAGCGATATGAATCTTTTCGATATGGATTATATGGTTTTTTTGGTTTATTAGCATTTTCCTTTAATTGAGCAATTTCTGCTTTAAGCGATTCGATGATTTCATGTTCGGCTTGTTTTTGTTCTTCGCTTATTTCTTCTTCATGATCATCTTCGACTTCAACTTCAACTTCTTCTTCGATTTCATTTTCTTTTATTTCAAAAGATAATGATATTTCGCTCTCATAGCCAATAAACGAAAGAAAGTCATTATAATCTGTTAAAGTGGTTTCATTATCAGCTTTTTCTAAATCATTTTTGAACAGAAAAATAAGGTTTTTATTATTTGTTTTCAAAGAAAGATTAGGTTTAATTCGATAATGGCTTCTATACCAACTTTCAAATAATTTTTTAGCGTCTTCTCCTGTTGGTTTTTGAAAGTAGGAGAATTTCATTGAATATTTATATTTGATATTTTCTAAAGCATCTAAAAAATCGAATAATAATTGTTCATCCCAAGGTGTATTTTTAACGATGAGCATATCGACTTGATCATGGTTGATGTTATTGCGTGACACCAAATCAAAATCTAAATCGTAATCATCGATATTTTTTATGCCAATAGATGTTAAAAATCGCTTCATTTTCTCTTTCATAATCGATTTTCCTATCCGATAAGTCGAGCAATATCAAGCCCGACAATTGCAATCATTAATATGAACAATAAAGCTAAGCCAACATTAGAGACGATATTTTTAACCTTTGAAGGTATTTTCCATTCTACATAATTTCCATTTTCGTCTATATGTTTCTTAGTTCTTCTTCTTACAAAATTGACGCCACCTTCAATCGCAGTAACTAAAAGTGCCCAACCATCAAGACCTGGGAATGGAATAAGATTAAACAAAGCAAGATTAACACTTAATAATCCCCAAAGATAAATATAGGTATTGAAAGTATAGTTTGATAATATTTCAGAGCTCATTGAAAATATGCCAACAATACCAGACATATTTTGAATTCCACCGGTAAATAATGAGGCAATACCTTTAATGACTGCGACAGATGCTTCACCGAAATCAATAAATGTATTTTTAATTCTTGTGCCAAGTGGCAACCAATAATTTCTTAATTTGAAAGAAATACCAGGATCACCCCACACATATTTATCGCCTTGTTTGACTGAACTAATTGTGACCTTATATGAAGAGATGTTTTCATCATAATTATCTTCGCCAAGATATTTATGAGTTAACAAATCAATCTCAAGAGAAACTCCATCATAAGCACTTAATTCACTTTTAGTGACATCTGGGTAATTTTTTAAAACAACATCATTTTCTTGCCAACGCTCAAAGGTAGTAAGATTTTTAATTTTATCTTCTTTATCAGCTTGCATTAAATGCATGCATTCATTGAATTTTGGTTCGCGAGAATTTAATGTTGGATACCAACATAAAACATAATTTTCACCATTATATGTCACTTCATCATCAAGAATGTAAAACGCCCCTTGATAATGGGTACCATTAATTTCTTCATCGATATAAACATAATAGTCATCTTTAGCACCGACAAAGCCTAATTTGTCTTCTTCTCTTACACCGAGTTGATAGACAAGCGATGATTGATCAACGCTCATCGAAGAGGTGACTTGCGTAAGTGGAAAACAAATGTTACTAATGGAAAATAAAACAAGACCTAAGACCGCATTTAAGATAATACCAGCAGAAACAACAATAGCTTTCTTATATCGCTTAACACCTTCTAAGCTGCGGCTTTGTGGGATATTAACACCATCTTCAAGTGTTACGCCTTCACCAAACATTGAAACATAGCCACCTAAAGGAATAGCTCTTATTGAAAAATATGTTTCTTTTCCTTCTTTTCTTTTATGAAGTAACGCTGGACCAAAACCAACCGAGAATTCTTGGCAATAAATCTTAAATAATTTAGCCATAGAAAGATGGCCAAGTTCATGAATGATAATTAAAACACTAAGGGAGAGGATAAAAAGTAATAATGAACCAATAAATTGCAAAATTTGCATTATCTAAGAGCCTCCTTTCTGGCGATTTTATCTATTTTTTTAATTTGATTAAATGATAAATGTTTTTTTGCTTTTGTATCATCAACAATACGTTTGACTATTGTATATATGTCAGTGAAGAAAATATTGTCATGGAGATAGCGATTAACCGCGACTTCATTCGCGGCATTAAGAGCTACTAATTTTGAAGGATATTTAATATTTTCTTTCGCAAATGCGGTAAGTGGATAACGCATTTCATCATATTCATGGAAATGGCAATCATTTAATTCATCGAGTGATTTAAGATGAATAACATCATCTTCTACATTGCCTTCTTTTATGGCATATTCAATGCATTTATGCATATCAGGTTTACCATAATCAACAATATAAGTTCCGTCTTTGAGTTTGATAAAAGAATGCACTAAAGATTCATCGTGCATCATCACTTTAATTTGATCAAGAGGATAAGAAAATAAATAATATGCTTCAATAATTTCAAAACCTTTGTTCATCATAGTAGCGCAGTCAATGGTGATTTTATCACCCATTTTCCAATTTGGATGCTTAAGAGCGTCCTCCGCTTTTTTAAATTTTAGTTGGTCAATGGGAACATTTCGCAGGGCTCCACCACTTGCTGTTAAATACAAAGATTCGACATCATCTTTGTTAACATTTTTTAAACATTTTGCTAAAGCAACGTGCTCACTATCGATTGGATATAATTTTCCTTTGCCTTTATTTAATAATTTATTAATTATTTCGCCAGCAGTGACAAGAGCTTCTTTGTTAGCAAGACACAATATTTTATTTCTTTTTATTATCTCAATCGCAGGTTGCGCTCCAACAAAACCAACAAGGGCATTAATCGCTATATCATAGGATGCGCTTTTAACGAGTTTAATTAGTCCTTTTTTACCACTATAAAAGATGATGTGAGGATATTTTGCTTGATAATAAGTAGCTTTATTTTCATCAAGCAAATATATATGAGTGACACTTTTATATTTTTCGATTAGTTTTTCAATTACTTCGTGACGATGACCAACTGAAAAAGAAGTCAAAACAAATTCATCATTATATTTATCGATAATATCAAGACTTTGTTGACCAATTGATCCAGTCGCACCGAGAAGTAAAATTCTTTTCATATTTAGATTAAGAAATTCCAACCATTATTGATAAAGATGAGCATAACTGCCACAAAACCGGAGACGAAAAGAACACTATCGAGACGATCTAATATTCCACCATGTCCCGGAAGAATGTTAGAGAAGTCTTTAATACCATATCCTCTTTTGATGGCAGAGAATGTAAAATCGCCAAGATTAGCAAATATTGGCATCAAGGCTGAGATGAGTAAAATCCAATACCAATGGTTATGATCAAGGTTTGGTAAAATTGGAAGACCACACCAAGAAGTGATAAGAGCAAATAATGTTGAACAAACAAAGGAAATGGCGATGCCACCATAAAAACCTTCCCATGTTTTCTTTGGAGAAATACGAGGATTAACTTTGTGTTTACCAAATAAGACACCAACAAAATATGCTCCAATGTCACTAAACATTGTGCCAATTAAAACATAAATCATTAAAAATGACGATTGAGCGTATTTAAATACTGGAGAATTAACATATGCATTTGCGGCCTCTTCCCCAGAAATATTTTTGATTTGTTGAGCAAAAGCTTCGTTTGGTGAAAAACGAAGATATAAAAATGATTGGAAACAAAGCGAGACAACAATTATCATGGCAATAAGGTAAAATACTTTGCTTGGTGATAATTCTTCGCATATAAATGAAATGCCAAATAAGGCTCCTGCTGTAACAAGAATTAAGACTGTAGAAACGCTTAAATTGTTAAAGCCTTTATATAACACGTTGCTATCTTTTAAAATTGAGTCGTTCGTTAAATTGTTTTTAATAAATATCCAATAAATAAAAGCGAGCACTAACAAAGTGACAACTAAATGGATTAAATATTTAAAGCGTGTCTTCAAAGAAAAAACGTGGACAAGCTCATATGAAACAAGAAGTGATAAGACAACACTTAAAAGGAAAAATGGCCATCCGCCAAGAAAAAGACATGGTCCACATATCGCAAGAAGAACAAGGGCGGTTATAATGCGTGTTCGCATTGAAACCTTGGTTTCTTCGCTTAATTCATTTGGTTCAAGGCTATTTTTGTTTTTCATAATTAAGTCCTCCAAAACGACGCGATCTGGAATTATACATTTCTAAACAATCTAAAAATGCATCTTTTTTGAAATCAGGCCACGCTACTTTTGTAAAAACGAATTCGGCATATGCATTTTGATATAAAAGGAAGTTTGACAATCGTTGTTCACCAGATGTGCGAACCATCAAGTCAATATCGCCTAGTCCTTTTGTGTATAAATGATCTTCAAATAATTGTTTATTGATATCATCAAGCGTTATTTTGTTTTCTTTTACATCACTTGCAATTTCTTTGACAGCTTTAAGAATTTCATCACGAGACCCATAATTTAAACAAATATTAAAATTGTATTTGTTGTTATTTTCTGTTCTTTTTATCGCGTCTTGACATATTTTTTGAGTTCTTTTCGGCAAAGCGCTTATATCTCCGGAAATGATAATTCTCACATTGTCTTTGACCAGTTTATCGATTTCTTTTTTAAAGAATATTTCAAGATATTTAAACAAATGATTTATTTCATCTTTTGGTCTTGACCAGTTCTCAGTTGAAAAGGCATAAAAAGAAACAGTTTTGATGTCATATTCTTTGCAATAATCAAATACTTCAATAATACGATTACATGCTTCTTTATGACCAAGATGACGAGGAAGACCACGAGCGATTGCCCATCGCCCATTGCCATCCATAATAAAAGCGATATGATTAATCGGTTTGTTTAAAACAATCTTTCTTTCCATAATCAAATGTATTATACACGAAAATTAACGTTATATACATAATAACAAGAATTTGTTAACAACTATATAAGGGCTGTTCGTTGATATTTTTAGCAAAAGAAAAGGCAACTTAATTGTTGCCTTGATATTTATACAGACATGATTTCTTTTTCTTTAGTAGAAATGATATCTTCGATATCTTTTATCGCTTCATCAACGACTTTTTGAATTTCATCTTGAAGACGTTTTTTTAAGTCGTCTGTGTAATCATCGCTTTCTTTAACAAGATCGATATAATCACGACGGATATTGCGAATGGCGATTTTTGAATTTTCACCAGTGGCTTTAGCTTTTTTAGCTAAATCACGACGTGTATCTTCAGTTAGAGGTGGAATGATTAAGCGAATGCAATCTGATTCAACAAGTGGATTTAATCCAATATTGCTAGCTGAAATTGCAGCGGCAACGGATTTGATATCATTTCGATCATATGGCTTAACAACTAGTTGACGTGGTTCTGGTGATGAGATTGCACATATATCTTTAATTGGCATTTTATCACCATAATATTCGGCTTCAACACGGTCGAGAAGAGCAGGAGACGCTCTACCGGTTCTCAACACGGAAAGTTCACCGCGTAAGGCTTCAATTGTTTTGGCCATTTGTTGTTTGGCTTCTAATGTAATTTCGTCCATTTTATTATCCTTTCAAAATTGTTGTTCCAATATCTTCGCCTTTGGCGATTTTGTAAAAATTTGAAATGTCATTCATGTTGAAGACACGTACATCAATATCTTGGTCGACAAGCATTTTAATGGCAGTTAAATCCATTACTTTTAAATCTTTAGCGATGATTTCAGAACATTTAATTGTCTTATACATTGTCGCATTTTTGTTAATGCGTGGATCATCACTATAAATGCCATCGACACCATTTTTAGCGACAAATATTGCGTCGCATTTATTTTCAATTGCTCTCAAGGTTGCACATGTATCAGTTGTGAAATATGGTTTTCCAGTTCCACCACCAAAAACAACAACATAATTATCTTTTAAATATTTATCTGTTTCAGTGCTTGAATATGTTGGAGTGAATGATTCCATTTCAACAGCAGATAAAGTGATAGCTTTAACACCTATAGAGTTAAGCGTATCAGAAAGGGCAAATGAATTGATAATTGTGCCAAGCATCCCCATCTTATCACCAGTGACACGGTCGATGCCTTTATTTTCAGCAATAGACCCACGGCAAATATTGCCAGCACCGATGACAATGGTGACTTCCACTCCTAAGGAGTGAATATCTTTAATTGCTTGGGCGGTATTTAAAAGAGCCTTGCTATCTAAAATACCGCTTTTACCATCACCAGAGAGAGCTTCTCCGGATAATTTTATAAGAATGCGTTTATATTTCATAAGCAAGACTCTCCAATTCGCAATTATTTAATTTCTTTCATGACTTCTTCAGCGAAGTTATCGACACGTTTTTCAATACCTTCACCAACGAAATAACGAACGAATCTAGTAACTGCTGCGCCTTTTTCTTTTAAGACTTGGCCAACATTTTTGCTGTCATCAAGAAGATATGATTGAGCAGTAAGTGTTGATTCAGATAATGCCTTTTTAACTTTATTTTCAATAATGTTAACAAGCATTTGTTCTGGTTTACCAGCAAGTTTTGGATCATTTCTTGTAAGTTCGGTTTGAACTGCTCTTTCTCTTTCGATTTCTTCAGCTGGGAAATCAGCTTCGGAAACGTATTTTGGAGAATTAGCAGCAATATGCATTGCCAAACCTTTGGCGAGTTCAGCATCTCCGCCTTTAAGGACTAATAAGACACCAATCTTTCCACCATTATGGATGTATGAACCAAATGTTTCATCATCGTTTTTGCTAACGATTTCAAAACGACGAAAATCCATTTTTTCGCCCATGCTAACAGTAGCATCAACGAATAAACTTTGAGTTAATTCACGAGCTTTATCAATGCAGCAAGCGTTGTGTTCAAGTGTGACTCTAGCGACATTATCAACTAATTCGTGGAATTTTTCACCTTTGGAGACGAAGTCTGTTTCACAGTTGACTTCAACGATGATGGCTTTGTTTCCTTCGACGACAACATGGGCTAAACCTTCGGCAGCAATTCTGCTAGCTTTGGCTTGAGCTTTAGTAATGCCTTTTTCACGTAACCAGTCGATGGCTTTTTCAACGTCTTCGTTTGTTGCAACGAGAGCTTTTTTGCAATCCATCATACCAGCACCGGTACGATCGCGTAATTCTTTAATGAGTTCAATTAAAGTTGCCATGATTATTTTGCCTCTTCAGTTTTAACTTCTTTTTCTTCTGCTGGTTTTTCTTCTACTTTAGCAGCAGCTTTCTTTTCTTCGCGGCTTTTTCTGAATGCTTCGCGTTGAGCTTGAAGTTTTTCGTATCTTTCTTGTCTTTCTTGACGAGCTTTGCGAATGGCTTCTTGTCTTTCTCTATTTTCTTTGTCGGCTTGACGGACAGCATCTTTCATTGAAACTTCTTCGCCTTCATCTTTGGTGTAAGCAACTTCAGTGATACCACCTTTTGATTCAACAACGGCGTCTGCTAAAACAGTCATGATTAATTTGACTGAGCGAAGAGCATCGTCATTTGCTGGAATTGGGAAATCAAGTACATCTGGATCTGCGTTTGTATCAGCAATACCAAATACTGGGATGCTTAATTTGTGAGCTTCTTCAACAGCAGTATGTTCGAGTTGTGGATCAACGACAACAACTGCGTTTGGAAGTTTTCTCATTTCTTTAATGCCACCAAGATTTTTAGCAAGTTTGTCTTTTTCTTTTCTTAAAAGAGCAACTTCTTTCTTTGGTAAACGATCAAATGAACCGTCAGCTTCTTTGTCTTCGAGTTCTCTTAAACGGGCAATACGTCTTTGAATTGTTTTGAAGTTTGTAAGAGTGCCACCTAACCAACGATTGGTGATGTAGAATGAGCCTGAGCGTAAAGCTTGTTCTTCAATAACTTCTTTAACTTGTGGTTTGATACCGACAAATAAGACTTTACCGTTTTCATCAACGATTTTCTTAAGGGCTAAATAAGCTTCTTCGATTTTTTGGGCTGATTTAGCTAAATCGATGAGATAAATGCCATTTCTGGCGCCATAAATGAATTTACCCATTTTTGGATTCCATTTACGGGTGTGGTGACCAAAGTGGACACCGGCTTCGAGTAATTTTCTCATGGTAATGATTGGAGCATTTTCATCATGCATAACCATTGCCATTGTTGGTTCTGCTACTGTTTCTTCAGTAACTTCTTCAACAACTTTTGTTTCTTCGTTCATTTTTATGAACCTCCATTTGTTTAGCCTCCACTACTTCGAACATCATCCCCTAAACGTTGACCCCGTGGTCATTAGGACATGGATGATGAATCCATAGTGTGTGTAGTCTCTTTTTCAAGAGCGTTAAAATAATACCACAACTTAAAATATAAAACAAATAGTATTTACTATTGTTTAGATGTGGCAAAAGAATTTATCAATGCTTTTTAGCGCGAGGATGAGAAAAATTGAATTCTTTTTTCATTTGCTCATCGCTCACATGAGTGTATATCTGAGTTGTATTTAAAGATTCGTGGCCAAGCAGTTCTTGAATAACTCTTAAATCTGCTCCACCTTCTAATAAATGAGTGGCAAAAGAATGTCTTAATAGATGAGGATGGAGGCCATAATAACAGCCTGTTTTGCTTTCAATTTGTTTGAATATATATTCAATTCCTCTTGTCGTGTATTTTTTTCCTTTTAAGGATAAAAATAAATAAGGTTCATTTATCGCTAAAGGATTTTGAACAATGATATTTTCTCGATATGTCAAAATGTATTGTTTTAAGATCTTTTGAGTAGTTTTATTAAAAGGAACAATGCGTTCTTTTTTGCCTTTGCCAAGCACTCTTAAAATGCGATTGGCGATATCGATATCTTCAACTTTGATATTGATTAATTCACTGACACGAATGCCAGAAGCATACATTAGTTCGAGGATACATTGGTCTCGAATCATAAGTTCGTCATCTCTTTGAGAATTCTTTTCTAGGAGATTATTGATTTGTTCAATATATAATGCTCGAGGGTAACGAATTTCTTTTTTTGGCGATGAGACAAAAAGAAACGGATTAACTTTGATGATTTTTTGATCAAATAAAAATGAATAGAAATGCCGCAAAGAAGAAAGATGACGACAAAGGGTGACTTTGGTTAGCCCTTTTTCTAATCCGTCGCTTAAATAATCACGAATTATATTTGAATCGACATCGTTAATATCTTTGCCATTTGAAAAAATGAATTCATAAAAAGAAAGAATATCTTCTTGATACGAGTTAATCGTGTGCTTAGAAAAATTTAACACCAATTCTAGATATTCAACAAATTCATCAATTTCTTTAATCTTTGTTAACTTCATCATAATATTTTTTTATATCACTTAATGATTGTTCAATGCACTGTTCTCTACTCATTTTGCTCGCATTATATAATATGCCAAAGTTAGCATTCATCGGCGCAAAATCTTTTGGATTTGCATTGATAATATAGTTATATAACGAACCAAGTATTGTTGAAGTTGGAGGCGCAATAAATTGTTTATCGCGCATTTTTAAATCAATAAAAATGGCGGATAATATTCCAATTGCACTTGATTCAACATAGCCTTCAACACCACTTAATTGACCTGTCACAAAAACACTATTATTAACCTTAAGTGATAAATCAGAAGAAAGAGCAAGAGGTGAACAAATATATGAGTTGCGGTGCATTAATCCATAGCGAACAAATTTGGCATTTTTAAGTCCAGGGATAAGAGAAAACACTCTTTTTTGTTCTGGATATGTGAGATTAGTTTGGAAACCAACCATGTTGTATAAATCGCCAATTAAATTATCTTGTCTTAGTTGCAATACGGCGTAGGCTTTTGGTCTATCCATCATTTGTAAACCTTTAGGTTTAAGTGGACCATAACGAAGCGTATCTACTCCACGTTTTGCCATTACTTCAATTGGCATACAGCCTTCAAAATATGCTTTATCAAATTCATGAATTTTAGCTACCTGAGCATTAACTAATTCATGATAAAAAAGTTCGTATTCTTCTTTTGAAAATGGACAATTTATATATGAATCATCACCTTGATCATATCGAGATTTTTTATAAGCGATATTCATATCAATCGATTCTTTTTTTATGATAGGCGCGCTTGCGTCAAAGAAAAAGAGATTGTCTTGACCGATAGTTTTAGAAAGTTTATCCGCAAGAGCATCACTTGTAAGAGGTCCTGTAGCAATAAGTGTGATTCCTTCTGGGATATCGATAACATCTTCTTTATGAATAACAAGATTTGGAAAAGATAATAAGATATTTGTAATTTCTTGGGCAAAAGAATCACGATCAACACTTAACGCATTGCCAGATGGCACTTTAGTAGCTTCTGCAACTTTCATTGTTAAAGAATCAAGATTTCTCATCTCTTCTTTTAAAAGTCCACATGCATTATCAAGTCGATTAGATTTAAGCGAATTTGAACAAACAAGTTCCCCAAAAAGAGAAGTATGATGGGCTAATGTTGATGAGATAAATCTTTTTTCATAAAGATGAACTTCATACCCTTTTTTTAATAGATAATAGGCGGCTTCACTGCCTGATAGACCACCACCAATAATATTTATGCGACTCATGAGAATATTATCTAACATATTTAACAATTCTTAAATATCAATTTTTATTGCTTTAAATAAAGAGGTGAAATTGAAATCAATATTGTTAACCAACCAAGAAAAAAGAAGTAATAAATTACTTCTTTTCGATTTTGCTCTTTTTATATGTTTCCACGTGGTGACATTTTGGATAATTGCTGCAGCCAATAAACTTTTTACCTTTGGATTTTTTAACAATTAAGTCTGCACCACAATCAGGACATTTACCAACGACTTCAACTTTTTCGTCTTCGTTTGGCTTTATATAATCGCAAACTGGATAACCACTACAACCGATAAATTTCTTATGGTTTTTAGTTTCTCTTTCAATTAAAGGCTTTCCGCATTTTGGACATTTTTCATCCAATAATTTTCCAGCGCTTGGATTTTCGCGATATTCACAATGTGGATAATTGCTACAACCAATAAATTGGCCAAAACGTGATGTTTTATAAACTAATTGGGCATGACAAACAGGGCAAAGTCTTCCAACTGGTACTTCTTCATCTTGATAGATTTTTGTTTCCATCTTTGCAGCATAATCCATAAATGGATAATAAAAATCATTGAGTACTTTTAATGAAGTTGTCTCACCTTCATTGATTTGGTCAAGATTTGTTTCCATCTTTGCCGTATATTCTGCTGATGTATAATCGGCGAAATATTTATTCATAACGAAAGATGTTTTCGCGCCTAGTTCGGTGACTGTAACATTTCCTTTTGCTGATTCGATATATTTTCTCTTTTTAAGAGTTGAGATTGTGGATGAATAAGTCGATGGACGACCAATTCCTGCTTCTTCCATAAGCTTGATGATTTTAGCTTCGCTATAATGGGCAGGAGGTTTGGTAAAATCTTCTTTATCATTTATCTTTTTGACAGATAATTCATCTTTTAATGCAAGAAGTGGAAGAGAAGATGAAACATTTTCCTCTTCATTATCGTTTGTATAGTTATATATTTTTGTATAACCATCAAAAATAACTTTAACTTCGCTTGTCTTAAAGGTGTTGCCACCACAGTCGAAGAAATAAGTGGTGACTTCTTCTTCTTTTGCTTTCATTAAAGACGCTAAAGTGCGTTCATAAATAAGCTTATATAATTTATATTCTTTAGTGGTTTTATCACCAAAATATTTTTTAACTACATCTGGAGTTCTTGATAAGCTGGTGACACGAATTGCTTCATGAGGATTGGAATTATTGGTGGCAATAATACCTTTTTTAATTGGTCCAACATATTGAGCGCCATACTGAGTTTCAATAAATTTACGCGCTTTGAAGACAAATTCTTTGCTCATGTTCACGCCATCAGTACGAATATATGTAACAAAACCATGTTCATATAAATATTGAGCAGCTGAGGTAATGGACGCTGAATCTAAATGGAGAGTAAGACCAGCTTCTTGTTGCAATGAACTTGTTGAAAATGGAAGTTTTGATTCAATTTTTCTAGTGACAGTTTTTATATCTTTTAATATTGCTTTGTCTTTAAGAGAATCAATAACTTTATCGTGCTCTTTTTCATCATAAATTCTTGCAGTGTTATCTTTTGATACATAATTGACATTAAAATTCTTTTTATCTTTAGATAAGGTCAAAGATAAGGCATAGAATTTAGTCGGTACAAAGTTTGCAATTTCTCGTTCGTGATCTGCAATTAATTTCAAAGTTGGGGTTTGGACACGACCTGCACTTTTTGCTTTAATCTTTTTCCAAATAATTGCTGATAATCTAAAACCTAAAACGCGATCGATAATTCTTCTTGCTTCTTGACTGTAAACAAGGTTCATATCGATATGACGTGGATTGTTAATCGCGTTTAATATAGCTTCTTGCGTAATTTCGTGGAATTCTAATCTTTTTGTAGTTTTTGGGTTAAGCGAAAGAATTTCACATGTTCGCCATGCGATTGCTTCTCCTTCACGGTCAGGGTCGGTTGCAAGAATGACTTCACTTGCTTCCGCGACATCTTTTTTCAAAGATGAGACAGTCGATTTTCTTGATGGAGATATTACATATGTTGGTTTAAATCCATTTTCTAAATCAATACCAAAACCAAACTTTCCATTTGTGGAAAGTTCATCAAGATGGCCTTTTGTGGCGACTACTTTGTATTCGCTTCCAAGGAATTTTTTAATCGTTTCGCATTTGTGTGGTGACTCAACAATAACTAATTTCATAATTTTGCTGCTATCAATATAATGATGTTTGTTAATATTGTCAAACCCTATTTTTTGTTAAAGATTATCTTTAAGATTTTTTTCACCATCAAATTGATACTTGTTAAATTCATCGTTGATATCTTCACCATGCTCCACAAGTTTTGCACCGTCTTTGATCAAGAGGTTACAAAGCGAACATTTATGTGCAAGATGAGGAACAGCAAATACATCGCGACCACTTGCTAAAGCATAATTAACGGTAATACTTGTGCCGCTTCTTTTATCGGCTTCAGTAACTAAAACTGCTTGTGATAAACCAGCGATTATGCGATTCCTGATTGGAAAATTATCAGGGACTGGCTCAACATTATTAGGATATTCACTAATCAATAAATGATCTTTTTTAATAACATCATATAATTCTTGACTTTGCGCAGGATAACACACATCAATGCCAGAACCAAGAACAGCAATAGTTTTATGATTATTTGAGATTGCTGATTCATGAGCAAAAGAATCAATTCCTCTGGCAAGTCCTGAAATGATAACGATATCTTCATCTAATTCTTCAATGATTGAGTAAGTCATCATTCTTCCATATTTGCTATAATTCCTGCTGCCGATTATTGCTAAAAACTTGTTATAGTTTGTTAATATTGATAAATCACCATAATAAAACAATACAAAAGGTGGCTTTACCATGTTTTTTAAAACAGTTGGATAATCATCATCAAGCAAAGTTACATATTTTGATTTAATGCTTGCTTTGAGTGGTTCATATTCTTCCTCGTTGATATTTGCTTTTGATAAGATGTCATGATAAATCTTATCCCAGTTGCCATCGTTTTTGATGGCTAGATACAATAATATTTCATTTGCGTTCATAAAATTCCTCCTAATATTTAATAGGGGGATTTTTATTAATTTTTTGCAAAAATTTTTATTTTTTTAAAAAAGAGGTTTGATATACGCGATTTCAAATACTGGTCTATAAGAAAAACGATGAATACCATTAATTGGTCCATATTGTTTTAAAGCTTCCATATGTTTTTTAGTTCCATAACCTTTATGCTCTTTAAAACCATATTGAGGATATTGTTTATCAAGTTCAACCATCATATGATCTCTTGTCACTTTGGCAATAATGCTAGCAGCTGCAATTGGCAGTGCTTTAGCGTCACCTTTAATAATATCAATGACTTTTTGTTTATAGCCGAAAAGAGGCATTGCATCAGTAAGAATTAAATCGAAATCATGTTTCATATTTTCGATAGCTTTATTCATCGCTAGTCGGGCGGCTTCATAAATATTTATTTCATCAATTGTTGGAGCATCGACAATGCCAATACCCACCGCGATAGCGTTTTCCATTATTTCCTTATATAGTTTTTCTCGCTTTTTTTCACTTAATTGTTTTGAATCATTTATTTCATTATTTATATACGCGCGCGGAAGAATAACAGCAGAAGCAACAACAGGTCCCGCAAGCGGCCCTCTTCCGGCTTCATCTACTCCCACGATTAAATTTATTTCTTCGTTATAAAATTGTTCTTGATAATCAAGCATATTATTATCTTTCTAAACTTGCTTTGGCAATTAATCCATTTTTAAATTCGTTAAGCAAAAGAATTTCCGCTTTTTCAATATCAAATTCATCATTTCTTTTAAAGCCTCTTCTTTTGGCAATATCATTTAATAATTCTTGATTAGATTTATCACAAGATAAAATATCATATCGTTTCATCAAATCTTCATGATAATATTCTTTCAAGAAATCGAGCAGATAATTAGCTAAATCTTCAATTGGCAATATATTGTTATTAATCGATCCAACAAGAGCGAGTCTAATCGCTTTTAATTTGTCATCATAACTGCTCATTAAAATACCCGGCGTATCAAGAAGTTCGAATTTATTGCTAACTTTTATCCATTGTTGAGATTTGGTATGACCTGGTTTATTTTCCAC
>JALFFX010000037.1 GCA_022777645.1 Erysipelotrichaceae bacterium
AGTTTATGCTTTAGAAGCTAAAACTGGAGAAGCAGTTGGTAAGAGAAGTAGCGATATCGTATTAGCAGAAAATTTATTCGATAACTTAAACGAATATGTCGCTGGTGGTGAAATGACTTCAATGAGCCGCGCTAAATTTGCTGATACATTCCCATCAACTCCAACTTCAAAAGCATTGTCACAAAAATTAATTGATGATTTAAAAGCTCTCAATTATAAAACAAATGCCAAAGTCGGCGAAGTTGAAGGATCACTTATCTATAAAGATACAGATCCAACATCAAAAGCTCAAAATGGTTTAACTTTATCAGACTTACGTGGTTATGATTACAACGATCCACGTTGGGATGAATTGCTCGATCAATTAGATTATGATTCTGATGATATCGACAGCGTCATTACCTATGCTTTATATCAAACATCCAAAGTCGAAGCTATCGGCAAAGTCGAAACAAACGATAACGATGGTACCGTTGGCTTAACTGCTAACTGGGGTGGAAACCAAGCTTTAGCAGAAATGTTTGGTTCAAAAACAAGCCCAGTCACATCATGTGCTTATCCATGTGCTCCAATTCAAGCAGCAACATTTAATGTTGAACTCATGGAAGATATGGGTGAAATGATTTCCGAAGAATCACTTACCAACAACATTTCTGGTTGGTATGCTCCAGGTCTTAACTTACACAGAACACCATTTGGTGGTCGTAACTTCGAATATTATAGTGAAGATCCAGTTTTATCTGGCGAAATCGCTGCTGCAAGTGTTTCAGGCGCCTTCACCAAAGGTGGTTTATATGCCTATATCAAACACTTTGCCTTAAATGAAACTGATGTCAATCGTTCAAGCATTGCTGTTTGGGCTGATGAACAAGTTTGCCGTGAATTATATTTCAAAGGCTTCGAAATTTGCGTTAAGAAAGCTGAAGGCGAACTTAGATATTATGATGCGAATGCGAAAAAGCAAGTTAGCAAAACTGTTAAAGCTTGCCGTGGTCTTATGACATCAATGAACTATATTGGTATGGTTTCTCCAACAAATAGTTATGAATTATTAACAAACCTTCTCCGTGATGAATGGGGATTTGAAGGAATGGTTATCACCGACTTCACAAGCGGTACATATAAAGACAAAAACCTCGGCTATCGTGTCGGTAACGATTTATGGATGGCAATGAAGAAATTTGATCTTGATATGACAACACCAACTGCCAAATGGGCTGCTCGTAAAGCAATTAAGAACATCTGCTACGTTGTTGTTAATTCAAATGCTTATGATAAAGTTGCTCCAGGTAGTAAAGTTAGATATTCACTCTCACCATGGAATGTCGCTTTAATTAGTGTTGATGCCGTCTTAGGTTTAGCAGTTGCTGGTAGTGTTGTTTGGATGGTCTTAAGACATTTAGATGGTAAGAAAAATCCAGACAAATATGCAAAAGAGGAGGAATAAAAGATGAAATTGCTCGTTGAAAACTTCAAAAAATATCCTGTTCGTTTTATCTTAACAGCCCTTGCTCTTGTCTTCGGATTAGCTAGCCTCATCTTATATGCTACAACTGGAATTATTAGAAATTTCACTGAAAGTTATAGTGTTGCCACATTTATCTTTATTATCGTTGGCATATTAGCAAGTGGATTCCTTCTTTTCAAGAAAGTCCATTTAGTGGATGTCGTTCCATTTGTTGCTTATTTAATTGCCGTTTTAACTTTCTTAGTTATAAACGCCAACTATCTTGTCGCTGTTGCAAGAGCAATTGATGTCACATCAGTAAGTGCATCATTTGTCATTACAATTGTTCTTCTCGTTTTGGGAAGTGCAAGTCAAATTGCTGCTGTTTCTGTTAAGAAATAAGCATATAGATATCTTCTGAACAAAGTGCTTCTAAATGTAAAATTTTAGGAGCACTTTTATTTGTAATGATTTATAAAATTCAGATGCTTCTTGTATTTTTATAAAAATAAAATACAATATAATCACTATGGGAAAAGTTATCGCGACTGATCTTGATGGCACTCTTTTCTATCCAAAAAGAAGAGTGAGAATGATAAAAAGCAATAGTCTTAAATTTTTAAGACGACATATCGATAATGGTGGTCGTCTTGTTTTGGTAAGTGGTCGTAATATTGATTCCGCTAAGATGGTTAAAGACAAAATCAATCGCCCATTAGATGCAATTGGCTGTAATGGTTCGGTTATTACTATCAACGGTGAAATAATTCATGATGTCCATTTCGACCCAGAGAAAACATTAAAAGCTCTCGATGAAATCGAAAAAGAATTCAAAATTCGTGGATTTTATATCATGAATGATGATTGCGAATTCATCATGAGAAATCGTTATAAAGAACCGCTTTTTATGACAATTTATCGTGTTTGGAACTTTTTCCAAGGTGTTTATGCGACAAAATTTATTGTCGATAAAGAAAAATATTTCGATGGCATAAAAAATTGTCACGCTCGAAAAATAATGATGTTCTTTGGTATAACCAAAAAGGATAAAAATAGATCCAAAGAAGTCAACAAAATTATTCGTGAAAGATATCCTGATGTATTCGAAGCAAGCTGGGCTAATGAATTCATCGAACTTTCACCAGCTGGATGTTCAAAATCTCAGGGCTTGAAATATTACCTCAATTATCTTAATATTAAACCATCCGACGTTTACGTCGTTGGTGATTCAGGGAATGATATTTCCATGTTCAATGAATTTCCAGAGAAAAGTTTCTGCATGTCTCACGCTCCACTATCGGTCTCGAAGTATGCTAAACATGTCGTGAAACATTTCAGCGATGTCGAGAAATTTATAAACAAATAGAAAGAAGGAAAATTTATGAACAATTACACAGGTGCTATTGCAAGTTTTATCCGTTTCAATGTCGTTTTATTCAACACGCTTGAATACGTCATGAAAAAAGATAATTACGATTTAAATGCTTTCAATGCTAGAAAGGAAATTATTTCTACTGAAATAAGCAAAAACACTCCACTTAAATCATGCCTTGATAATTCTGGTGAAGCAGGTACAAAATTATTAGAAAAAATCAAAGATTTATTAGATACAATTTATGGCGATGATTCAACAATCGTTCGCAAAAGCGCTGACGGTAAAGAACTTCGCGTTGATGCTGCTCAACACATCGCAGTATTCGAAGCTGTTTTACCAATTCATGAAGAAGTTAGAAGCATCATTTCTGCCCATCTTGCTCAAGCCAATAAGCAAAATATGATGGACGAGCCAACATTTATTGATGTTATCAACAAAGAAGAACTTTTTTATCACGGCTTAGCTAATATGCTTTTAATTGATGAATTAGATCATTTGTTTGCTGAATATAACAAAGCAAGAAATGAAGCGAAAGGTGCTATTACACCTCAATCAAATTTCATCTCTAATGACATCAATCGTGTTGTCAGTTTGATGAATATGCTTCGTCAACGTTCTCCAATTAAAAGCAACGATTATTATGAATTAATCGATCCAGAATTTGCTCTTATCGAAATGACTTCCGGTCGTCGTGATTTGCCTGAAGGTAAAAACTTTGGTGATGTTTTCACTTCAGTTAAGAAAATCGCTCGTGAAAAAACCATAAAATGGGAAAACGAATGGAAGCCAGCATATGATGCATTTATTCGCCATTTTGCTGAAGAAGCAGAAAAGATGAATAATCAAAACGCTGCAAACAAGGCTTAAGCATTTGAAAATGATTGCTACGAGTGATAATATTTATTAGCGAAAGTGAGACTAACATGAAAAAATTAAGTTGGAAAGAAATAGTTTGGTACGTCATTAGTGGCGTCTTTGCCTTTGGTGGATTAATCTTAATTACCTTTGGTATTTTCGGTCATCATATGAATGTTCCACTAAATGAAAATTTTATTAAAACTGCCGAAAATGCTTTAATTAAAGCTCTCAATATTCCTTTTGATTTCAGAATTTGGGGTATTATATTCCTCTTTGTTGGTCTTGTTATTGCTATTATCACTCTCAATGTTCATGCTAAAAAAGTTGATCGCGAAGTTGAAAAAACAATTCGTCGTCAACAAAGATTAAACGCTGGACTTAACGAAGAAATTGCTGTTAAATCCGCAGTTGAGATTGTTGAAGAAAACAAAGAAAACGCTTAATTAATCAAGGTGCATTCAGCACCTTTTATTTATTATTTATGAGTCTTGAGATAATCATTCAAATAATTTTATTTGGCTTTGCTCTTAGCATGGATGCTTTTGCTGTGAGTATTACCGATGGTTTAATATATAAAGATTTAAACAGGAAAAGAATTTTTGTTATCGCTTTAACCTTCGGTTTAATGCAAGGTATTATGCCACTTGCAGGCTTTTGGATTGTTGAATTAGCAAAAACATTAGTTGGCGAAACTGGTGGAGCTGAATTCGTTGATTATTTCACAAAAATTGTCACTTATGTTTCTTCTGGTCTTCTTTTACTAATTGGATCAAAAATGCTTATTGAAGCAATCAAACAATTAAGAAAAGCGCCAGAAGAGAAAAAAGAAGTTCTATTTTCTTATAAAGATGTCTTTTTTATGGGTATTGCCACTGCGATCGATGCTTTAGCAGTTGGAGTAAGTTTGCATGCAGATGCATTCGTTGATGAAACTGTTTGGATTTTTCTTCATGTCACAATTATAGTTATCATTACTTTTGTGATGTCTCTTATTGGATTATTTGCTGGCAAACAGATTGAGAAATTGCTCAAAGGAAAATATGAGATATCTTCAATTATTGGTGGTGCGATTTTGATATCACTAAGCATTTGGATATTATTGTCTCATCTTCTAAGCATATAAAAATGTTCCGAATGAATCGGAACATTTTCTTTATTGTTTATTAAATTAATTTCTCGAATAAAGCTTTAATTTCAGCAACGCTTGTTTCGCGTGGATTACCTGGACGGCAAGCATCAGCGTAGGCGCTTTCTGATAAGAAATTTAAATCTTCTTTTTTAACAATTTGTTTTAAGTCAGTTGGAATGCCAACATCAATTGCAAGTTGACGAACTGCGTCAACAGCAGCTTTGCGATATTCTTCTTGACTCATATTCTCAACACCTTTAACACCCATTGCAATTGCAATATCTTTGTATTTGGTGCCTGTTGCAGGAGCGTTATATTCCATAATTGTTGGAAGTAAGATGGCGTTAGCGACTCCGTGAGGAGTATCATATTTTGCTCCTAAAGTGTGAGCCATTGAGTGGACAATACCTAAGCCGACATTGCTAAATCCCATGCCTGCGATATATTGCGCAAGAGCCATACCTTCGCGACCTTCAGGGGTGTTGTTAACAGCACCGCGAAGATGCTTTGCAATAAGTTCGATTGCTTTAAGGTGGAACATATCAGTCATTTCCCATGCAGCTTTTGTGATATATCCTTCAATTGCGTGAGTTAAAGCATCCATTCCGGTGGCAGCAGTTAAGCCTCTTGGCATTGTTTCCATCATATCTGGGTCAATAACGGCTATGACTGGAATATCGTGAACATCAACGCAGACAAATTTTCTTTCTTTTTCAACATCGGTGATAACATAGTTGATTGTAACTTCAGCAGCTGTTCCAGCAGTTGTTGGTACAGCAATAATTGGCATGCAAGGATGTTTTGTTGGTGCAACACCTTCAAGAGAACGGACATCAGCAAATTCTGGGTTAGTAGCGATAATGCCAATTGCCTTTGCGGTATCCATGCTTGATCCGCCTCCGATAGCGATTAAATAATCTGCGCCACTACGTTTTAATGCATTAACACCATTAAGAACGTTTTCAATAGTAGGATTTGGTTTAATATCGCTATATAAATCAAAATCGAGATGATGTTTTTTCAAAACATCTAAAACTTTGTCGGTGACATGGAATTTTATCAAATCTGGATCAGAGCACACAAAAGCTTTTTTAAAGCCACGTGCAATCGCTTCTAAGGCCACATTTTCAATCGCTCCACGACCGTGGTAACTTGTTTCATTTAAAACTATTCTATTAGCCATAAGAATAATTTCCTCCTTAAAAATATTTTACTTATAACTAAATATTATTCAATATTTATTTTTGATTAATTTTATTCTTCTTAGCTAATTTTTCTTCTTTTCGTTTTTGTTTTTCTTTTAATTTTGCTAGTCTTTTTAATTCTTTTTTATCTTCAATGTATCCATCAAGTTTATTAACAACTACATCATATTCATTTTCTTGTTTTTTAAAGACACCACTTATTTTGGATTTAACATCTGTATCTTTTTTAAATGCAAGCATGATGAATTCGATTTTATCTTCGACAATCATTGTTACGATGGTAAGAATAATGTTGACCACAAACATAATGATTAACAAAGTGGTGATGATAATTGTTATTGGTGTAACATCTTTTTGAGGTGCGATTATTCCAATAATTGATAACGCCAGTGTTGTCGCATTTATTGATAATTTGATAATTTTGCTACTTCGCTTAATTACTTTTTTGATCTTCTTATATTTTTTGTTTACAACAAAATTAAATATAAA
Organism: Erysipelotrichaceae bacterium; assembly: GCA_022777645.1. Taxonomy (GTDB): domain Bacteria; phylum Bacillota_I; class Bacilli_A; order RFN20; family CAG-826; genus Fiminaster. Next base: position 6,504 of record JALFFX010000037.1, read on the forward strand.
GTTGATAAGAAGAAGCGTTAATAAAATAATATTGAATACCAAATAACCTTTATTAACTATTAAGCAATAAACATAATATCCAAAAGATATCGCGATTGTGATATATGATATGACATTAATCAGCAATTTAATATCATCAATTGTTTTATTAATAGCGGCTTTTGTATATTTGAACATAAAAATATTTTATATTATATTTTCATGTATTTTTATAATTTTTCTAAATTTGGATGTTTTTATTTTGTTTAGCAACAGGAGTATATTTCTTCTTGAACCAAGATGTCATCGTCCATGGTCTTGATGACGGATATGTTAACAACTTTATCTAATACAATCGATTAGAATTATATAAGTAGTTGCATGGTCGTTTTTCTTAGTTTTAGTGCCGTTTTTAGCACCGATGTTTTGCATTTATTGTATTTGAAGAGAGAAGGAATATATGATAATATGAAATCGCAATAAATGTGTAATTACACAAAAAAGGAGATAATATGATTAATAGAGATAAATACCTCAATCAACTCATAAAAGCTAAAAACAATGGATTTCCAAAAGTAATTACTGGCGTAAGAAGATGCGGAAAATCATATTTATTAACTGAAATTTATAAAAATTATTTGTTAAGTAATGGTGTTAAGAAAGATAATATTCTAATTATTGAACTAGATGATGATAGAAACTCGGATTTATTAAATCCCCTTAAACTCGGTGCATTCGTTCGCGAATGGTGCAAAGAAAAAGATAATTGTTATGTGTTTTTGGACGAAATACAAAGAGTTTTTAGGATCATTAACCCGATTTTAACCAACGGGAAAATAGTAATTGCGAAAGAGGGAGATGAAAATACAATCTCTTTTGTTGAAGTAATACTTGGGCTATCACGAGAGTCAAACATTGATTTGTATGTTACAGGCAGCAATTCAAAAATGCTTTCTAAAGAGGTTGCCTCTGAATTTAGGGATAAAGCGATAGAGATACATATGAGACCCCTGTCTTTTTATGAATATTTTAGTTATGTTGGTGGCTCAAAAAGCGATGCTCTAATGGAATACATGATGTATGGAGGCATGCCTCTTGCGGTGCTTTCTCCTAAAGAAGAAAAGGAGCTTTATCTTAAAAAGCTTTTTGATAAAACGTATTTTAAAGACATTATTGAACATAACAAAATCACAAAAACAGAATCCTTAGATGAACTATGCAAAATTTTAAGTAGTTGTACGGGAGATTTACTTAATTCTGAAAGAATCGCTAATACATATAAAAGTATTAAACACGAAAAAATAGATAAAGAAACGGTTACCAAATATATTGATTTCTTTAAAGATGCAATGTTGATTGACGAAGTTGAAAGGTTTGATTTAAAAGGAAGAAACATTATTGGGTCGACAAGAAAGTATTATTTTAGCGATATTGGTCTTAGAAACGCCAAAGAAAACTTTACCTTTTTTGATGAAGGAAAAGTTATTGAAAACATCATTTATAATGAATTAATTTATAATAATTTTAATGTATCTGTTGGTGCGTTTGAATCTTTTGAAAAGAATAAAGAAGGGAAGACGATTAGAGTCAATTATGAAGTGGATTTCTATGCTACTAGGGGTAATGATGCTTTTTACTTCCAAATATCCGCAGATATAAATAATTTAGAAACTAAAAACCGAGAATTGAAACCATTTACTAAAATCAATGATGGAACAAGGAAAGTGTTGGTTGTAAATCGTCCAATACCGCTAATGAAGGACGAACGTAATTATATAATAATTGGTTTAACGGATTTCTTACTTGAATACATTAAGTAATTAGTTGTTAGTCCAACACATATCCTCCACATAAAATGTACCGATGAAGCTTTACAGTGAATCCAAATTATCAATCAAGAATAGATACAGGCGAATTTATAACTTTTTATTCAGGAGGAAATTGAAAATGAAATATAAATGTGAAGAATGCGGTGCAGAAATGTTAAATCAATCAGAAGGACCATATATTCATTTCGTATGCCCAAAATGCGGTAATGCTTATGCGACTTATGATTACACAAAGGATAATCCAATCAAGTTTGACGAAATCATCTACAGTGTTAAATCTGTCGACAACAAAACGTCTTTGGATGTTTTAAAAATCGTATCAAAATAAGTGGTAATAATTATATTAAATGCAAAGAATTAATTGAAAATAACGGAATTATTTGCTCTGGTAAAGCAATGGATATCATCACTTCATTACAAGAATTAAAATCAAACAATATTCAATTTGAAATTAACCCGAAATTCGAATATGAAATTTAACTGAAAATTTTATTGAATAATAAAACCAGGTTTCTATTTGTCGTTTGGTTTAAACCTCAGAATAGTTATGTAGGAAAATCTAGGAGATAAATGTAGGTTTTCCACAACACATAAGGAATCAAAATGCAAATTGTCGAGCCACATATCGGCAAATTATATTTTGATTATTCTTATCACTTTTTGCTTTATAAATTACCGATAGATGATATAATAATGCCATGAAGTATTTAACAAGCAGAGAGATTAGCAAGATGTGGGGAGTTTCTGAAAGAAGCGTGCGTAACTATTGCGCTTCTGGAAGAGTTGTTGGCGCATATTTAAAAGGGAAAACATGGATGGTTCCTGAAGGCGTAGCAAAACCAAAAAGACAGATTAGACATTCGAATAAAATGCCATCATTATTAGATGTTCTCTTAAGAGAAAAAGAACATTCGGTGAAAGGCGGAATATATCAGAAATTTCAAATTGAGTTGACTTATAATTCAAATCATATTGAGGGTAGCAAACTAACCCATGATGAAACTAGATATATTTATGAAACTAAGACAATTGGTTTAGAAAATAAAATTGTTAAAATCGATGATATTATCGAAACTGTTAATCATTTTAGATGCGTGGATTTATCTATTGAATCGGCAAAAAGAAGATTGTCTGAATCGTTTATTAAACAATTACATTTAGTTTTGAAAACCGGAACAAGCGATTCAAGAGAACCATGGTTTAAAGTTGGTGATTATAAGTTATTAGCAAATGAAGTTGGAGATAGAGTAACAACAGATCCAAAACAAGTAAAGACAGAAATGAAAAAACTGCTTGATAATTATAATCAAAAAGAAAAACATTCGTTTGAAGAAATAGTAGAGTTCCATGTTGAATTTGAAAGAATCCATCCTTTCCAAGATGGCAATGGCAGAGTTGGGAGACTAATTGCATTTAAAGAATGCCTTAAAAATAATATTGTTCCATTTATCATTTTAGATAGTAAAAAAGAATTCTATTACCGAGGTCTTAAAAACTGGAGTCAAGAACGAGGCTGGCTTATTGATACTTGCTTGGATGGTCAAGACACGGCCAAAGTTTATTTAGATTATTTCAACATTCAATATAAATAAAATACCTTGGGCAAAATACTTGAGAAAGTTTCATAATAGTGTCCACAATTGTCGGAACACACAAGAAACATAATAAAAAATAGGATATTCTACATCTCGCATTCAATTTGAAAAAAAAGAATTGTTGCATTAATTTTTGAATTAAAAAGTTAAAAATAGTGTTAACAAAATAATAAAATATGCTAAAATGTTTACAGAGGTGAGAATTATGGTAGGAAAGAAAATTAAATACTATCGCCTTAAAAAAGGCTTAACATCTGAACAATTGGCAAAAGAAGTTGGCTGTACAAAAGCCGCAATTTCACTTTATGAAAGTGAAGAAAGAGAGCCAAGCAAGGAAATTTGCAAAACTATTGCAAATGTTTTAGGTGTGCCTTGGGTTGAATTGTTATCCAGAAATAATAATAAATTGGTTTTTGATCATATCAGCTTTAGAAAAAAACAGAAAGCATCAAAAAAAGACATCGAATTACTTAAGATGGAAATTGAAGAAAAATGTGCCAGTCGTATTTCTTTGATGAATATTGTTGGAATAATTAATTTTAAGACCTTCAAACCAAAGAAATTATCATTTGATAATAGCGCTTCTGAAAACGCCAAAATTATTAGATCCCAATTAGGCCTTCCTTCTAGTGGCCCAATTTATTCCGTCACTAATATTCTCGAACATGCAGGCATTATTGTTTTGTCTTTCGATTGCACTGATGAGATAGATGGCATCAATGGATTAGTTAACGGTATTCCATATATTTTCTTTAACTCTAAAAATAGAACCATTGAAAGACAAAGATTTACAATTGTTCATGAGACTTGTCATTTATTCTTTAATGATTCAGAAGGGAATAAAACAGAAAAAGAAATCGAAAAATATATAAACCAAGTAGCCGGAAATGTTTTGATTCCTGACGATGATATCTATTCTATTTTTGGAAAAACAAATAGAAACATCACAATCTATTTAAGAGACAATATCGCCAAGCAATATAAGATCGCCCCTTCCTGTTTATTAAATAGGCTTTTAGAAGCCGGAGTAATTACAGAAATGTATTATAAGAATTATTTTATTTACTTGAATAAAAACTGCGGTAGAAAAGCTGAAAAAACTCTTTTAGATCCTATTAAAGATTCTGAAGAACCAACTATTTTCACACAATATGTTTATTTAGCTTTATCTGAAGAACTTATTTCTGCATCTAGAGCTGCTGAATTTTTACATGTGCCGCTTTATGATGTGATGCAAAACATGAGGGTAGAATAATATGAAAAAGTTTTTATATTGTGACTCATGCTTTTTAATAACATTTTACCAAGATGGATATCTTGGCTCTTTGTCACAATATAAAGACCAATTCTTTATTTCTAAAACTCAAATTGAAGGTGAATTAATCAAACCTTCAGATTTAGCAACAATGGTCAGAAAAAACATTACTGTAATCGAAGAAGATAGAGATGATATCAAAGATAAAACAGATGAATTCTCTTTATTATATGAAACTCTATCAATCTATGATTGCCTTTGTATGGCGTATGCTTTGCTAGATGGATATTGTTTAATTACTGACGATAAGGCATTACAAAAGAAATGTGCAATTCATGGTATAGAAGTAAAGACATCTAAAATAATTATAGATGAGTTTTTAAAAGGAGGTGTTGGTTATGAGAATATGATAAAGTAGTTTGATTTAAGGAGGAACAAACATGAACAAAGAAGCAACAAAAGCTAAAAAAATCGTAACCAGTGCGAATGGTCACGATTGTGGACATGCTTGAAGCACGTAGACAAGTATATATTAGCATGTCCAAAACAAAGTGCCTACATCTTTTCTGTAGGAGAAAGGACATGTTGATATGTCAGATATATTATTAGTGGAACCAATTTCCGATCATTGCGATGACATTGAAAAAGTTGGCGTTATAGAACGTAAATCTATACTTGAACTAGAGAAACTGAAAACCGGTAATCCAGTAACAGACCATTTTAAAGCACATTATTGGGTGGGAGCTGAATTCATTGGCAAATATCATTTTCTCAAATTAAATACTGTGGTAGTGAGCGAACTACCAAAAGAAGATGAAGTAATTTCGTTTTCCGAGATGCTTTCTTCAAAATATCGTAATAAATTATCCAGTTACTGGATAGATATGTTTAATAACGATGTAGTAATTGAAAGATTTTGGAAAAATCCGGAAAAGTATCTTTCACTTCTAAAACAAGCCAAAGGTGTTATTGCCGCTGATTACTCAGTGATGAATGGCTTGTTGTTAACCGATAATATCTATAATGTTCAAAGGAATCGTATTTCAGCATATATGATGGAACGAGAAGGAATTCTTGCTGTTCCTGTCGCTAGTTGGATCGATGAAGATTCGTTTGAATGGTGTTTTGATGGCTTACCGCATCATTCGGTAATTGCGGTTTCTTCCAATGGGTGTCTTAGAGGCGAATGTAAATCAGCAAAAGATATATTTATCAAAGGAGTATTTGAATTAAACAGGAGAAAATTTCCTGTTACAATTCTTATTTGTGGTCCACATATCAAGGAATTGGATTCTCTTTCGAACATTCATTACTACAAGAGTTTTTCACAAAGACTCTATGAGAGGTTACAAAACAATGGGTAGCCGTGGTAGAATGTTAGAGCAAGCTCATTGGAGTTTGCCAACTCAATATAAATGTGTTGATATTGTTAATAACACCAAAGTTTTAGAATATCAAGGTAGTGGGAAACATCATAATAAGTTGCCAGACATTTCACATACTAAAGGGACAGCGTATATTCTTAAGGATAAAAATGGCACATTTCATCAATTAAGAGTATATGATTATTCCGGTCATCCAGTTGTTGACATTGATTATAGTGTCCATAAACAATTTGGCAATGAGCCAACATTGCACATCCATCACTGGAAGGGTTCAAAATATCACGGTGATCCTAATACATCAAGGCTTTTTAATAGAAGAGACTATAAAAAGTATGGAAAATATTTGAAAGGAGTCATCAAAGATGAATGGATTAATCAATAAAGACGAACTCGAAAGCTCAATGGATAATTTGAGATATAGAGAAGTTGTTATTTCTTATAAAGGCCAAAGATATCATATTGAAGCTTATAGCAAAAAATATGTTATTGGTCTATTCGAAAAAAAAGAATATCGTATCAAAGAATGGATAGAAGTTGTTGGGGACTCCGATGACGATGCATACAAAAAGCTTATGAGCGAACCATTATTTGGTGGCGAAGCGCTTAAAGATATTTTAGATGAAATAGAATGGCTTGAAGGCTAATTATAGAGCGAAATAAAAAAAGTTTAAACCTCGTGTTCGTCCGGATTTTCACGAGGTTTTTTATTTGTCTGGTTCAAATTGAATAAAGTTGTATCCACAAGGCCAAATATATCAGTAGTGCTTAAGAATAAGAAAAAAACACGCACTTTTTCGTAGGTTTTTATCGGAAATCAATAATAACTTTTTTATTTATACCATTTGCTATTTTTTGTAATAACGAAATAGAAGGATTAAATAGTCCATTTTCTATTTTTGAAATGTCTGATTGAGGAACTCCACAAGAACGAGATAAATCAGCTTGAGTTAGTCCTGCATTTCTTCTTAATTCTTTTAATTTGTATCCAGTTAGAACTGAAATAACGTTATCATCATTATTTACAGTTATGCCATCTTCATAAACGGTTTCTGAGTCAATATCTAGTTCATCATTCCAAATGACGCCTCCCCATCCAAGCAAATGTCCTTGCAAGAATAAGTTGCGATCTTTTAAAGCATTTAACTGAGGAAACTTATCAGCTAATGTGAGAATATCATATCTTTTTGTGATTCCATCTTCGAAAAGAATGTCGAAAGTAGTGCCTTCTCTTAAATATAATTTAATTGCTTTTTTCATATTATTTAATTGGTGGGAGTTCTTCGCATTTTTCTGTTTCCCACATCTCCAAAAGTTTTTCTTTATTTTGTTTGATAAATTGTTTGACTAATTTTTCTCCATTTTTAGGAAATTTACCTTGATATATTTCTCCGCTATCAATATAAAAAGTTGCTTCTTCATCGCCATAAATAGCATGAATATGAGGCGGATTATGCTCTTTGTTTCTTAAATGCATTAGAATTATGATTTTGTAAAAGGTTGATATCGTTGGCAATATTGTATAAGATATATCTCATAAAATCAACAACCATTTAAATATTCTTTAATAAAAAAGTCCAAATAAATCTAAACTTTTTCATTTAATATCTCCAATTGTCGATAAACATACAACTACGACTAAAATAGCATTGCACTGTTGTTTTGGTCGAAAATATGTTGCATTACATGCTCGAGGTTGATGCTCATGTACGGTAAGGAAGCAAGCAACCGAAAACAAGAGATAGACCGCCAGCACTACACTATTCCGAACCAAAGACCAAAAGATAAGCATTGTGGGAAAATCTAAACTTTTGGATTTTCCTACAATGCCAACTACGGCGGAATCCCTCCCACTCCTTATAT